>WFQO01000184.1 GCA_015486995.1 Nitratifractor sp. | reverse complement strand
GCTGAAGAGATTGAAGAAGCAGGCGAAGAACCTTGGCTTGACTCTGGTGGAAAATCTTCCTACCGCTATGGAACTATCGTTATGCTAGACTTTGGGGGTAGTTATTTGAGAGGGCTCGATTATTATTCTCTGATCAGGAACTTATATTGGTGTCGGGAAGTACGACGCTTCGGTTCAATTCAATAGGAATATTCAGAGGAAAAGATTCACGATCAAGTTTCAATACGTGATTTCCCACTTTCATACTTTCAAGAAGAATCTTCTTGCCTCGGTGAATCATAATCATATCGATGGGATAACTAAGATTATTATCCAATTTAAGAGCACCATGGAGGATCAAACCTTTCCCTGTACGATTAAGATCGATCCATCGAGATGATTCTGCACGGTCCAGATGCAACGTATCGATAAAAAGTGCTATATCTTCCAAATCTATTTTTTTTTCACCCTCTTTTCCGAAACGACTCTGCAAGGCTAGAAGATTACGGTTTTTCAATTCGTCGAAAATCGTCTCTCCGTAACTACGGTAAAGAACACTCAAAGTTTTGTGTTCTTCCTTCTTTTCATTTTTTTGAAAGGAGTGATAGGAGTAAACAGTAAGAATCGCCAACAGAACGATCCAGTATCCGGGGCGCTTGAGCCGCTCAAGCATCCGCATCCGTTCCCCCCTGGCCGAGCAGGTACCAGACCGTTACAATGATGGGTAGCGCCAACGCCGGCAGATAGGCGGCAAGGACCAACCACCCTTTCCCACGGAGAAAAAAGAAACCGAGCACCAGAAATGCGTATGCCCCTAAGCGCCAGGGAGAAAAAGCCGGCACCGCATCCCGGGCGACTTTGGCCGGAGAGCGGCGGCTCTTTTTCAGGCGGGCCTTCTCCTCCCGTACGATTTCCCGGAAATTCTCCGTGCTTTCCTCCCTCTCACAGCTTTTGGGCTCTTCGTCGTCATAGAGCCCGTAGGGGTCTTCCATCCGATCGATGCTGTCACGCGTCTCGGGAACGGCCATCCCGGCCGCCAGGCGCTGCCGAACCATCCGCCGATAGCTTCCGAAAGACGCCGCCACTACCAGCAGCGAACTGAAAAATCCCACCTGGCTGCTCGCTAATGCCGGCACTCCCCCCGCAAGTGAGGCAAGAAGTGCCAGGAGAAGATCGACCAGTCCGAGCGTCACAATCAGGTGTCGCATCACTCCTCGTCGTCCTCATAGTCGAAACGGCGGGTTTTGTAACGGGGGTCGTTGGCGAGTTCATCCAGGGCACGCTTCTGCTTCGAGTAAGCGATCTGAAGATTGCGCAAAGCCGCCCCTACCCCGATGACGACGCCGATCCAGATCACCCAGCGCACGCCGAAGAGCTTCTGCAGCCCGATCCCGATGCCGATGCCGATGAGGATCGCTACGACGATGGAGATCCCCAGGCTCAAGTCGTTGGCGCCCTCGACGACCTTCTTGAGCTTCGGCTCCTCCGGATTTTTTCGTTTCTCTTCCATCTTAGGCGATCGCTTTCATTACCTCACGGGCGGCGGTGACCGTCTCATCGACCATCCCTTCGTCGATGGCCGTGCTGAGAAAGCCGGTCTCGTAGGAGGAGCAGGCCAGATAGATGCCCCGCTCCAGCATTCCGTGGTGGAAACGTTTGAAGATCTCATTATCACCCCGCTTCGCTTCCTCGAAGTTTCGCACCGGCTCGTCAGTGAAAAAGTAACCGAACATACTGCCCCGCACCGTCGTCACCATCGGAAGACCCGCCTCTTTGGCCGCCGCTTCGAAGCCTTCGGTCAAACGTTTCGCCCGTGCTTCCAGGAGGGGATAGATCTGCGGGTCGGCTTTGAGCTTCCGGAGCGAAGCCAGGCCCGCCGCCATCGCGACGGGATTGCCGCTGAGGGTCCCCGCCTGATAGACCGGCCCCTCTGGGCTCAGCTGCGCCATAATCTCCGCACTTCCGCCGAAGGCTCCCACCGGCATTCCGCCGCCGATGACTTTGCCCAGTGTCACGAGGTCGGGCTTCACCTCCGTCAAGCCCTGTGCCCCCCGAAGAGATGCGCGAAAGCCGCTCATCACTTCGTCGAAGATCAGCAGCGCTCCGTGGGCGTCGCAGAGCCTGCGCAACCCCCGGAGAAACTCCTCCTCGGCCGGGACCAGCCCCATATTACCGGCGATCGGCTCGACGATGACGCAAGCGATCCCCTCACTCGCTTCGAAACAGCGCTCCACACTCGCCAGATCGTTGTATTCCGCCAGCAGGGTGTGACGGGTCAGATCGGCCGGAACACCAGGACTGCTCGGATTGCCGAAGGTCGCCGCTCCGCTGCCTGCCTGCACCAGCAGGGAATCGCTGTGTCCGTGATAGCATCCGGTGAATTTGACGATGTCGTCCCGTCCCGTCGCACCCCGGGCCAAACGGATGGCGCTCATCACCGCTTCGGTCCCGGAGTTGACGAAGCGAACCTTGTCGATACTCTCGAAGAGGTCAACAATCTCTTTGGCCAGGGCCGTCTCCAACGGGGTGGGCGCACCGAAGCTGAGCCCCTTTTTCGCCGTGTCGATCACCGCGTTTTCGATCTCGGGATCGCAGTGGCCGAAGATCAGCGGCCCCCAGCTCTGGACGTAGTCGATGTAACGGTTGCCGTCGATGTCGATCAGATACGCCCCCTCTCCGCGCTCGATAAAGGGAGGCACCCCTCCGACGCTTCCAAAAGCCCGCACCGGAGAATCGACCCCGCCGGGAATATATTTCCTCGCCTCCTCAAAGGCCTGTTCGCTCGCTGTCCACTGCATAATCTCTCGATCCTTTTTGGTTATAATTCCGCAAATTATACACTATTGAGCTTTCCGTAAAATCTTCCATAAAATTGGGGACGCAAGCCGTAGGAATACGTTCAAGCCGAAAGGGAGGACGGAGGGAACATCACGGTGGAGGAGGAGAGCATTCGTCGGTTGTCTTTCTCCTTTTTCCTTTCTCTCCTGCTGCATCTTGGCGTCGTCGCCCTCCTCCTCTGGCTTGTGCACAAGAGCCGAGTCGAACACAAAGCGATCAACCGCAGCAAAATCACGCTCAATCTCGATCAATTCCAGACCCTGCCTCCCAAACCCTCCACTCCAGGTACACAGACCAAAGCGCAGCAACCGAAAGTCCCGAAGCGTAGAATGTGTCTCTTATACACATCTGACGC
>WFQO01000183.1 GCA_015486995.1 Nitratifractor sp. | reverse complement strand
GCAAGCTTCTCTTTTCGGCGTACGGTTCTAATGAAATCACCCTGTTTGAAGGCGGCGTGGATATTGTCCACTCCCTTCGCATAGATGTTCGCTATTAGATAACCATCTCGTTTGAGCTTTTTGGCGTTGCTCTTTCCGATACTCTCTCTAATAATACCTTCCAGCATTCTTTGTCCTTTGCATAAAAATAAGAGCGGAATTGTACTAGACCCCATCTAAAAAAGAGTTGAAAAGTTTATCGACAGAGGATGGAGAGAGTCAGAATTCGAACGCGTCGTCGTCTTTGAAAGCGTAGGTATCTAAGGCCTCCAGGTCCTCTTCGTTCATCTTCCCTCTCTCGACCCCCCGGGGAACCGACGATCCGATCCCCTGAAGTTTCAACTTCAGATCCGACGGCGAAGAGGCGTTTTCCAGGGCGACCTCTTCACTGATCTCGCCCGCTTGGACCAGATCGAAGAGATGCTGATCGAAAGTTTGGGAGTGGTAGATATCCCGACCTTCGGCAATGGCATCGGGCAACTCGTAATCACGGTTTTCCATGATGAGTTCGGAGATTCTCGCGGTTTTTGTCAAAATTTCGACGGCGGCGACCCGTCCTCCTTTTTTGGAAGGGACCAGGCGCTGGGAAATCACCCCCGAAAGGACGGAAGCCAGGGAGAGACGGATACGGTTTTGCTCCTCCTCGGGGAACATCCCGATAATACGGTTGACAGTCTCCTTGGCATCCAGCGTGTGAAGCGTGGAGAAGACAAGGTGCCCTGTATTGGCGGCGTGCAACGCCAGATCAATGGTTTCGATGTCGCGCATCTCTCCAACGAGAATGATATCCGGATCTTCCCGCAACGCCGCCGGGAGCGCATCTTTGAAGGAGTTACTGTCGGTACCGATCGCCCGCTGATTGATTAGACACTTCTTCTCCGTATGGACGAATTCGATGGGGTCTTCAAGGGTGATAATGTGTTTGTAGTGCTGCTCGTTGATTCGGTCGAGAATGGCCGCCAATGTCGTCGATTTTCCCGAGCCCGTTACCCCGGTGACCAAGACAAGGCCCCGCGGTATATCGGCAAAGTTTTTGACCGCCTGCGGAAGCCTTAGCTGATCGACGGTTGGAACCTGGGCCGGTATCAGACGGAATACGGCACTCAACCCGTCCATCTGACGAAAAACGTTCACACGGAAACGACTCTTTTCATCCAGAAGATAGGCGAAGTCGAGAGATTTCTTCTCTTCGAGCATTACATACTGTTCCGCTGTCGTAATCTGCTTAACCAAAAGCTTCACTTCGGACGCTTGAAAAGGGTCTTTCCCGATTTTTTTCAGAACACCGTCGATGCGGATCCTCGGGATCGATCCCGCTTTGATGTGAAAGTCGCTTCCTCCGTGTGCAACTAGCGTTTTCAGATAGAGATTGAGCCGATCTTTCATTCGTCCTCTTCCGTCAGAAGAGTAAGGAGGGAAGCAAACGACGATTCAAAGGCCGCGATCCCCTCTTCCAGTAGGCGCCGGTACACTTCATCCATCACAATACCGTGTGTTTCAAGCGTATGGAAATAGTCATCGATCCGTTCCTGGGAAATCGGTAAAGCGGGTCGCTCCGGATGACCGCCCGCTTCGAACGCCTCAATAGTCGCCAGCGGAGCCGTATTGATGCAATGGGGCCCGTAGAGTTCACGGATGTAATAATCCGCCGGAAGATTCTGTCCCTCTTTGACGCCCGTACTGGCAAAAAGAGTGCGAACACTGGGGGTGTTGTTGGCCTGAACGATGTTGTAAATCTTCGCCGCGTTCATGATGCCGGTCAACGCCGTGGGGAGCCCTTTCTCCCCGAGTTGCGGATCCAGCAGCCGATCAAAACGGCTGACAAAGACGCTGATCACCGCTTCGACCCGTTCGCCTCCTGTCTTTTCGAATTCGTCGATTCCCCTCTTCATCGCATCGAGGCAGTGACGTGCCTGTTCGGGAGAGAAGACCAACGTGGCGTTGACGCTAATGCCGTCCCCCAACAGTTCGCTCATCGCGGCATATCCCGCCTCCGTAGCGGGGACTTTGATCATAACGTTCGGTTCGTCGATGGCCCTGAAAAGCCGTCGCGCCTCGGCGACGGTACCCTGCGTATCGAACGCGAGAAAAGGATCGACCTCGATGCTGATGTATCCCTCGCTTCCTTCGTCGTAAACTCCCCGCAGTACCAATGCCGCCGTTTTGATGTCTTCGATGGCCAACGCCTCGTATTTCTCTTTGGGCGGACGACCGGAGAGAGCCTGGAGCGCTTCCCGATAAGCCGGTGAGTTTCCGATGGCCTGCGCGAAAATAGAAGGGTTGCTCGTCGCCCCGTTGACGACACGGCCCTCGACGAGATCCACAAAACGCTCTTTGAGAAAATCCCGTTCGATAAAGTCGAGCCAGAGCGAAAAAGTCATGTTGTCATCTACCATCGCGATACTCCCAGTTGAGATCTGTCCAGCGCCCGATAGGCCGCCCCCTTTTTTCCATCGCCTTCTCCAGCCGATCGAGAAAACGCTCTCGGGGCAACTCCACAGCCCCCCAGCGTAGAAGATGAGGGGTCGTCACCTGGCAGTCAATCAAATCATAACCCGATTCCGTTAAAACGTCACTTAGCGCCTTGAGGGCGATTTTGGAACCGTCGGAGCGTGTCGTGAACATCGATTCACCGAAAAAGGCTCCGCCCATCGCCACGCCGTAGAGCCCTCCGACGAGCTCTCCTCCCATCCGAACTTCAACACTATGGGCCCATCCCATCTCATGCAGTCTGCCATACGCCTCGATCATCTCTTCCCCGAGCCAGGTCCCCCGCTGTCCAGGGCGATAAACGTCCGAACAAGCCCGTATAACCGCCTCAAAATCCCGATCGAAATCGACGTGATAATCACGGTTTCGCAATACCCGACGGAAAGAGCGAGAGAGTTTCAAATCCTTCGGAAAAAGCACGAGTCGTGGATCGGGAGACCACCACAGAATGGGATCATCCGGGTTGTACCAGGGGAAGATCCCCTGTCGGTAGGCGCTGAGCAGACGATTGGGCTCCAGATCGCCGCCGTAGGCGAGCAGACCTTCCTTCCCGGCATCTCGGGGATCGGGAAAGGCGTGCGAAAAACGGCTCAGTGGAGAAATGAACCGGTCTTCATCAAAAATGGACTCCATCAGTCGACAGTTTCCGTGGCGGTGAATTCGAAGCGGAACTCTCCGTTTTCGTCCAGGTCGACACGGACCTCTCCGCCCTCTTTCAACTCTCCGAACAAAATAGCATCGGTCAGAGGCTCCTTGATCTTTTCATCGATAAGGCGGGCCAAAGGACGGGCTCCGAAGGCTTCTTTCTCCGCCCGGGCGGCCAGAGCGCGTCGTACCGTTTTGTCCACCTTGATCCGGACCTTCTTCTCCCGACGCAACTGCCGGTCGAGTTCTCCGATCTCCAGCTTGACGATTTTGGCCAAGGTGTCGAGATCGAGAGAACGGAAATGTACCGTCGCACTCAGCCGGTTGCGAAACTCGGGCGAGAAGAACTCCTGCATCGCCTTGTCGGCCCGGGCGCCGTTCTCCTGGACAAAGCCCATGACCCCCGGCTCCTTGGTTCCAAGGTTGGAGGTCATGATCAGCACCACGTTTTTGAAGTCACTGACGACACCGTTGTTGTCGGTAAGGCGGGCCTCATCCATCACCTGCAGCAGAATGTTCATGATGTCGGGATGGGCCTTTTCGATTTCGTCGAGAAGAAGCACCGTATGGGGGTGTTTCTTGATGATTTCGGTCAATAGCCCTCCCTGTTCGTAGCCCACGTAACCCGGAGGCGCTCCGATGAGTCGACTGACGGCATGTTTTTCCATATATTCACTCATATCGAGCCGTTCAAAATGGATACCCAGTTCCTCCGCCAGGGCTTTGGCCAGAGCGGTTTTCCCCACGCCGGTAGGACCGACAAATAGAAAACTACCGATCGGACTTTCAGGGCGGTTGAGCCCCGCATAGGAGCGCTTGATCGCCCGGCTCAATCCGTGAACCGCCTCTTCTTGTCCCAAAATACGACTCCGTAGACGTTCTTCAAGCGTTCGGAGCCGCTCGGTATCGTCTTGTTCGAGTGTCGCGGGGGGAAGATTGAGCATACGGGAAAGAATTTCGGAGATATCCCGACTTGTCACTTCCACATGTTTCTCTCCCCTCAGCATAAAATGGGCTCCCGCCTCATCGATCAAATCCATCGCTTTATCGGGAAGAAAACGGTCGTGCAGGTATTTGACACTGAGATCGATGGCGGTGCGCAGCGCTTTGTCGCTGAAAGCGATTTCGTGGTGCTCTTCGTATTTATGTTGAACCCCTTTGAGGATCTTAAAGGTATCCTCAAAACTCGGCTCATCGATATCCACTTTGGCGAAGCGCCGGGAAAGGGCTTTGTCTTTGTCAAAAAAGTTGCGGAACTCCTGGTGAGTCGTAGCCCCGATGCATTTGAGCTCCCCCCGTGCCAGTGCCGGTTTGAGAAGATTCGAGGCGTCCATGCTTCCCCCTCCCGTACTACCGGCTCCCACGAGAGTATGAATCTCGTCGATGAAGACAATGGCGTTCTCCACCTTTTTAACCTCTTCGAGTACTCCTTTGAGACGCTTTTCAAAATCCCCCCGATATTTGGTACCGGCGAGCAATGCGCCCATATCCAATGCATAGATCCGTGCATCGGAGAGGATTTCGGGGACCTCTCCCTCGGCGATACGCAAGGCCAGCCCCTCGGCGATAGCGGTTTTACCCACACCCGGCTCACCGACAAGCAGAGGATTGTTCTTTTTCCGACGGCAGAGCGTCTGCATCACCCGCTCGATCTCCGTCTCCCGTCCGATGACCGGATCAATTTTCCCCTCCCCGGCCAACGCTACAAGCTCTACGGTAAAGTCGTCCAGATTGGGGGTCGTACTTTCCCGCGCCGTCTCCTCGGAATCCGCCTCTACCTTTTCTCTTTGCCCCGCTTTTTCAACTGATGGATGAGAAAGCGCTTCGAGGAGAGCCACCCGGTCAATCCCGGCCCTCTCCATCAAATACGCGGCATAGCTCTC
The DNA here is from genome assembly GCA_015486995.1 of Nitratifractor sp. GTDB lineage: Bacteria > Campylobacterota > Campylobacteria > Campylobacterales > Sulfurovaceae > Nitratifractor. Next base: position 11,294 of record WFQO01000183.1, on the reverse strand, counting down.
CTTCTCCTCCCGGATCGCCGCCAGCATGTTGCCGATGGTCGCTTCTTTTTTTCCGGCGGCATGAAGCTGTCCCATCATCCGATTGACCGTCCGGGAGAGGGAGAGCGTCTCCATAGGATCGGTCACTTTTTCCAGAACCGGAACATGGGCATTGAGATGCGCCGCCAAGGCTTTCTTCATCTCAACAGTGTCAGCCCCCAGACCTCTAAGCGTCCGCTCTCCTTCACGATTTGACAAAATTGCCAGAAAAACATGTTCGATGGTCAGATATTCATGCCGTTTGCTTTTAGCATATTCAACGGCTCGCATAAAAACTTTGTTCAATTCAATACTAATCATTCTTTTCGACTCCTCTTTCAATCATCCGCTTCGATCGTCGCCAGGAGGGGAAATGCGTTACGCCGTGCCAGAATCTTTACCTGTTCCGCCTTAGTCTGAGCGATTTCAAAGGTATAGATTCCGCAGATCGCTTTACCCTGTTCATGGACGGTCCACATGATCTCTTCCGCTTCTTCGCGGCTTTTATGAAAAATCGTCATCAAAACTTCCACGACGAATTCCATGGTCGTATAGTCGTCGTTGTGCAAGATCACCCGATAAAGGGGCGGCTCCCGCAATTCTGTCTCGTTCTCGATCTCTTCGATCGTCCTCGCCAACTTCAATCCTTACCTAACTATAATAATTTATCGGCACCCGGTATGTTACAATTCTTCACACCGTGTCAAAAGCATTATACAGATTTTTTAAAGAATTGCAAGAGCCGCAAGAAAGAAAAAAGGGGAGATAACGACCATGCCTAGACTCTTCGTCACGGCGACCGGAACAGGGATAGGGAAAACGCACGTCGTTCGTCTTCTGCTCCGCACATTCGCCCGTCTCGGCTACCGGGTCGGAGCCTGCAAAGCTGTCGAAACCGGCGTCGAAGAGGCCCCCCAAGACGCCCGGAGTCTGCTGGAGGAGCTTTACGAACTCAATCCCGACTTTACCGGATTCGAAGCCCGTGATCTCTGCGCCTACACATTCCCTCTTCCCGCCGCTCCCTTCTGCGCAGATACGGAGCACTCCCTGGATCCGGACAGGATACTGCACAAAGTCTCCGATTTAGAGTCACACTGCGATCTTCTGATCATCGAAGGGGCAGGCGGGCTCCTGGTCCCCCTGAGCGAAAAGTATTTCATGATCGATCTGGCTCGTGACTTGAAAGCCCATACGCTGCTCGTGACCCCTTCCGGTTTGGGATGCATCAATCAGACACTCCTGAGTCTCCGGGCCCTGGACCATGCGGGACTCTCCTACGACTGGTGCGTCAATCTCTACGAAGAGCAAGAGAGTTTCCCAAAAGTGACTCGCCCCTATTACGACGCCGCGTTCGACGACTGGTGGAGCGTCGAAGAGGGGCTGGAGCTCTTCTGTCAGCGCTTCGTGGAACGAACGAAACGGTGAAGCCTTTCAACCCGGAACACGTATTGTAGGATTCTAAAAAACTTCAACTCACTTCATACAATGGCCAACACTTCATCTGCATCGATCATCGGCGGCAGAAGTACGGACAATGGTGCCCTCAATCACAGTACCGCCGCAAAAGCTCCGCATAATTCTCGATACGCCGATCCCGGAGAAAAGGCCAAATATCCCGCACCTCTTTCGTCCGTCGCCGATCGATCGTCGCGTAAAGTATCGTTTCGTTCTCACTGTCGGCCCGGGCGAGAAACTCCCCTTGGGGACCGCAGACGAAGCTGCTCCCCCAGAAGCGGATTCCCCGCAATACCTCACCGGGGTCGGCCTCGAAACCGACACGGTTGCAGCTGAGCACCGGCAGTCCGTTGGCGACGGCGTGACTACGCTGAATCGTCATCCAACTCTCCCTCTGGCGCTCCTTCTCTTCTTCGGAATCCTCATCGAACCATCCGATCGCGGTGGGATAGATCAGGACTTCAGCTCCTTTGAGGGCCATGATCCGAGCCGCTTCGGGATACCACTGATCCCAACAGACCAACACACCCAGTCGCCCCAGCGAGGTTTCGATCGGCTCAAAACCGAGGTCGCCCGGAGTAAAATAAAACTTTTCGTAAAAACCCGGATCGTCGGGAATGTGCATCTTGCGGTATTTACCGGCGACGGAGCCGTCCCGGTCGAAGACGACGGCAGTATTGTGATAGAGGCCGGGAGCACGCTCTTCGAAAAGGGAGCTGACCAGCACCACTCCATGCTCGGCCGCCACCGTACTCCAGAAACGGAGATCCTCCCGGAAACTCCGCGCATAATCGAAAAAACGGGTCGCTTCGCACTGGCAGAAATACTCACTTTGGTGCAGCTCCTGAAGCACGATCAGATCCGCTCCCGCCTTTGCGGCTCTCTCGATCTGTGCCACACTGTGCGCGATCGTATCCTCTTTTGTTCCGTGGTATCTCTGCTGAATCAGTGCAGTTTTCAGGGGTTCTCGCTGTTTCATTCCGTATCGCTCCGTTTCAAAAATAGATCTGCATCGTCGAACAGTGGAGACTCCCCCCCTGGGTGATCAGTCGACTGCATGGAATCGGGATGATCTCCCGGTCGGGAAAAAGCTCCGCGAAGATCCGGCCGACAAGCCGGTCACTTCGCGGACTCTCGTAGCTGGGATAAAGCAGTGCCCGGTTGGCGATGAGAAAATTGGCGTATGTGGCGGGGAGACGTTTGCCGGAAGCGTCGAACCGTGCCGGAGCCATCGGCAGAGGGACGAGACGGTAGGGACGACCGTCGGCCCGGCGAAACGCCCGAAGCTCCTCTTCCATCGCTTTGAGCTCTTCGTAATGCTCATCTTCGGGATCTTCGCAACGGACATAGGCGATCGTCGACTCGTCGACGAAACGGGCCAATGTGTCGATGTGACTGTCGGTATCATCTCCGGCGAGATAGCCGTGCTCGAGCCAGAGGAAACGCTGTGCTCCCAGTAGATCACGGAGGTATTTTTCCACCTCCGTTTTCGTAAGACCTCCGTTGCGATTGGGGTGGCAAAGGCAGCGACTCGTACTCAGAATCGTCCCTCTTCCGTCACATTCCACGGATCCCCCCTCCAGAACAAAATCGACGGATTCCAGGGGCGTCGTCCCGAAGTATCCCCTCTGCGAAAGAACGCGATTTACGGCGTTGTCCCTCTGGGCCGGAAATTTGCCTCCCCAACCGTCAAAAACGAAATCCAACAGTTTGGGGCTGCCCCCCTCCTCAACACTAAAAGGTCCGTAATCCCGTGTCCAGGTATCGTCGTACTCAGCTTCGATAAAGACCATACCGTTCGTCGAACAGAAAAGATCGCTGATTGCCTTTTGATCCCGGCAAAGAATGTAGACAGTTTGTGAATAGGCTAGGGCCTGTGCGATACGAACAAAGGGGGCGTAGGCTTTTTGAAGATCCCCCCCTCTCGCCCAGTCCGTCTCTTCGTGAGGGAAGGCGACCAGTACGACTCGCTGCCGCTCCCATTCTGCTCGCAATCTACGCATTTTTTTCTCCAAAATTCAGTCGAGATCGCATCGATCGCTGCACCGTCCGTCATTGCTATCTTTAACTACTTTATGCAACTCTTTGATCAGCAGATAAAGGACAATCAGTGTAAAAATCGCCCCGATAATCTTGCCGACGGTCAACCACCACATTCTCTCTCCCCTTTATCCACAAACTTTTTAAGTATAATTGTTTATGGCATATATTGAATTAAGTCAGGAGAATTTTTATCACAATCTGGATGAATTGGCACTGAAGACCGGAGCGAAAAGCAAAATAGCCGTCGTCCTAAAAGACAACGCCTACGGTCACGGCCTGGAGGAGATGGCTCAAATGGCGGCGAAGTACGGGATCAAGGAGGCAGTCGTCGCCGACAACGACGAAGCGCTGCGTATCCGCGAGCTTTTCAACAACATACTGGTCCTGGGAGACACTCCACGTGTCGACGAAAGACTTTCCTATGCGATCCCCGAACTGGAGAGCCTGAGACACATCGACCCCGAGGTGAAAGTGGAACTGAAAGTCGACACCGGCATGCACCGCAACGGAATAAGTGTCGGAGAAGTGGATGAAGCGCTAAACCTCATCACAGATCGAGGAATCCGACTCTTCGGGGTGATGACACATTATCGTAGTGCCGACGAATTGACCAGTGAATTTTTCTGGCAGAAGAAAACCTTCGCCTCCGTCAAAAGTCGTGTCCGCCAAGCGGGTTTTGACACTGTCCGCTTCCACTCCTGCAACTCCGCCGCTCTGCTCCGCAGTGAAAACTTCGACGAAGCAATTGCCCGTGTCGGCATCGCGATCTACGGCTTCGACACCCTCCCCGAAGGTTTTAAAAAGACCGATCTACGGCCCGTTCTCTCCCTCTGGGCCCGCCGAGCCTCCCGACGAACGCTTCGTCCCGGCCAACGGGTCGGATACGGCGGAGAGTTCACCGCTCCGAAAACGATGAAAGTTTCCACCTACGATCTCGGCTACGGAGACGGATGGCCCCGCGGAGACGCGCAAGTCCCCTACGTCACAGAAGAGGGGCACAAAATTCTCGGCCGAGTTTCGATGGATTATCTTTCCCTAGAAGGGGAGGCGGAGGAGGTCTGTATCATGCGCGACGCCGCCAGAGCGGCCCGCTACTTCCGAACGATCCCCTACGAAATGACGACGGCCCTGCAGCCGACCCTTTCGAGACGGATCCGCAAGGAGCGGGAATGAACAGAATTGTCGCATCGTTGGCCGGGACAACGCTTTTCCTTCTCAATGCATGCAGCTCAAGCTCCCCCCAACCTCTCCCTGTACACAAAAGCCTCTATCTCGGCAAACGTTATATGAAGTTTGTGATGGATAACGGCCCCTCCTACCGGGACGAAAAACTCCCCGACGGCTCGACGATCCACTACTGGCGATCCGATTTCGGCGACCTCATCGCCCTAGCGACGGGCCGCGATGACTCCGAAGTGGATTATTGTGAACTTGCCCTCCGAACGAATCGCAAAAAAATCGTCGAAAGTATTCAAATCCTGCAGGAAAGTCTGCAGTGCAACGGAGTCCTGAAATGAAATCCTCCCCGAAGAACCCGGAACGTTCCGGAACCGCACAGTCGATCAAGGCATTGCGATGTCTCTATTGCGATCCCCGAAGCGAACAGAGACCTCTGTATGCCGTCAAAGCACTGATGGATGAAGTCACTCCCCTTCGATCGGCCCAAAGCGTGCTTGATCGTTGCCGTCCCGAAGCGAATCCCCCGGAACTTGTCGTTCTTGTCGAACGCCAGGAAGCTTACAGCGAGTATCGAAATCTTCTGGAAAAACTTCATCTGCTCAACAGTGACTGTTCCCTCGTCTATCTCTACGACGAAGAACCTCTTTTCGCCAAAGAGTTCGCCCAACATAATCTCTCTTTCTTTTCCTATCGCCATTTCGCGGTTTTCATCCCCACGTTCCGTAACTATCTCCGGGGAATTCTCTACCGGAAAACAGCGCTAAATTATCGGACAAAAGTTGAGGAACTTGAACGAAAAATCGCTACCATCGGAGAGAGCTACCGCCAAGAAAGAGAGGGGTTCGAACGTCAATTAAAGATGAAAGAGACCTGGTTCGCTTCCATGGTCCATGAGTTGCGTACTCCCGTGACCGGAATTATAGGGCTGAGTGAAATACTTGCTCAGACAGAACTGAACGACGATCAACGTCTCAAACTGGAACAGATTCAAAGTTCCGGGCAGATTCTTCTCGGCCTGGTCAACGATCTTCTCGATTTTTCGAAATTACAAAGTGGGAAAATGGAGCTCGAAGAGATCGAATTCGATCTTAATGAAGTCCTGGACAAAGTCGCTTCCGCCATCGGCTATCAAGCTGAATCGAAAGGTTTACGCCTGATTTTCGATATCGACAAACGTGTACCGGCCAAAATCGTAGGCGATCCTTTACGCCTCTCCCAAGTATTGATCAACCTGCTCAATAACGCCGTCAAATTTACCGAAAAGGGAGAAATCACTCTTAAAATTTCTATGCAAAGTATGGATGGAGAAACTCTTCGTCTCCTTTTCGAAGTAATCGATACCGGTATCGGAATGGACAGCGAGCAACAGAAAAATCTTTTCAAATCCTTTTCCCAGGCCGACCGATCCGTAAGCCGGAAATACGGCGGAACAGGACTTGGGCTGATGATCTCCAAACAGATCATCGAAAAGATGGGAGGAGAAATCGGTGTCGAGAGTGAACCGGGCAAAGGAAGCCGCTTTTTCTTCGAATTGACGACTCAACGTACTGAACGCAGGAGTTATCGTCTTCCCTCCCGTGAATTGATGTTCAAAAAGGTTTTGATCATTGATGAAAACGCGCATGCGGCAAGCGCTCTGGCACGAATGCTACGCTATTTCCATTACGGCACGATGGTTGTATATGATGCAAAAACCCTTCGTAGCGTTCTGGAAAAACAGCACTTCGATATCGTCATCGTCGACGAATCTCTTTATTCGCTCTGCAACGTCTCCTGTCTGAGCAAAATCGGTGATGCTTTTCTCGTCCTTCAACGAAGTAACTTCACCGGTTCGGAACAGAGTCAAAAATTAAAAAGCGGTCGTTTCGACGCGATTCTTCAAAAACCCGTGACCCAAAGAAAAGTGTTTGAGATGATCCTTGACCTCTATGTCGAAGAAGGGAAGAAGTATGAGGAAAACACCATTGAAATCTTCCGAGAAAAATTCCGCGAACGTCGGGGAGACAGAATTCTAGTCGCCGATGACAATGCGATCAACCAGGCTGTGATCATGGGTCTGCTTTCCAAAACAGGCTTGGAAGGAATTCTTGCCGGTAACGGACAGGAGGCATTGGATATTCTCAAACGTGGAGAAAAGATCGATCTTATCCTCATGGATATTAACATGCCTGTGATGAACGGAATCGACGCGACGAAAAAGATTCGTCAATCCAAGGAGGCTTTCTCCTCACTTCCGATCATCGCCCTGACTGCTGACCGGATGGATGAAAAACGCTTGAAAGAACTCGACATGCAGGGATACCTCTCCAAACCGATCGATGTCGAGCGTTTTTATGAAACGCTTGTCCGATATCTTCCGGTAAAAAAGAAGCCTACCCCTGTGAAATCTTATTACATGGAAGAGTACGGTTTTGATGTCAAGAAGGGGATCGAACGCGCAGGAGGCAACAGAGAGCTCTATTGTCATATGCTTGAAAATTTCCTCAACCTTGCCATCAAAAGCTGTAATGAGATCGAAGAACGATTGATCTGGAAAGAAACTCCTGAAGTGTTGCGTCAACTCCGTCTACTGATTTCAGCGGCACACAATGTTCTTGCAAAGAGAGTTCACCAATCAGCAGAAAAAATTTATCAGCTTATCAATGAGGATCGTGTCGAAGAAGTCAATGAAGAGTGCACAAAATTGACAGCCTACCTCCATGATTCCCTCGACCGAGTCGGGGAAGCGAAACTCCAGCATATCATCGACAAAAAACGGGCAAAGAAATTCCCTCGTGGAGACAATGTCCTTTTCGAGAAAAAAATCCGGGAATTGTTGGATGCTGTGAGAGAAAGCAGGCTTTTTCACTGCAATAAATATCTTAAGGACCTGCAAAAGTTCTGGTGGACACCTGAACAGGAAAAGTTCCTTGCCGATATCGGGAAACTTCTTAAAAGACAGAAGTTAAAAGAGTTGGAACGCCTTTTGAGTGAAAAAATATTGGAAGAAAATGGTGATTTTCCGATTGAAAAAAATACTGGTGGAGTTGAGGGGAATCGAACCCCTGTCCTAAAACAGCCGGAACCGTGACTCTACATGTTTAGTCGGTGTCGATAGGATCTCATCCTGCCTCGCTCGACACCCAGAGCTGCGCAGGACCAGCCTGAAGGTTCGCCGGCGGCTTAGGCAGGCCGCCGGTATAGCCGTCAAGAGTCGACGCCTCGAACCCGGTTGAGACGGCGTCACCGGTGAGACGGCCCCTAAAAAGGGTTATGACTTACGCTGCGTGAGCGTAAGCGGGGCGATAATCTGTGTTGTTTGCGTTTATTTCGCGTTTGGGCTTGATCACGGAGTAGCCCGCTCCGACATGCACACGGTCCCAACTGCTCCAGTCGAAACCAAGTCAACCCCATCTTTGATGGAAGATTGTCTTTCCCATCGGGGGTGATAATAGCGTAGAGAGTCTGCTCTGTCAAGGGACCCAGGTTGCATAATCCCTGTTTCGTTTTTGGTTCGTTATTTATCGTTCATGAATTGCAGAAGACGATCCCCTTCGCAGCATACCATGCCTCCTACTGTATAATTCGAGTCAAAGTGTCAAAACATCAGTTGATAAAGGATTGTCATGTCCAAAAAAATCGCCTCAGCTCGGATTTCTACCGAGAGTTCCGAGCTGCTCAAAGAGCTTAACAACTCTCTTCCCTTCGATCGAGAACTTTATCGAGAGGATATCCGAGGGTCCCGCGCCCATGCCAGGATGCTCGCGCAGCAGGGAATTATCTCTGCGGAGGATTTCACCACGATCGACGAAGGGCTGCAGCGGGTCCTCGAGGAGATCGAAAGTGGAGCGTTCACTCTCGATGGAGAGGATGAAGATATCCACATGGCCGTGGAGCGGCGCCTGACCGAACTGGTGGGGGATGCGGGCAAACGTCTACACACCGCCCGCAGCCGTAACGATCAAGTGGCAGTGGATTTCCGCCTCTATGTCCTCGAACACGACCGACAGATCGCCAAACTGCTCGAAGCCCTGATCGCCGCACTTATCGACGTCGCCAAAGCCCATAGCGAAACCCTGCTTCCCGGGATGACGCACCTCCAGCATGCCCAACCTATCAACCTCGGCTATCACATGATGGCTTATGCATCAATGTTCCGGCGTGATCACGAACGTTTCATCAGCTCCCGGGAGCGCAACAATCTCTCCCCGCTGGGCTGCGCGGCACTGGCGGGGACCCCCCATCCCGTCGATCGACGCAGCACCGCCGAAGCGCTCGGTTTCCGGGAGCCTACACTCAACTGCCTCGATGCGGTCAGCGATCGGGATTTCGCTCTCGAAATTCTCTTTAATATCGCCACAATGATGATGCACATCAGCCGGCTCAGCGAAGAGTTGATCCTCTGGAGCAGCAGCGAGTTCGGCTTCGTCCGGCTCTCCGACAAACATGCCACAGGAAGTTCCATCATGCCGCAGAAAAAAAATCCCGATATTCCCGAACTGCTACGGGGCAAAACCGGACGGACCTACGGCAACCTGATGAGTCTGCTGACGGTAATGAAAGGCTTGCCTCTGGCCTACAACAAAGATACTCAGGAGGATAAGGAGGGGGTCTTTGACAGCGTACGTACCGCCGAACTTTCGTTACGTGTCCTGAAGGAGATGATCGAGGAGATGCGCATACACATCGACGCAATGGAAGCGGCCTGCAACAAAGGGCACCTGACGGCTACCGATCTCGCCGACTGGCTGGTCCGGGAAAAAGGGTTGCCTTTCCGGGATGCCTACCATCTCGTGGGCCATGCGGTCAACCGGGCCGAAGAGCTGGGAAAAGATCTCTCGGAACTCAGTGCCGAAGAGCTCGCCGAAGTCGACCCGCGTCTCGGCGAAGCTTCGTCTCTGCTCGATAATCGCCTGAGCATGAACGCCCGAAATTCGGAAGGAGGCACCGCCACCGAACGGACACGTGAACAAATCGCACAGATGGAAGCCTGGCTCCGGGAGCTCGGAAATTAGGATAGAATTCTTCTGCGAAGAGAAAGGAGTCTGCATGCAGCATCTCATCGACACCGACCAATTGACGCGAGAACAGATCGAAGCGATCTTCCGGGATACCCGGCGCTTCAAAGAGAAGCTCCCTCCCCCCCTTCTGGCCGACCGCCTTCTGATTACCCTCTTTTTCGAAGCCTCCACCCGGACCCGCAGCTCTTTCGAAGTGGCCGCCAAACGGCTGGGGGCACATGTGGTCCATCTCGATCCCGGGCGTAGCTCCACCAAAAAGGGTGAGACCATCGACGACACTTTCGCCAATCTCTGTGCGATGGGGCCCGACGGAGTGATCGTCCGCCACAGCGAAAACGACATCCCTTCCCGCCTGGCTGGGATGGAGATGGTCCCGGTCATCAACGCCGGCGCCGGCAACTACGCCCACCCGACCCAGGCGCTGCTGGATCTCTACACACTCTACGAATGGTTCGAAGACGACCTGGAGGGGCGTCGGGTCGCCATCGTCGGGGACATCGTCAACTCTCGGGTCGCCGCCAGCGACATTCGGCTTTTTCGCCGGATGGGGATCGACATCTCTCTCGTCGCTCCCAAACCCTTCATGCCCCCCGCGACTGACCTGCCCCAATACGAGCGGATCGAAGAGGTCCTGGACGATGTGGACGTGATCATCAGCCTCAGAGCCCAGCTGGAGCGTCACAAAAAGCCGATTTTCGAGGATTATTCCGAATACGCCCGCCGCTACTGCATCACCGAGGAGCTTCTGGAAGATCGGGGTATTCTGATCATGCATCCGGGCCCCGTCATGCGCAACATCGACATCAGCGACGAGATCCTCGACGATCCGCGCTGCATGGTGCTCGATCAGGTCAAAAACGGCGTTTTTGTCCGGATGGCGGTACTGAAGCTGCTCCTCCTCGACGCGCAATAATCGCGAACCCGGGGCCTATTCCCAATCTTCGGGCAAGCCTTTCTCTTCCGCCATTTTGGCGAAATGCTCCAACTCTTTGCGGCGGAGGATGCGGACGATGTTGGTCGTCCCCGGAACTCCCGGAGGATCTCCGGCAGTAACAATATAATTCTCCTCTTTGGAGAGGACACCGTTCTCGAGGCCGCGACGAATCACGTCGATCATCATCTGCCGGGCGCTGGAGGCGGCGGAGAGGAAACTCGGGACCACCCCCCAGACCAGGGTGAGTCGCCTGGCGATCTCCTCCGAATGGGTAATCGCGTAGATCGGCTGGCGGGGGCGGTAGCGGGAGAGTTTGCGGGCCGACTGCCCCGAGCTCGTGATGGCGAGAATGGCCGAGGCGTCGATGTTCTGCAGCAGATTGACCGCTGATTCGTCGATGACATCCATTTCGTCGTTGTAGGGGAGCTGACGGATCCGGAAATAGGGGTACTCCGTCTCTGCTTCACGAATCGTCGCCGCCATCGTTTTGACCGCTTCGACGGGATACTCTCCTATGGCGCTCTCCTCCGAGAGCATCAGGCAGTCCGAGCCGTCGAGGACGGCATTGGCCACGTCGCTGATCTCCGCCCGGGTCGCCCGCTCCGAATGGGTCATACTCAGAAGCATCTGGGTCGCGGTGATGACCGGTTTGGCGGCGGTGTTGG
>WFQO01000182.1 GCA_015486995.1 Nitratifractor sp. | reverse complement strand
GAAGGAAACAGAAACGGAAAGAGAAAAGTGGCCTTTTGGCTCACGCACCACTACAGAAGGCAAGCGCCTCTTTCGAAGTGATCGATCAGAGTTTTTTCTTCAGATCTCCGTGGTAGACGACGGTGGCTGGGTCGATCTCCTCTTCCGTGACCCGCTGGAGAAGGTCCGGGACATCGGGGGACTCTTTGAGCTCTTTGATCGCGTCATCGAGATCCTCCTGATAGGTCATCATCATCTCCGCCGAAATGACATGATCGGCCTGCTGGATCGCCATCAGGCTCCCGATCTCTTCGTTGACGTCGGCCGCTTCGATAGTGACGACGATTTTGCCGCGCTCTTTGTCTCCAAAATGAAACTCACAGACCCCGGACTCTTCACACCAGGCTTTGACGGCATCGTACCGGTCGGGTTGGCACTGGATCACTACACTCGATATGTTCATTCTACTTTCTCCTTACTTGAGTTTCCACATCATCACCATCGGATCATGACTGGCGCTGAAGAGCGTCGTATCGTTACGAAAAATCATATGGGTCAGGATGCTTTTTTGCCCTTTGAGCAGGAAAAGCGGTCTTTTCGTCTCCAGGCTGTAGACAGTGATCGAATTGTCGTCGTGCATCGCCCAGGCGGCCCGATCGGCCGAGGGGGTCAGCGCCGCGGCGTAGACGAGAAAATCGCTGCTGAAATATCCGTGCTCTCCCGTCTTCAAATTGAAGTAGGAAGCCCGGCGGTCCTGGCCTCCGGCGACGACCCAATCCTTTTTGATGTCGACGCTGAAGATGTTGTCGACGTGCAGCTTATCGATGCTTTTGAGCGTTTTTCCCGTCGCCGTATCGATGACCGTCAAGACGCCGCTTTCGCAGCCGAAAACCGCCCGCTTTCTCGCCGCATCGAGCGAAAAGTCGGAAAATTTCGATTCACTCAACTGCCGGCGATAGATCTCTTTGCCTGTGGAGATCTCGTAGAGCACCGCTTCGTTGCCCAGCGTCGCGTAGAGGATGTGGTCCTTGTCGATGAAACGCGCTTTGATGACGGCGTGGCGGGCTTCGGCGCCGAAGAGCTTTTTCGCTTTGCCCTTCTCCAGAATCCTCAGGTCGCTGAAGCCTCCCTCGCCGCTGTCGCTGAGGATCAGATAGCGGCCGTCGAGATAATCGATACTGAAGACTTTGTCGTCGATTTTGTCTCCCATGAAGTCTTTGACCTGCGGAAGGGTCAAAAGGGTCGTGATTTTGAAGCTCTGCAAGTCGACACTCTGGAGGCTGCCGTGATCGGTCCCCATCAACAGCGTGGCCCGATCCTTCCCGAAGGCCAGATCGTTGACGGCTCCGTCGGCTTCGATCTGCTTCACGGGAGTCAGAGGCGTCAACGCCATCAGACAGCCGCTCAAGAGTAGCGGAAGAATTCCCAAACGTTTCATGCCGTCACCTCGAAATCTTGCGGATTCTCTTTTGTCTGCGTAGCCAGCGCTTCCAGTTTCTCCAGAACGAGCTCGGCGATCTCCTCTTCCCCTAGGTCGCATTTGACCCCGTAGAGATCCTCCTCGGCATCGTAAAAATCGTCGAACGCTTCGATCGTCTCCAACTCCCTCGGAATCCGGGCGAAGAGCTCTTCGCCGAAAGCTTCGGCGATCCGCTCGGGGAGGAAAATCATCCAGTTGTACTCCGTCGGGTCGAAGACATCGGCTTCATCGGCCTCCTCCTCGATGTTGGGGTCGACGACAACGAAAAAGCGCCGTTCATCCAGATCCTCATCCTCCAAGAGCCCCAGCAGTGCGGGGTAGCGCTCCAGCAATCGTTGACGTTCATTCATCCGTCGCTCCTTTTTATCTGTGTAATGGCAGGATTGTAGCGTAGATCGGCCGAAGCGTTTCAGCGCGCTTCGTAACGGATCGCCCGGGTCGGGCAGCGGCTCAGGCAGAATCCGCAACCCGTGCAGCGCGCATCGTCGATGACAGGATTGAACATCCCGTTAAAGAGAATGGCGTCGTCGAGACAGGGTTCGCGGCAGGCGAAACAGATCGTCCCATGGTGCGCGAGGCACCCCTCGGTCTCGATGACGAAACGGGCATTGATCCGCGCAGGGCCTTCCGGGCCGAGGACTCCCTCCGGACACGCTTCGGCGCACGCGTCACAGAAGGTGCATCCCCCCTTCGTAAAGTTGAGCATCGGGGTCCGATCCGCCCGGATCAGTATGATCTCCTCTTCACAGGCACCGACGCAGGGAGTATCCGCGCATTCGGGACAGTGACTCCGAAAAAGAGAAAAATCCGTCACATAGGGAGGACGCACGACGGCAGGCTCCCGCTCTTGCTTCGCTTCGGCGGAAGGAATCAGCGAGCGGAAAAACGAACGTCGATCCTGCATCCCTACTTGACACCCTGATCGATGACTTCCAGCAGGTTGGATTTTTTCATCTGCTCTTTGTTTTTGAAATCAGGTTTGAACGTGTTACCCACCAGAGGCTTCACGTTGGCCTGGGGAACGTGGCACTGGGTACAGTTGTAGCGGGCGGGATTGAGCTTCTTGAGCTTCTTGAACTTCGCTACTTTCACGTCCGTACAGTTTCCGACCACTTTGCCATCTTTGACGATGTTACCCTTTTTGTCCAGTTTCGTCGACGGACGGAAATCGGTGAAGTGCGACTCGGGAATCGGCGTCGCGCCGACTCCTTTGGCGACGTCGGGCATATGGCAGCCCAGGCAGGCATTGTTTTTCATCGTGATGGGCACGAAGCCTTCGATACTGTGGGGAATCAGCGGCGGCGCATTGACGTAGGAACGCTCAAATCTCGGAGCCGCACCGGGAGCAGGACGGTCGTATTTGACCTGGGGAAGGTCCATTACGCCGCTCAAACCGCTTTTACGCAATCCCAGATCTTCTTCCTTCACAACCTTTTTATTTCCGAGATCCTCTTTTTTGATCAATTTCGGGCTGTTGACCCCTTTGTTGATGTTGACATATTCACCGCCCGCGAGCAGCACGACGCTCGCCGCGACGCTGCCCAGCAGAGCCGTTTTCATCAGTTTTTTCATTCTTTTCCTCCCGTATTGGTTTCTAGAAAGTTACGTAATTCGAAGCCCAGGGCATCGTCGTCACAGACATCGACGCATCGGCCGCAGTTGGTGCATTCGCCCCGTGAGACGAATTCGCTGCGCTTGCCGATCATTCCCAGGACTTCCACCTCCGGACAGACCGTTTTGCATTTCATGCAGAGGGTGCAATTGTCGCTGTTGTGCCGGACCCGGATCAGACTGTAACGGCCGATGATCGAGTGCACACCGCCCAGCGGGCAGACATGCCCGCACCACCCGTTCTTGACGACGAAAAGGTCGAAAAGAAAGATCGCCACGATCAAGCCCATCCCGGCTCCCATTCCAAAGACGATTCCCCGGTTGAGGATCGTGATGGGGCTGACGACTTCGAAAGCCGCCAGGCCCACCAGCGCCGAGACGATCAGCGCGAGGACGATCATATAGTAGCGGATGTTGCGCGAGATCCAGACCTTGCGCTCGATCCGGTCGATCAGCAGCTTGCGCCGCAGCCAGGCCGCCAGATCGGTGACGAGATTGACGGGGCAGACCCAGCTGCAAAACGCCCGGCCGCCGATAATCCCGTAGAAGAGGACGATGATCAGCGCCCCGATCAACGCGTTGGTGGCGACGACGGCCCCCGTCGCGAAGATCTGCAAAACGGCGAAAGGATCGCTCAGCGGAATCTTCCCGAAGATCATCGAAGCCGACAGATCGCCCTGCAGCACCTTCCATCCGTACCAGTTCCCCATAAAATAGAGGACGAGCAGCCCGATCTGAACCGTCCGGCGCAGAACGAGATATTTGACGTTGTGCCATTTCATCTCAATACTCCACTCCCTTGTTCAGGTAATCCATCGGATTTTTGGCGCTGCGCTTGTCGTGCGTGGTGACGTCTTTGCCTACCCGCTCCTGGACCCGCTGCTGATCCTTCTTGTCCCAGCCTTTGACGTAGTGCGCGCCGGGTTTGCCCAGGGCCACTTCGCGCGGCAGGACGAAGATCGCCGGCTTTTCGGTCACGCAGGCCTTTTCGCAGAGGCCGCAGCCGGTGCAGGCGTGCATATCGACCACCGGTTTGAGAAAGGCATGCTTGCCTGTCCGTTCGTTTTTGGCGTATTCGAGTCTCAGGGCTTTGTCCATCAGCGGGCAGGCCCGGTAGCAGGCGTCACACTGCAAGCCCCAGAAGGCGATGCAGGAGTTGTCGTCCACCACGGCGATCCCCATATCCATCATCGTGTAATCCAACTCCCCGGTTTTGGGGTTGGTCACTTTGGCGACATCGAGTGCCCCGGTCGGGCAGGCGGTGACGCAGGGGATGTCGTCGCACATATAGCAGGGGACTTCCCGGGGGATGAAAAACGGCGTCCCGATCGTGACGTCGTCCTGAGCCTCGGCCATTTTCAGGGTCCGGGGACGGGGCTTGCCCGTATCCCGGTCGATGTTGCTGGGACGATTGTAACAGGCCTCCGAACAGAGCCCGCACTTGATGCAGGTCTTCAGAAAGTCCGGCTCATCGAGTGCCGCGGGCGGGCGGAGGGTCAACGGGGAGCTCTTGGCTTTTTCGGTGTAGCCGGCCCAGAGCAGTCCCCCCATCACCCCCAGCCCCGCTGTGTAGGCGAGATCCGTAAAGAACCGGCGCCTCGGGCTGATCGGAGTCTTTTTGGCCTTCTTTTCGTCCACGGCTTATCCTTCCTTTAGGCTTTGTAGATCTTGACCGCACACTTCTTGTAGTCGGTCTGCTTGGACATCGGGCAGGTCGCGTCGAGCGTGACCTTGTTGATGAGAACCCGCTCGTCGAACCAGGGGACGAAGACCAATCCGCGGGGAGGCCGGTTCCGGCCGCGGGTCTCGATGCGGACTTTGACCTTGCCGCGGCGGGATTCGACGTAGACCAGGTCGCCGTTTTTGAGGCCGCGCTTCTTGGCGTCTTTGGGGTTCATATAGCAGAGCGCCTCGGGAACGGCCCGGAAGAGCTCGGGAACCCGCATCGTCATCGTACCGCTGTGCCAATGCTCCAGGACCCGTCCGGTACAGAGCCATGTGTCGTACTCTTTGTCCGGCATTTCCGGGGGATCCATATAGGGCCGTGCGAAGATCTTCGCTTTGTTGGGCAGCGGAGTCTTCTTCTTGTTCCTGACCCCTTTGAGGTCTCCGTGGGGCAGCGCTTTGGCCAGCGGTCCGTAGAAGGCGAAGTCTTTGAGACCGGCCTCTTTGGCGTGCTTGGCGGCGTAGGGGTCGTACTTGGTGTTGAAGCGCCAGAAGGTCTCTTTGCCGTTGACGACGGGCCACTTGAGTCCGCGGACTTTGTGGTAGGTGACGAAGTCGGCGAGGTCATGGCCGTGGCCGCGTCCGAAGCTGGCGTACTCTTCCCACAGATACTGATGGAGCATAAAGCCGTAGCCCTTGAAGACTTTGCCGTCGCTGCCGACGACGTTGCGGCTATCGCCCAGACATTCGCTGTTGTCGAAGCCCTTCTGGGGGAACTTGTTCAAATCGATGGGATACTGCTTCTTGGCCCGCTCGTTGGCGAAAAGGATCTCGAACATCGTCGTGTCGGGCTTGTAACCCATTTTCTTCGCCTGCTTGCGGACGTCGGGCAGTTTCTTGCCGTTGCGCAGGGTGTAGGGACCCCAGAGGTCGTTGACGGTGAAGCGCTTGGAGAGCTCGACCCACTGCCAGGTGTCGCTCATCGCATGGCCCACGGGCAGGACCTGCTGACGCCAGTGCTGGGTGCGGCGCTCGGCGTTGCCGTAAGCCCCCCACTTCTCGTAGATCATCGCACTGGGCAGGACCAGGTCGGAGACCATCGCGGAGATACCGGGATAGCCGTCGGAGGTGACGATGAAGACATCCATCTCCCGGGCAGCCTTGAGCCAGTGGCGAGCGTTGGCGCTGTCCTGGTAGGGGTTGGCGACGTTGACCCAGGCAAACTTGACCACCCCGTCTTCGATGTCGCGATGGATCTTCATAATGTGCTGGTTACCCACCGGATTCAGTGTCCCTTCGGGGATGTGCCAAATCTTCTCGGCGATCTTGCGGTGCTTGGGGTTTTTGACCATCATATCCGCCGGCAGGCGGTGGCAGAAGGTCCCGACCTCGCGGGCGGTACCGCAAGCCGAGGGCTGGCCGGTCAGCGAATAGGCGCCGTTACCGGGCTTGGCCTGCTTGTTGAGCAGGAAGTGAACGTTGTAGCTGAGGGTGTTGTCCCAGCTTCCGCGGGTGTGCTGGTTCATCCCCATCGTCCAGAAAGAGACGACTTTTCGGCCCTTTTCGATGTAGAGGTTGGCCAGATCCTGGAGTTTTTTCTTGAAGCCTTCCAGGCTCTCGTCGGGATCCCCTTTGGAGATCTTGGCGACGTAATCGAGGGTGAAGGGCTCCAGAGATTTCTTGTACTCTTTGAAGCTGATCATCCAGTGCTTGAGGGTCCCCGGAGTGTTTTTCATCTCGTCGCCGGCTTTGTAGCCGTAGGGCTCCAGGGCGGGAGCCTCCAGCTCACCGACCTTTTTGACCATCTCTTTTTTGATGATTTGCATCTCTTTGGCGCTGTACTTTCCGGCGGAACCGTCGGGGCGCACGGGGGTCAGGGATTTCTCCCCTTTGCGGCGCATACCGTAGCCGATGTTGACGGGGCCGACGGTGAAGACGATGTGCTGCTTGACAAAATCCCAATCGATCGCCTCGGGATGGTTGTAGACGATCTCCCGGGCGATGTAGTTCCAGATGGCGACGTCGGTCTGGGGGCGGAAGATGATCTCGAAGTCCGCCAGATCCGAACTCCGGGTTCGGTAG
The DNA here is from genome assembly GCA_015486995.1 of Nitratifractor sp. Classification (GTDB taxonomy): domain Bacteria; phylum Campylobacterota; class Campylobacteria; order Campylobacterales; family Sulfurovaceae; genus Nitratifractor. Next base: position 5,086 of record WFQO01000182.1, on the reverse strand, counting down.
GTGGTCATATTGACGACTTTGACCCGCTCGGGATCGGAGAGTTTGCGGTCGGAGACCCGCGACCAGAGGATCGGGTGCATCTCCGCCATATTCGATCCCCAGCTGATGATCGTATCGGTCAGTTCGATGTCATCGTAGCATCCGCTGGGCTCGTCGATTCCGAAGGTCTGGTAGAAGCCGACGACCGCCGACGCCATACAGTGGCGGGCGTTGGGGTCGATGGCGTTGGAGCGGAAGCCCGCTTTCATCATCTTCTGGGCGGCGTACCCCTCCATAATGGTGTACTGCCCCGAACCGAAGACGGCAACCCCCTCGGGGCCCTTCTCCTTGAGGGCTTTACGGATCGCTTTTTCCATTTCGTCGAAGGCGCGCTTCCAACTGACGGGGCGGAATTTTCCCTGCTTGTCGAATTCACCCTTCTCGTTCATCCGCAGCAGAGGCACCTTCAGGCGGTCGGCTCCGTACATGATCTTGGCGGTGAAGTATCCTTTGATACAGTTCAGGCCGCGGTTGACCGGTGCGGCGGGGTCGCCTTTGACGGCGACAATCTTGCCGCCCTTGGTCGCGACCATGATCCCGCAGCCGGTACCGCAGAAGCGGCAGACGGCCTTGTCCCAGCGCCAGCCGGATTCACCCTTGGCGGCAGCGGCCTGGACATCGGAGGGGACCGAAATGCCCACGGCACTGGCAGCGGCGGCAGCGGCCGAACTCTTCAAAAAGTCTCGTCGATTCATTCCCATTATAACCTCCTGTATGTTTACGGGATGGCTACATTTTATCGGGTTGAGGATTTCGAAACGTTGACGAGAATCAAGCTTGGGTAATCAAGGAAGTTTTTACTCTCTTTCGTATCCGTAATCCACAGGTTTCCCACTCAACGATTTGAGAAATGTTACGGTATCGTTGATCTCGGCGGGAGTGAACTCCCGACCGAGTTGGTACTTGCTCATGATCCGCACCGCTTCGTGCAGGTCCTTGACGGCGCCGTTGTGGAAATAGGGAGCGGTCCGCGCGATGTTTCGCAGCACCGGCACCCGGAAAAAATCGTGCCCGTCGCGCCCGTGGAAATCCCCGACGTTGTCGAAGGGGAATTCACTGCGCTTCCAGTAAAACTTCGGAAAAAGCGAAAAGCCCAGATAGTCGTCCCAGTAACGCCGCAGGGGAAAGCGTTTGACAAACTGCCCGCCGACACTGGTGCCGGCGTGGCATCCCGCACAGCCCCGCTCCAAAAAGAGCGTCATCCCACGCTTCTGTGCAGGCGAGAGCGCCGTATCGTTCCCCTCGAGAAAAGCGTCGAAAGGACCGCGGGTCAACAGCGTCCGCTCGTAGGCGCCGATGGCACGACGGATGTTTGCGAACGTGATGTTGTTTTCCCCGAAAACCTGCCCGAAAGCCTCTCGATAACTCCGATCGCTACGCAGACGCTCCACCGCTTCTCGCGGAGTGAGATTCATCTCGAAGTGGGCTTGGATCGGCCCGCCGGCCTGCTCCTCCACCGTATGGACCCGCCCATCCCAGAATTCGTAGCGTTCCAGCGCCGCGTTGAGAACCGTCGGAGAGTTGAGATGGTGGGGGTTGACTCGACCTTTGTACCCGACGGCGGCGGGGCGGTTGTCGTCTCCCCCCTCCTGCAGGATATGGCAGCTGGCACAGCTGACCGTGCGGTCTCTCGAGAGGATCGGATCAAAAAAGAGCCGTTTGCCCAGCGCGATCTTTTCAGGGGTGAGCGGGTTGTCGGCAGTGTCGACAAGATGCAAAAGCCCCTCGCGCGTTCGGGGGATCGGATGGAGATTGTGCCCGGCGGCTTCCTGGCGCAACTGCGTCGCGTTCAGCTCCCGGTCGGGAGAGGTCGGCACCGCATAGGGCAGCAGCAAAATACCGGCAAATACCAGAATCGTGATCAATAGCGGACGCATACGAAGCTCCTTTCGGGTACACAGGATTTTTCATCCGATGCACCGCTTGAATATTTTTCATTATAGAGAAGGTCGGAACTTCCTGACAATGCTTTTTGGGCAGGATCGGGATTATTTCCCGTCACGAAAGGGATTTTTCATTGAAGGTTTTTGGGATAGATGCCGTATCGGCGGAAAAAGAGGCGGGCGAAGTATCCCTGATGCCGGAAACCGACCTGCCGGGCCGCCTCGCCGACGGAACAACCGCCCTCCCGCAACAGACGGTTGGCCGTCTCCAGACGGCGCTGTGTTATGAATTCCCGGATCGTCATCCCGAAACGTCGCTTGAAGGCCCGCTTGAGGAAAAAATCATTGCTTCCGCAGCTTCGGGCCAACTCGGGAATCGTCGGAGGATCGGCGAAGCGGCGCATCAAAAGCTCCCGGGCCCGATCCGTGACCCGCAACTCCTCGGGGCTGAGCGAGAGATCGGGATCGTCCCACTCCTGCAGATCCAATCGGTGCAGCAGCAGCTCCACGACCCGATGTTCCGTCGCCAGGCGGCTGAGCTTCGCCCGCCGGCTCGCCCGCCGGATCCGCTCGAGCAGATAATCCCCCAACGCATCCAGGGACTGGGTGGGCATCGCCTCCATCCCCTTCAGCTTTTCCAGCCGTCGGCAGATGCGATCCAGCGGATCGTCCCGCTCCTGGCGATAACGCGCCAAAAAGAAATCCGCCGCCAGAAGCAGAACGATTTCGGCCGAGCCTTCGACCGGAGCGACTCGGACCCGCCCGGGACCCGTCAGTACCATTCCTCCTTCCCCTTTGCGAAGTGTGACTCTGCCCCTCCCGCCGTCGAGATTCAAGCGTCCCTGTTGTACCAGAGGAAGGAGCAGCATCCGATCCCAGTTTTCAAACACAGTTTCGGGATAGCCGGCACCCTCTTCCACCTGCAGCTCCATCAGAATCAGGCCGTTGGAGACATCGAGTCTGCGCAGTCGGGCTCCCGCACCCAGTTCCCGTTCCGTGACGATGCAGCGGCGATCTCCCGCCTTGAAAAAGAGACTCTTCATTCCGTCTCGATTCCGTAGAACTCCATCACCCGGCGTTCGTACTCTTTGTCGTTCAGTTCACGCCGCATCGTCAAAAATCTGCGTGCCGTCTCTCCCACGGGGATTCGCACCGGCGCCTCGGGATTCTCCAGGATCTTCAGGATCGCTTCGGCGACCAGCCGGGGATCGTTTCCCTCGTTGATCTGCCGCAGCACTTTGGGGGCCAGGCGGCGGCTCAGGCTCCGATAGGGGGAGTCCTCCTGCTCGATCCCGGCGTTGATGCGCAGATTACTTCGGGCGAACTGGGTACTGAAAAATCCGGGCATCACCGAGTGGACCCGTATCCCGAACGGGGCCAACTCCAGCCGTAACGAGTCGGTGATCCCCTCCACGGCGTATTTGCTGGCGTTGTAGAAACTCAACAGCGGCAGCCCCACGCGCCCCAGGAAGGAGCTGATGTTGACGATCACGCCCTCGCCTTGTCGCCGCATCGTCGGCAGCACCGCCCGAGTTACACGCACCAGGCCGAAAAGATTGACATCGAACTGTTCGAGCATTTCGCTATCTTCCACCTCTTCGAGAGTCGAGACCAATCCGAAACCGGCGTTGTTGATCAAGACATCGATCTGTCCGTAAAGCTCCAGAGTCTCCCCCACGGCTTTGTCCACCGACTCACGCTCTTTCAGATCGACACCGAAGACATCGATACGCTCCTGCCACCGTCCGCCCAACAGGTCGCTGCGCAGGAGCTCCGGAGATCGGCTCAGTACGCAGAGGCGATAGCCTGCCGCCGCCAGCCGGGTCATCATCTCAAACCCCATTCCCGTCGAGGCGCCGGTGAGCAAAACGACCTTACCGTTACTCTTCACGCTACGATCCTCTTTTTTCCTATCCTACCGAGAAAGAGACGAGGGAGTCTTGACGGGAAACAAGCGCCGCCAAAGCTCCTCCACCGCTTTCGGATCCGAGGCCGAGGGACCGCTCAGAGGCGGAGCGAGAGGGACTTCCCGCGCCGGATCCATTAGAAATAGGGCCGGCAGAACCGGTAAATAGTAGAGCTCGATGGGGTAGCGGCTTCGGGATTTCGCCGCCAGGATCACCGGGACGAAAGCTGCGAAGAGCCGATGCCTCAATACGGGGTTTTTTCGCAGGGTTTTCAAAAGCGGTGCCGTCCGGAGATCTTCGAGAGGAACGAGATAGACCAGTAAGTCCTTTTTCTCCCGCAAAGCCGCCTCTCTGGCTTTTTGATAACTTCCGTACCATCGCTCCCCCGCCGAGAGTCCCAGGAGGCAGAGGATCCAGAGTGTCAACAGCCGCCTTCCCATTAGGGCAGCGTGACCCGGACGCTCTTGATCTTCATCGGCGTCGTAAAGCGCCGATCCTTCAGGCGGATCGCCTTTTCGCATTCGGCTTTGGCCAGACGGGCCCAGAGGGTCGCCTCCACCGTGTCCCCTTTTTGCAACCCGGGAATACGATAGTGCAGCAGACGCCGTTCTTTGCCGGCGAGATTGTTGACCCGTTCGGAGGTCGCGGGTGTGGGGATGACGATGGGATGGCCGTGGCGGAAAAAGCGGTAGGCGAAGTAAGCTTTGGAATCTTCGGAGGGTTCGCGGCGGTAGTTGCGCCAGATCGTTTTGCCGTGACGTAGCACCCGAACCTCCAGATATTTGGCCCGGGCGGGCTGGATGATCATCGGATGGGGCATTTTGTTGACGAGTGTAACGTCGATGCCATCCCCGCTTCGGGCGACCCGGATCCCATAACCCGTCGCCCGGAATTCGGGATCTCGGATTCCCGGGAAGCGGTGGCTGCGGTGTTCGCTGCGGTTTCGTGTGTTGCGTTTCTCCGCTCCTCCGGGGACCTCGGGCATATGGCAGCGTACGCAGCCGCGACTGGTATCTGTGGGCCCCATCGCCCGGAAGATCGTGACGTTGTGCTCATTGACTTTGTGGCTGTGACACCCCATACAGACGTTGTCGATGTAGATCGGGCTTTTGAGCGACGAGTGTTTGTCACTGTCGTCGGGGTCGAAGAGTGAACCGAAAAGCGAAGGTTTGTACCCCTCGGCCTGGCGGGCCGGAAGGTTGAGATTGAAGCGGTGGGCCTTTTTGACGTAGGCGATCGTGTGGCAGAAAAAACAGG
>WFQO01000181.1 GCA_015486995.1 Nitratifractor sp. | reverse complement strand
GCTATAATGCCGTGCCTCTTCGGAGAGATGGCAGAGTGGACGAATGCGGCGGCTTCGAAAGCCGTTGTCCGGGCTTCCCGGACCGGGGGTTCGAATCCCCCTCTCTCCGCCACTTTCCCGGTTTTTCCCCAGATCTGTTTCCTCATTCACCTCTTTTGTCATCGGGTATGATGTTAAAGATAGCGATTGGGAAACGAGTTCTCCCGATACTGCATGTTATAATGAAAAGAAAAAATCGCGTCAAAAAAATATCGAGTATAGACTATACTGGAAAAAATGTTTTGGAATCTAAAAGGATAGTGAATGTTTATAGACAATGTGGAGCTGGCGCTCAGCTCCGGTAAAGGAGGCGCGGGTTGCGTCTCTTTTCATACCGAAAAATTCGTCATCAAAGGCGGGCCTGACGGGGGAGACGGCGGACGGGGAGGCTCGGTCTGGTTCCGGGTCGACAACAACACCGACACCCTCTCGCACCTACGGGGAAAACGCCACATCAAAGCGGAAAACGGACGTCCGGGCGAGGGGCGCAAGCGTTTCGGTCGAAGCGGTAAAGACGTGGAAGTCGTCGTTCCTCCCGGAACCCAGGTGGTCGATGCGGAGACGGGAGAGATGCTGCTCGACCTTACCCGGCCCGGTGAACGGGTCAAATTTCTTGAAGGAGGCAAAGGCGGCCTGGGCAACGTCCACTTCAAGAGTTCGACCAATCAGCGCCCTACCTATGCGCAGCCCGGGATGCCCGGGATTACCAAGCGGGTGCGCCTGGAGATGAAATTGATCGCTGATGTCGGGTTGGTGGGCTTTCCCAACGTCGGCAAATCGACGCTGATCTCTTCTCTGTCCAACGCGCGTCCCGAGATCGCCAATTACGAGTTTACGACGCTGACGCCGAAACTGGGGGTCGTCACCGTCGGAGAGTACGACTCTTTTATGATGGCGGACATCCCCGGAATCATCGAAGGAGCCAGCGACGGCCGGGGATTGGGCCTGGAGTTTCTACGGCACATCGAGCGGACCAAATCGCTGCTTTTGATGCTGGATGCGACCAACTACCGCACGATGCGTTATCAGTACGAAACCCTCAAAGAGGAGCTGCGGCGATATTCGGAGGAGTTGGCTTCGCGCCCCTTCGCGGTAGCGATCACCAAGATCGACGCCCTGGACGACAACGCCATCGACGAAAAGACCGAAGAGCTTCTCGAGGTTCTTGGCCTGGAGGCCAACGAAGAAATGGTGGAGCGTTTCGATGCGGATGAAAAACTGCTGAGTTACGCCGATCCTTCCGAGAGCTGGGAAGAGCCTTTGGCGGAGAAGCCGGTTTTTGTCCTGCCATTCTCCTCGGTTAGCGGCCGCAATCTCGATGCACTTCGCTTCGGTTTGGGAGCGATGGTACAGGCCTCTCGCCGTCGGGAAAAAGAGACGGTTGGCTCTCAGGAAAATGAGGAGGAAGCAGTCCAGACTCCTACTGCCGAAGGAGAGGAGGCATAATGCGGCGGATCGTCCTCAAAGTGGGCTCGCATGTGCTGAGCGAAGAGGGGGAGATCGCGTTGGATCGCCTGCGCGCACTGGTCGATCTCATCGCCGAGCTGCAAGCCGCCGGTCGAGAGGTGATCCTGGTCAGTTCCGGAGCGGTGGCCGCAGGCTACACCCAGCTGCCCCTCGATCGCAGCGGCGTTGCTCAGAAGCAGGCCCTGGCCGCCATCGGCCAGCCCTATCTTCTCAAGCTCTATCAGACCAAGTTCGCCCATTACGGCATTCTCAGCGCTCAGTTGCTTCTCAGCGCCGACGATTTCGATTCGCGCAAGCGCACGGCCCATGCCCGCAACGCCGTCGAAAAACTCCTGGAGCATCGGGTCGTTCCCATCGTCAACGAAAACGATGTCGTCGCGACCGAGGAGTTGGTCTTCGGGGACAACGACCGCCTTTCGGCCCACGTCGCCCACTATTTCGCGGCGGATATCCTGGTGATCCTTTCGGACATCGACGGCCTCTACGACCGGGATCCCCATCGCCACAGCGGGGCGGTGCTTCGCAAGGTGGTGACCCGACTCGATAGCGAAGAGTTGCAAGAGGAGGCGACTCCCCATAATCGCTTCGCTACCGGGGGGATCGTCACCAAACTTTTGGCCGCCGATTTTCTGATGAAACGGGGAGGGCGGATGTTTCTCGCCAGCGGCTTCGATCTGAGCGACGTACGCGCTTTCCTTCTCGAGGGGGAGCACCGCGGCGGAACACTTTTTGTCAATGAAGCGTGAGACGTAAGGAGAAGAGATGATACGAATCGTTTATATGGGGACTCCCGACTATGCTTGCAGAATTCTCGAGGAGTTGCTGGCGGCAGAGGGGATCGAGGTGGCTCTCGTTTTGACCCAGCCCGACCGTCCCGTGGGGCGCAAGCGGATTTTGACGCCGCCGCCGGTGAAAGTCCTGGCGGAAGAGGCGGGGATCGAAGTCTTGCAGCCCGAGACCCTTCGGGATCGGAAGCTTCAGACACGATTGCAGGCGGAAGCCCCGGACTTCATTGTCGTGGCCGCCTACGGGCAGCTCTTGCCTCGGGAGGTTCTCGCGATCGCACCGTGCATCAACCTGCACGCGTCGCTTCTGCCCCGTTATCGCGGGGCTTCCCCGGTGCAGCAGGCGCTGCTGGAGGGAGACCGTTTTACGGGAGTAACCGCGATGCTGATGGAAGAGGGGCTCGACAGCGGGCCGGCATTGGCGTACAGTTATCTGGAGATCGGAGCGCCGATGGAACTGCCGGAGCTGATGGAGGCGTTGACGGAATCCGCGGCGGCGTTGACACCAAAGGTTCTGCGGCGTTTCGATGCGCTGCAGCCTCTGCCGCAGTACGATGCGCTGGCAAGCCACTGCCGCAAAATCCGCCGGCAGGATGGAGAAGTTGATCTTTCGGATGCGGAGGAGTTGCACAGAAAATCCCGTGCTTTCGCCGGCTGGCCGGGGGTTTTCCTCCCCGGTGGGCTCAAACTCCTGGAGATCGAGCCGCTTGACGAAGAAGGCAGGCATCGCCCCGGAGAGATTTTGGCTTTGGGAGAGGAGTCGGTGGAACTTGGCTGCGCCCGGGGAAGTGTACGGGTTCATCGCTTGCAGGCTCCCGGGAAAAAAGCGATGAGTGCCCGGGCCTATTGCGTCGGAAGGGGGTTGAAGCGTGGAGATACGCTCCTTTGAATCGCTCCCTTCGACGCAGCTCTATCTGACGGAAGCGATCCGCGAAGGGGAGATCACGAAAGCGACGGCCGTCATCACTCGGAGGCAAACCGATGGGATCGGCAGCCGTGCAAACCGCTGGATTGGAAGAGAAGGGAATTTTTTTGCCTCCGTCGCAATGCGGGAGGAAGAGCTTCCGTCAGATCTGCCGACGGCGTCGGCGTCGATCTATTTCGCCTTTTTGATGAAAGAGGTGCTCGAGCGGTATGACTCAGAGGTCTGGGTCAAGTGGCCCAACGACCTCTACCTCGGTGAAGGCAAAATCGGAGGCGTCGTGACACACCGTCTGAAGGATTTTTTCGTCGCAGGCCTCGGCGTCAATCTCAAAAAAGAGAAAAATTTCTACGACGCCCTATCTACGGAGCTTTCACCGACCGAATTGCTTGATCTCTATCTCGCGCGCCTCGCTCAGAGGCCGGATTGGAAGAGTATCTTTAGAAAATACCGGTTAGAATTCGCCAGGAGTCGCCGCTTCGCCGTCCACGTCGGAGCGGAGAGAAAAAGTCTCGAGAGTGCCCATCTTATGGAGGATGGTTCTCTCGTCATCGATCAAGAAAGGATCTGGGGTACCCGATGAGTGAAATAATCAGCATAGCCAATCAGAAAGGCGGAGTGGGGAAGACGACGACGGCGGTCAACCTGGCCGCTTCCCTGGCAGATGAAGGCCGCAAAGTCCTGCTGGTCGATGCCGACCCCCAATCCAACGCCACCACCAACCTCGGCTTTAGCCGAAACGACTACGAGTTCAATATCTATCACGTGTTGATCGGGAGCAAGAAACTCTCGGAAATTATTCTCAAGACCGAAATCAAACGGCTGCATCTGGCCCCCTCGAACATCGGCCTGGTCGGAATCGAAAAGGAATTTTACGGCAGTCGTCAAAAAAATCGGGAATTGATCATGCGGCGTGCACTGGACGAGGTAAAAGAAAAGTACGACTACATCATCATCGATTCGCCGCCGGCGTTGGGGCCGATCACGATCAATGCTTTGAGCGCATCCGATTCGGTGATTATCCCCATCCAGTGTGAGTTTTTTGCCTTGGAGGGGCTGGCGCAGCTGCTCAACACCGTCTCCCTTTTGCGCAAAACGATCAATCCAAAACTCCGGATCAAAGGCTTCCTGCCGACGATGTATTCGGGGCAAAACAATCTCTCCAAGCAGGTTCTGGCGGACCTCGAGCACCATTTTCAGGACAAACTCTTCAGTCTGAAGAAGGACTTCATCGTCGTTCCGCGTAACGTCAAAGTGGCCGAAAGTCCCAGCTTCGGCAAACCGGTGACGCATTACGCAGCCAACTCCAAAGGCTCGCGGGCCTATCGGGCCCTGGCCAAAGCCATCCTGAAAGCGTAGCGATGGCACTGGGCAAAGGATTGGGCGCTATCCTCGAAGAGGTGGGCCAGGCGTACGAAAGTGAACTCTCGGATTCCGGGAATGCGGAAAGCTCGGAGTGGGGTGAAGCGGTGGTCGAGTTGCCGGTCGAGTCGGTCGATCCCAACCCTTTTCAGCCTCGCAAAGATTTCGACGAAGAGCGGCTGCGGGAGCTGGGGGAATCGATTCGCGAACACGGGCTTTTACAACCGGTGGTGGTGATCCCGCATGGGGAGCGCTGGATACTCGTCGCCGGGGAGCGCCGGCTGCGAGCGCACAAGATGATGGGGTTGCCGACGATCCGTGCCATCGTCGCCGAAGTCGATCTGGGTGAGTTGCGGATGCGCGAACTCGCGTTGGTTGAAAACATCCAGCGTGAAAATCTCAACCCCGTGGAGTTGGCCCACGCCTATCAGGAGCTTCTGAGTGTTCACGGCATCACCCACGAAGAGCTCGCCCGACTGGTGCACAAAAGCCGCTCGCAGATTACCAACACGTTGCGCCTGCTCACACTCTCGGACTATGCCCGCCAGAAACTCCTCGAGCAAAAGATCAGCCAGGGGCATGCCAAAGTCCTCGTGGGGCTGGACGAAAGCAAACAGCGGATCATCGTCGACACGATCGTCGGCCGTAAGCTCAGCGTCCGAGAAGCCGAGGAACTGGCCAAATGGAACAAGGAGGAGGGGGCTCCTGCGGGGAAGAGGAGTGACACGGAGACCTCCGGATCTCTGCTCGATGCCGAAAGTCTCAGGCGCCTTGAAAAACTTCTTCCTTTCCCTTTCAAAGCGAAAAAGCGCAGTTTGGAGATCCGCTTGGAATCGGAGAAAGAGCTGCAGTGTTTTTTGAATTTCCTGGCCGAAAGAAACGGATAAGTCCTGCTTAACCCTTATTTAAAAGGCTTGATGATAGAATACGCCAAATCTACGGAGGAGTGCCGATGCTTGACATACATGTATCGTTGATGCTGATCGTTCTCGCGATCTTCTTTTTTCTGATCTTCCAGCTGAACCAGAGGCTGTTCATCCCGCTGTTGCGGTTTATGGATACACGGGATCGCACCATTGCGAAGGACCTCGAAGCCGCGCGCAATATGAGCAACGACAGCGAATCGTTGCAGGCGCAGGCACGAGAAAATCTGGAAAAGGCCCGCAGCGAAGCCGCACGGATACGCCAGGAGGCGATCGCGTCGGTCAAAGCGGAAAACCAGCAGGCCTACGAAGCGAAACAGCGCGAACTGGAGAGTCAGTACGTCGAGTTTACGCAGCGACTGGAGGCGGATCGTGAGGCACTCAAGAGTGCGGTGCTTTCGCAGCTGCCGCTGATCAAAGAGAGCCTCAAGGCCAAGTTCAGCCAAATCTGAAAAGGGGAGTGGGTATGAGAAAAAAGAGTCTGCTGCTGATTGCGGCGATCACGGTGCCGGCATTGCTGGCTGCCGGAGGCCATGGCGAGGAGGCCGGTCAATACCTCGCTATCACGGGGCGGGAGACAGATTTCGTTCCCCGTCTCTTCAACTTCCTGGTTTTTGCCGGGTTGCTCTATTACCTGATCGCAGATCCGGTACGCAACTTCTTCAAAGGGCGCCGCGAAGAGATCGCTTCCAAACTGGAGGAAATCGAGCGCCGCCTACGGGAAGCCAAAGAGGCACGCAAAGCCGCCGAGCAGGCGGTAGCCGAGAGCGAGAAGAAGGCCGAAGAGATTTTGAAAGATGCCGAAAAAGAAGCGGAACTTCTGGCGGAGCGTTACCGGGGGATCGGCAAACGTGAAGTCGAAGCGCTTGAGCGGCAGTACCAGGAACGTATGGACCTCGAGGAGCGAAAGATGCAGCGTGAAACCATCGTATCGCTTCTCGATGAGAACATCGGTGCCGAGGAGATTCCTCTGAACAGCCACCAGGTGGTGGACATCCTCGAAAAGAAGGTGGCCTAAGATGAATGAACTGATTGCGAAACGCTACGCCAAAGCGTTGATGGAGTGCAGCTCATCCAAAGAGCTCAAATCCCAGTTGGCGACTCTGAGCGCATTGAAGAAGAGCCTGGAGTCGCCGGAAGTGGCCGAACTGGTCGCTTCTCCGCTTGTATCCGGAGAGAAAAAGTTCGAGCTGCTGGTTGCCCCGCTGAAGAAAAAAATCGACGGGAAGCTCTACAATCTCCTGCATCTGATGAGTGAAAAAGGCCGCTTGGATCTGCTGCCCGATCTGGCGGAGATCCTGGCCTTTGAACTCAAAAAGCAGAGCAATCGCTTCGAAGGCACCGTCGAAGCGGACGATGCACTCGAAAAAGCGGAGATCAAACGGCTCGAAAAGATTCTCAAACACTACAGCGGTGCAGAGATTCAGCTCAAACAGAGTGACAAACAGAGCGATGGCTTGCACGTAGCGGTGGAGGATCTGGGCCTGGAGCTCAGCGTCTCCAAATCACGCATCAAAGCGGACCTCCTGGATTTCATCCAGAGAGCCCTTTAAGCATATACATTACAGAAAGGAGCAGCAGTGGCAGCGAAATTGCAAGCGGACGAGATCAGCTCGATCATCAAAGAGCGGATCGAAAATTTCGAACTCAATGTGGACATCAACGAAGTAGGAAAGGTCATCGGAATCGGTGACGGAATCGCACGGGTCTATGGACTCAGCAACGTCATGGCCGGTGAAATGGTCGAATTCGAGAACGGGGTAAAAGGGCAGGTTCTCAACCTCGAGGAGGCCAGTGTCGGTGTCGTCGTTCTCGGTGAATATACGGACATTCGGGAGGGGATGAGCGTCAAGCGCCTCGGAGCTCTTCTGGAAGTCCCCGTCGGTGACGCGATCGTCGGCCGGGTCGTCAACCCCCTGGGTGAGCCCATCGACGGCAAAGGCCCCATCGAGGCGGCCGAACGCCGCTTTGTCGAAGAGAAGGCTCCCGGCATCATGGCGCGTAAATCCGTCCACGAGCCTCTGCAGACCGGTATCAAAGCGATCGATGCGCTCGTACCCGTCGGACGCGGCCAGCGGGAGCTAATCATCGGCGACCGCCAGACCGGTAAAACGACGTTGGCGATCGACACGATCATCAACCAGAAGGGCCAAGATGTCATCTGCATCTACGTCGCGATCGGTCAGAAACAGTCCACCGTCGCCGCGTTGGTCAAAAAGCTCGAAGAGGCGGGAGCGATGGAGTACACCATCATCGTCAACGCCGGAGCCTCGGATCCTTCCGCGATGCAGTTCCTGGCCCCCTACGCCGGTGTCACGATGGCGGAGTATTTCCGGGACAACGGCCGCCACGCGGTCATCTTCTACGACGACCTCTCCAAGCATGCCGTCGCCTACCGGGAGATGTCTCTGATCCTGCGCCGCCCTCCGGGCCGTGAAGCCTATCCCGGAGATGTCTTCTATCTGCACTCCCGCCTGTTGGAGCGCGCTGCGAAGCTGAGCGATGCGTTGGGTGCCGGTTCGATCACGGCCTTCCCGGTCATCGAAACACAGGCCGGAGACGTTTCCGCCTACATCCCGACCAACGTCATTTCGATCACGGACGGCCAGATTTTCCTGGAGACCGACCTCTTCAACTCCGGTATCCGGCCCGCGATTAACGTCGGCCTCTCCGTCTCCCGGGTCGGGGGTGCCGCGCAGATCAAAGCGATCAAGAAAGTCTCCGGTACGCTGCGCCTCGACCTCGCTTCCTACCGTGAACTCCAGGCATTCGCACAGTTCGCGAGCGACCTCGACGAGCACAGCCGCCACCAGCTGGAACGCGGCGCGCGGATGACGGAGCTGCTGAAACAGCCTCCCTATTCTCCGATTCCCGTCGAGAAGCAGGTAGTGATTATTTATGCCGGAACCAAGGGATTCCTGGATGATATTCCTGTCTCTGAGATCACACGGTTCGAGCGGGAGTTCTATACCTTCATGGATGCCAAATACGCCAACGTTCTCGAAAAGATCCGCGAGACCAAAAATCTCGATGCGGAGACCGAAGAGGAGCTCAAGAAAGCGATCGAGGATTTCAAGTCCCAGTTCGCCGCATAAGACAGGGGTAAATTATGGCCAGCCTGAAAGACATCAAGCGCAAGATCAAAAGCGTCAAAGGGACGCAGAAGACGACGCACGCAATGAAGCTCGTCTCTTCTGCGAAACTGAAACGTGCCGAAGAGCTTGCCAAACGATCGAAGCTGTACGCGCAGAAGATCAGTGAAATGATCGAAGAGATTGCGTTGCAGATCGCGAAGCACAACGACGTCAGCGACAATATTTATTTCCGAAACGTAGAAAATCCCAAAACGGTTGACATCGTCTTCGTTACGGCCGATAAGGGACTCTGCGGAGGATTCAACTCCCAGACCATCAAAGCCGTCAATGAAATGATGGAAGAGTGGCGCTCCAAAGGGGCGACGGTTCGTCTTCGTGCCATCGGGAAGAAAGGCATCGCCTACTACCGATTCAACGGCGAAAAGATGATTGATGAAATCGAAGGGCTCAGTGCCGCTCCCAGCTATCAGGAAGCCGCGTCCTTCATTCGCCGTTGCGTCGATGATTATATTCAGGGAGTAACCGACAAAGTGGTCGTGGTACACAATGGATACGTCAACATGATCACGCAGGAGATCCGCATCGACCACCTGGTCCCTGTGGATCCCTCGACATTGCCGCAGCAGACCACTGTCAGCAGTTCGGAGCTTGAGCTTGAACCTGACGACGACGATACGCTGCTCGAAGCGCTGCTGCACCGCTACCTGGAGTACATTATGTACTATGCCCTGATCGATTCTCTGGCCGCCGAGCATGGCGCCCGGATGCAGGCGATGGATGCCGCGACAACCAACGCCAAAGAGATGGTCAAGTCGTTGACGGTCAAGTACAACAAAGCACGCCAAGAAGCCATTACCACCGAACTGATCGAAATCATCAGCGGTGTCGAAGCACTGAAATAATACAGAGGAGAGAGTATGACTGGTAAAATCATTCAGGTTATGGGGCCGGTAGTCGACGTTGAGTTCAGCGACTATCTTCCCGAAATCAACGAAGCGCTGGAAACGACGCTCAACGTCAACGGCAAAGAGCACCGTCTGGTGCTTGAAGTCGCCATCCAACTGGGGGACAACCGTGTCCGCACCATCGCGATGGATATGTCCGAAGGCCTGGTCCGCGGGCAGGAGGTCAAAGCAACCGGTGCTCCGATCAAAGTTCCCGTCGGTGAAGTGGTGCTGGGCCGGATCTTCGACGTCATCGGCAACGTCATCGACGAGGGTGAGCCCGTCAAAGCTGAGACGATGTGGTCCATCCACCGTACGCCTCCCGCTTTCGACGTGCAGAGTACCAAGGCGGAGATCTTCGAGACCGGTATCAAAGTCGTTGACTTGCTCGCTCCCTATGCCAAGGGAGGTAAAGTCGGCCTCTTCGGCGGGGCCGGTGTCGGTAAAACCGTCATCATCATGGAGTTGATCAACAACGTCGCGATGAAACACAGCGGTTACTCCGTCTTCGCCGGTGTCGGTGAGCGGACCCGGGAAGGAAACGACCTTTACAACGAGATGAAAGAATCCAACGTTCTGGACAAAGTCGCCCTCTGCTACGGTCAGATGAACGAGCCTCCGGGAGCACGTAACCGCATCGCGCTGACCGGCCTGACGATGGCCGAGTATTTCCGGGACGAGATGGGCCTGGACGTTCTGATGTTCATCGACAACATCTTCCGTTTCGCTCAGTCCGGGGCGGAAATGTCGGCGCTGCTCGGGCGGATTCCTTCGGCGGTCGGTTATCAGCCGACGCTGGCGAGTGAAATGGGTAAACTCCAGGAACGGATCACTTCCACAACCAAAGGTTCGATCACTTCCGTCCAAGCGGTCTATGTACCGGCCGACGACCTGACTGACCCGGCACCTGCGTCGGTCTTCGCCCACCTCGACGCCACGACGGTCCTCAACCGCTCCATCGCCGAGAAAGGGATCTATCCTGCGGTCGATCCTCTCGATTCGACCAGCCGAATGCTCGACCCCGTTGTTATCGGTGATGAGCACTATCAAGTCGCTCGCGGTGTGCAGCAGATCCTGCAGAAGTACAAAGACCTGCAGGACATCATCGCTATCCTCGGTATGGACGAACTGAGTGAAGAGGACAAACTGATCGTCGAGCGTGCACGGAAAGTCGAGAAATTCCTTTCTCAGCCTTTCCACGTCGCAGAGGTCTTCACCGGAAGTCCGGGACGCTACGTGACGCTCGAAGAGACAATCAAAGGCTTCAAGGGCTTGCTTGAGGGCGAATACGATGAGCTCCCCGAAGCGGCTTTCTATATGGTCGGAAGCATGGACGAGGCGGTCGAAAAAGCCGAAAAAATGAAAGCGAAGGCTTCCTAAGCCCCAAAGGATCTCTATGAAAACTATGAAGCTCGAGATCGTCACCCCCGGAGGCCTCATATACGAGGGCGACGTAAAAATGGTGACTCTACCGGGGAAGGAGGGGGAGTTCGGTGTCCTTCCCGGCCATGCCTCTCTCGTCTCTCTGCTGGACACCGGTATCATTACCGTCGAAACCGCTGAGGGCAAAGAGATCATGATCGCCATCAATCACGGATACGTCAAAGTGGATGAGAACAAAGTCAGTTGCATCGTCGACGGTGCCGTCTTGATCACTGATGAAGAGGGGACGCTTAGCCAGAAGATGGAAGAGGCCAAAGAGTTGCTCCGCAAGGCGCAGACCTCCGACGTCGCCATCGCCGCTGCCGTGGGCAAGGTCGAGTCGATCAAGAAAAAATCCTACTGATTCCGTGGGATCTCTCTCCAATTATCTCTCCCAGAGCGGTGCCATCACCTGGATGGTGCTCCTGGTTTTATCCGCGTATTTCATCGCGACTTTCTGGATATTCATTTATCGCTACCGTCTTTTACGTGTCCGCCTTGCGGTCGAGAGCAAGTCGCTCAACCGCCTCTATATGGGTCGCAGCGATTTCGTTGCGAAAGAGTCGCTGCTCTATGCTTACCTCCAGCGCATCGGAAGTTTCGGAACGGAGGTTCTCAAAGCCGCGATCAACGATGCGGTACGTAGTGCGACGCGCGGACTGACACCTCTGTCGATTATGGCGTCCACCTCTCCTTTTGTCGGCCTCTTCGGTACGGTGGTCGGAATCCTCGAAGCGTTTGGACGATTGGGGACACAAAAAAGCGCTTCGCTTTCCGTCGTCGCTCCCGCCATCAGTGAAGCCCTGATTGCGACAGCAGCGGGGATCTTCGTCGCAATCTTTGCTTATGCGTTTCATCTGATACTCAAGCGTAAAGCCTATGAGCTCCAGTCGCTTCTGGAGTCGCAGGCGGAGATTGTACTGGCTCAGACATCTGTAGAAGCGGAGTAGGGTGTGTATCAGTGGGATGAAACTCCGGATCTTAACATCACTCCGTTCGTGGATGTCATGCTGGTTCTGATGGCGATTTTGATGGTCACGGCCCCGACGATCACCTATCAGGAGCAGATCACTCTTCCTCAGGGCACCCGGAGCCACAAGGTCGAAAAAGTCCCTTCGCTGACGATCCGGATGGATCGGCATCGGACGATCTATCTGGGGAACGACCGTTTTACGCTGAAAGATTTTGCTGACAATTTTATGCTCAAATCCGCGACTTTGAACAAAAATGCCGATGTCTATATCCTGGCTGACGAATCCCTACCTTACCGGGACGTGATGTATCTGCTCAAAAGTGTGAAGGAGGCGGGTTTTGCCCGGGTCTCGCTTTTGACGGAATGAACCGGGAAAAACTTCTCTCCGGCATTGTTGCCTTTGCGATCTATCTCAGTGTCGTTGCGTTGATTCTCTACTATTTCGGTTACCACACTGCTCATCAGAAATCGACCCATTTTGTGACGAAGAACGAAAAAGGTATCGCGGTGACGCTGGCCGGCCCTCCCAGCCCCTCGATCAAAAAAAGCCCTCACAAAAAACGGGAACCGAAAAAGAAACACCGTTCCAAGCCGCGGAATGTCAAAGGTGCGAAACATACCCCGGCCAGGAAGCATATAAAACAGGCGAAGCCGTCCAGGAAACCGGACGCAAAAAAACTCTTTAGCCACGTCAAACTTCCCAAACAAAAAACAGTCAAAAGTGCCGGTGCTATGGGAGAAAAGAAAAAGGGTGAACGGACGCTCAGGAAAAGCAAGGCGGAAAGCGGTGTCGAAAATGCTTACCTGGCTAATGTGGAACATCTACTCAAGGGATGGCCCGCCCAGGCCAACTTCGCCGGAGAAGAGATCGACATTCGGCTTACAATTTACCGTGACGGAACTTTCGACTATAAGATCCTCAAACTTTCGGGAAATCCTGATTTCAACCGTGAACTGATCAATTACCTCACACAGTTGCAGCGTATCGGTTTTGGTTCCCACGAGCGCAAAAAACCCTATGAAATCGAAGTTAAGTTCATCGCTCATGGGTAATGATTGGACTTAAAAAACTTTTGATCCTACTCTCTTTTTATAATCATTATTTATCCCAAGCAGATGACGTGCTGGCTAATGCAAATTTTGGGTTAAACTGCCTTGCAAGCGGAAGTGATAGAGAGTATTTGTTTCACTGGCCGGACGAGGGCAGGAGGAGAACCCATGGAAACAGTATCAAGAAAAGAGTTGTATCAATACGTTTGTTTTTCCAGGAGGGGAGGCATATCGGCCCAGAACTCTTCCAGTCCCAGAAGAAAGTCGTTGAGAACGGCGTCGGGGCAGGGGAGGTATTTGGGGTGGTCAGGAGAGCGGAAGAGGTCGCGGAGTTTCGAGCGGCTCATCGGGCGCTCTCCCAGTTCGAAGACCGCTTCCAGGTCCATCTCTTTGAGTTCCAGAGCGATGCGCAGTTTTTTGAGGATGAGATTGTTGTCGAGTTCGATCTCGGCGTCTTCGGCGGGCGGGTTTTTCGGGGCGCCGCGCCGCAGGCGGATCAGGCCGTCGAGGAAGACGCCGAGCTCTTCGTAGTCGGCGTTTTCATGTCCTTTGGCCGAAGGCTTTTTGAGGATCGCTTTGAGGCGTTTTTCCTCCATAGGGTAGCTTTCGAGTTCATAGATTCTCAGCAGAGTGTCATCGTCAAGGCGGAGTGCCTGGCGGATTTTGTGCAGGGCTTGCCCGGGTTTCATTTCTGACTCTTTCTGATAGCGTCGCTGGCGATGTCCAGGTCTCGCGCCATCAGGTTGATGAGCTGAATGCAGGTTTTGTCCCGTATATTGTGCTTGAGGGACCAGTATTCGGGATTGGTATAGACCAGATGGGTTGTGCCGTCCAGCTCGTTGTAGAGGCCGATACGCAGGGGAAGGTCGACGGCCAACGTGGGGTTGCAATCGAGGAGTTTGGCGGTGATCTTGGGGTTGTCGATCTCGAGAGTGAGGGTGGGCTTGAGATACATCTTGATGGCGGCGGCGCGTTTTTCCTCATCGATGACACGTAGGAGATGGTAATTTTTGGGTTCCAACGCCTGGACGATACGGTGCGCGCTTTCCGTGATGTTGTAGTCGCTAATGTGTTCTCTGAGAAAGGCGCTGCGGTCCTTGCCGCCGGAGCAGGCGGTCAGAAACAGGATGGCGCTGAGAAGAACGAGGAGAAGAGAAATACTTTTTTTCATGATGCTATAGAACCTTGTATTTGGGGTCATTAGTCATTGGTCATTGGGTGAAAGCTCATCATCAATGTTCCCCAAGGACGAATGGCCAATGACCAATGACACAAAGGCCAAGCCTTAGCTTAGACATTGAAGCGGAAATGCATTACGTCACCGTCTTGGATGATGTAATCTTTTCCTTCCAGGCGCATCTTGCCCGCTTCCTTGGCTCCCGCTTCCCCACCGCAGGCGATGAAGTCTTCGTAGCTGATCACTTCGGCGCGGATGAAGCCCTTTTCGAAGTCGTTGTGGATGACGGCGGCGGCTTTGGGGGCGGTGGTGCCCTGCCGGATGGTCCAGGAGCGGACCTCTTTGACCCCGGCGGTGAAGTAGCTCATCAGCCCCAGCTTCTCGAAGCCTTTGCGGATAATCTGGTCGAGGCCGGACTCTTCGACGCCGAGGGATTCGAGCATCTCTTTTTTCTCCTCCTCGTCGAACTCCACCATCTCCTCTTCGATCTTGGCGCAGAGTTTGATCACTTCACGGTTGCGCTCCGCAGCGTAGGCTTTGAGGGCCTGGACGTATTCGTTGTCTTCGGCGAGCCCCTCTTCGTCGACGTTGGCACCATAGATGATCTCTTTGGAGCTGAGCAGCCGCAGCTCTTTTTCCAGGATTTTGAAGGCTTCATTTTCCGCGTCAGGGAAGGTCGCGGCGGGTTGGCCCGCCTCCAGATGCTTCAGCAGCGCTTCGGCGACGGGGAGCTGGAGTTTGGCGTCACGGTCGTTGCCCTTGGCTTTGCGCTGCAGTGCCGTGATGCGCTTCTCCAGGCTCTCCATATCGGCCAGGAGCAGTTCGGTCTCGATGATCTCGATGTCTCGGACCGGATCGATGGAGCCTTCGACGTGGGTGATGTTTTCATCCTCGAAACAGCGGACGATCTGGAGGATCACTTCGGTTTCGCGAATGTTGGAGAGAAATTTGTTCCCCAATCCTTCGCCCTGGCTGGCCCCCTTGACCAGGCCGGCAATGTCGACGAAGTCGAGGGTGGAGTGCTGGATCCGTTCGGGATTGACGATCTTGGCCAGTTCGTCCAGTCGCGGATCGGGGACGGGGACGACTGCTTTGTTGGGTTCGATGGTACAAAAAGGGTAGTTGGCACTTTCGGCATTTTGTGCTTTGGTGAGTGCGTTGAATGTGGTGGATTTCCCGACGTTCGGGAGTCCGACCAGTCCGATTCCGAGGCCCATATGGCGTTCCTTGCATAGTAAAATTTGCGCCATTATATCCAAAGCCATTAAACCCAAAATTTGCATTAGCCGGCACGCCATTCGCATCGATCATTGGCGGTATGGGAGATCAAAGCGAAAGCTCGATGCACTTTTTTGAGGCCGCCTATGCTTCTCTTGCACTCTTTGCAGGTTCGAACCACCATGCACCGATTTATCGGAGTCAGGAGTATTGGAGCGAATGGGAATCAGATCTTGTTGCGTATTTTTCCTGCGATGATGCGGCTGAGGCGTTCGAGGAGTCGGTTTTGGGTCTGGACGATGCCCGCGGTGTCGGGGGCTCCCCGTTCGGTGAGGCGGAAGTCTTCGCCGGTGACGAGGCGGTTTTCCCTCTGGTCGACGAGGCTCCAGTGGCCCATTAGGGTGACGGTACCGTTGCTGTCGCCGTCGAACTGATCGACGGTGACGAAGAGTCGGTGGCTGTCGCTGACGGGTTCCTCCCAGGGGTAGGCGAGGAAGGTGCGGGAAGGGATGAGCTGGGAGAGGTTGACCTTCAGGACCCTCTGGATGTTCCGGTTGAGCGCTCCGGCCCAGAGGCTGTTTTGCCGGATTTGCATTCGGCTGTGGCCTAGACGGGTGGCGAGTTCTTTTTTGTCCAGGTAGTCGGCGACCTGCACTTCGCCGATACCGACGATGTGATCGGTTTTGATGCTGCGCAGCTCGTGCCGGGGCAGGAGCCGGGGTTGTAAAGTATAGTAGTCGGATTTGCCGCTGCAACCCGCCAGAAATATTACAGCCAGTGTGGTGGCGCTCAGAAGAGCTCTACTTTTGTACATTTATCGTCCTCGTATCAGGGATTCCGGATGGCGGTTCAGATAATCTGTCAGGTTCTTGACGGATTGGCTCGTCCGGGTGATTTCATCGAGCAGTTTGAGCATTTTTTTGTGGATCTCCGCGTTGGTATCGAGATAGTTTTTCCGCATCTCCTCGACCGTTTGATCGCTCTCTTCGATCAGTTTGGTAAAGGAGGGCAGCAGGTTGCCGTTGAGTTGTCTCATACTGTGATTGAGCTGCGGGAGCGTTTCGTCATCGAGTTGTTTGAGCAGAGAGTTGATACGACCTCCGATCTCTTCGAAGGGGATTGACGAGATACGGTCCAGGATCTTTTGCGCGTCGGACTTGAGCGATTCGATGGTCCCGGGGATGGAGGGGAAGACGTAGAGGCCGTTTTCCTTTTTCAACTGTGCCGGCGGGGCATCGGGATGGAAGTCGAGTTCGATCAGGAGCGAGCCGGTCAGGAGGTTGGCGCTCTGGAGTTGAGCGCGGAGTCCTTTGTCGATGAGGGTTTTGAAGATCTTCGCATCCACCTGGCTGCTTTTTCTGTCCTTTTCCCCGGTAATGGTGAAGCGTTCCGGCTCGATCTTGATGAGGATCGGAATGCGGAAGTCGGCGCTTTGGGCATCCCCGACCAGGAAAAAGCTGACCACTTCACCGATTTTGACACCGCGGAATTCGACGGGAGCCCCCTCTTTGAGCCCTCGGACCGATCCGTCGAAATAGACCCAGAAGTAGAGTTCACGGCTGTAGCTGATTTTTTTCGCCTCTTTGAGATTTTTGAAAAGGACGAAATGGTGTTTGGATTCTACGGGTTTTCCCTCTCCGAAGACCGGGAAGTTGCCGAAGCAGATCCCTCCCGAGAGGATCGCCGTCAGCGAGGCGGTACGAATCTCTACGCCGTCGGGGCCGATGGTGGCGTCGATGCCGCTGCTGTCCCAGAAACGCGTCGTACTGCGTACCAGTTTGTCGTAGGGTGAGCGGACGAAGACGTTGATAAGGACCCGGTTGCCGTCTTTGGAGAGACGGGTGGAGGTGACTTTGCCCGCTTCGAGCTTTTTGTAATAGACGGGAGAGCCGATCTGCAGGGATCCCTTGTCGGCGGCTTCGAGAATGAAAAGTTCGCCTTGAAGATCGTCAAGAATAACGGGAGGCTCTTCAAGTCCTTTGAATCGGAGGGTTTTCCCACCGGATTCGGAAGGGTGGGGGTCCATCCCGATGTAGGCGCCGGAGAGCAGGGTGTCGAGCCCCTCCACCGATTGGGCGGTCAGGCGGGCGTTGACGATCCAGAAGCGGGTCTTTTTCCCGAGGTAATGCCTCATCTCCTTGTTGAGTTCAGCGGTGACGATGACCGATTTGAGGTCTTCAGAGAAACGGACGTCGGTGACTTTTCCGACTTTGATGTCCTTGTATTTGACGACGGATTTGCCCGGGATGATCCCTTCGGCGGACTTGAAGCTGATCTGGACGGTCGGACCTTTCTGACTGATTGATTTGTAGATCAGTAGGGCACCGATGAGCAGCGCGACGATGGGGACGATCCAGACGGTGGAAAAGCGCCGTTTTTTAGCGCTCCAGACCGCCTCTTTGACGTACGCTTCACCGGGGGGGCGTACGACGGGTTCTTCGGGGTTAGGCATAGTGTTCCTTTGGGGTATCCCAGATCAGGCGGGGATCGAAGGCCATGGCGGCCAGCATAGTGAGGATGACGACGAGCAGGAAAAAGACGGCTCCCATTCCCGCCCGGATTTCCGAGAGGCCGCCGAAATGGACCAGGGCGATCATAATGGAGACGACGTAGACGTCGACCATCGACCATCGGCCGATCACTTCGGTCAAGAGGTAGAGGCGTCGGCGCTCTTTCCGGCGGGTCGTTTTGCCCCGATGGACCGTGTAGACGAGGTAAAGCAGGATCAGCATTTTGAGAATCGGAACGAAAATACTGGCGACAAAGATAACGAGGCCGATCAGGTAGGATCCGCTCTCGAGAAAATAGAGGACACCGCTCATAATGGTATCGGACTCGGTCCCGGCGAAAGTATGCACGTGCATCATCGGAAGGAGGTTGGCCGGAATGTAGAAGACGATGCTGGCGAGGACCAATGCCAGGGTGTTTTGCAAACTGGCAGGTTTGCGCAGGGGTACTTCGCTGCCGCAGCGGGGGCAAAGAGCGTAATGCTCTCCGGTCCGTCGATGCGTAGGGAAACGGACGAGCTGATGGCAGATGGGGCAGGTGGCGAGATTGCGGTCGATGGCCCTCATCTTCCCGCCTCCCCGAAACGTTCTGCTTGGCCCTCTTTCTGAGCTTTTTCGATCCGTTCCCAAAGGGGATGAGGGTCGAAGATCGTCTGCCCGTAAGCTAGGACAAGGATCAGTGCGGCGAAGGCCCACAGAGATGTGCCGGGAATAATGGAGCCCATCTTGACCAGTTTGACGATGGAGACCAGTACGCCGACGAGAAAGACGTCGAGCATTCCCCAGGGGGTGATCTCTTCGATCGTTTTGAGGTAGTAGGGGGCGAAGCGGGGGACTTTGCCATAGTGGAGCGGGGCGACCAGGAGGAGAATGAGGATGATGCGCGACATCGGCACGACGACGGTCGTCATCAGCAGAGCGACGGCCAGGAGATAATCCTGCTCCTGGTAGAGGTACTGGACCGCCGTGGTGAAATTGGCTTCGGAACTGTTGCCGAAAACTTCGAAAGTGAGGAAAGGGAACCAGTTGCTTAGAATAAAAAGGATCAATGCCGCGATATGAAGGGCATAGAGTTTCTCGATCATCCCGGGAGAGTGGCGAAAGAGGGTATGTCCGCAATTGGGACACTTGTAGCGCCCCGGGCGCAACACGGAGGGGAGGGCGCAGAGTTCGTCGCATTCGTGACAGCTGATCAGATGACGGCTCACTCTTCCCCTTTTCAAAAAATAATTTGTTTTTATTATAGTTAAAGGTGCTTGAAAAGGGGCTGGAGACGGCTTAGGAAAATTCTCCCGACCGGTAGAGCCACTTTCCATTCTCTTTAAGAAAACGGCTTTTTTCGGTGAGGGATCCTTCGGAAAAATCGGCTCGAAAGTGGACGAAGGATTCTATCTCTCCCGGCAGGTATTCGAGGATCGTCAGCCGAAGAAAACGTGTGGAACGAGAAAAATGGAGAATGGACTCTTTCCACCGCTTTTTGTCGGAGTCGTATTCGGGGCAGTCGGGATGGGTGCTGCGGATGATGTACTCCGCATCGCCTGCCGCGTAGGCGCTGTAGCGGCTTTTCATAAGGGTCAGGGCATCGGGAGCTCTTTTGCCGAGGTGGTAGGGGCGGCAACATTTCTTGTATTTGAGGCCGCTTCCGCAGGGGCAGGGGGAGTTTGGGGAGAGGATTTTCATGTGAAAATCCTCTCGATGTTGGATGTTGGATGTTGGATGTTGAATGAAAGCGTTGGAAAGCGACGCAAACCGTAATTTCTCATATCTATTTCCTTGTTTCCAATTTTTTCAGGAAAGCTCCGGGATTGAATTCCCTTTGGACGGTGGGTAGGACTCTCAGGGCGTCTTCGCGGCTGAGGAAGGGGCCGACGAGGAGTTTTTTCATCCCGTCTTCGTAGAGGGTGCGGTAGGCATAACCCGTCGCTTTGACGTGGGCGAGCCAGGCGTGCTTGGGTTCGCCGAGGAAGGAGCCGATCTGGATGTATTGATTGCCGTGATCGGCAGTGACTTTGGCGGGGGCCTGGAAGCATTTTTCGCACCGGGCGGGAGTCTGATCGCCGGAAGCGATGACCAGAGGTTTGAGAGGAGTGAAGCCCGGGAGGGTGGTATTCTCGTCGGGGAGGTAGCGCCGGGCGAGTTTCAGGCGGCTTTTGTAGTAGGGGTCGGAGAGGGAACTGATCTTGACACCCTGCTTTTCGTTGGCGGCATGTTCGAATTTCCCGTCGCCGATGTAGACGCCCACGTGGGTGATCTGCCCTGTTTTGCGGGCGGTAGTGTCGAAAAAGAGCAGATCGCCATACTGGAGCTTGTCCGCAGGGACGAGGCGGCCGACCTTGGCCTGTTCGCGGGCGACGCGGGGGATTTTGACGTTCATACTGCCGTAGCAGTAGTAGGTGAGACCGGAGCAGTCGAAAGCGTCAGGGCCCTCTTCGGCCCAGACATACTCTTTGCCCAGCTGCCGTTCCAGGAGTTTGTGCAGCGCTTCTTTGGAAGGGGTTTTGTAAAGGACCCTGGGAGGGTGGACCGTATAGTCGTAGCGGTGCCCGCATCCCCCAATCCATCCGATCAATATCACCAGAAGAAAAAAGTGAAAGGGATGATGTTCATTCATTTGATGATTATAGCCGAACCGGATCTGTTCCCGTGGACTTTCAATGAATGTGGAATTTCAGGAGATCGTGTCGAGCGAAAGGCATGTAGCTGCTTCGGGTGACGACAATGCGGGTTTGTCCGGGTTTTGCCCAGCGAAAGAGTACAGGGATGTCCTTGGGGTCTATGTGGATGCAGCCGTGACTCATCCAGTTGACACTTCCTTGGTGAAGAGCGTGCCCGTAACGGGTAAAAAATATGCTGTAATCCATATTGTTGATTCCGGAAGGATCCGGATAATTTTTGGACATGTGGTAACGTTTTTTGTAGAGGACCGGATAGATACCGGAGGGGGTTTTGAAATCATCAGCTCCCGAAGTGAGTGGACCGCTCCACCAGACTACTCCGTCACGGTCTACAGCATAGAAACGTCCGTCGCTGCCCGGTTCGCGTACGGAGACGACGATAAATTCCCGGCCTTTGAGATCTGCGATTCGGGATTTACCATTATCATAATCGATCCTGAATTTTGTTTTGCTCAGTGGGATGATGCTTTTGCCCCATAGAGTCCATACGGCGATGAAAAGGAAAAAGATGATTTTTTTCATAAAGATATTTCTCAATGTTAGTTTTTCGGAAATTTTCTTTCGGGATTGTAGCGCAAAAGTTCGAAAGAATCTTCCTTTTTCTCCGATATAATTTGGATTTAATCGAGCTTTCATTATACTTTTGGCGTCTTTGTTCGGGTGATAAGTAGGGAAACGGAGGGCATTTATGTCACCGTTGGCACATCGTCGATGTGTTTACGCAAGCCGAACGGATCCGAAAAGACGGTCGACGGGACCCAAAACCGCATTTTTAGATACAAGGAATTTCTATGAAAAAGTTTTTTGCACTTTTCCTGGCACTCGGTGCCTTCGCTCTCGCCGGTGAAAACGGTCAAAGCATGATCCAGGCCTACTCCGTCGTCGCTGCCGGCGTCGGTCTCGGCCTCGCCGCGCTCGGCGGCGCTATCGGTATGGGGAGCACCGCTGCCGCGACCATCGCCGGTACTGCACGCAATCCCGGCCTGGGTGGAAAACTGATGACCACAATGTTTATCGCTCTGGCGATGATCGAAGCACAGGTCATCTATACCCTGGTTATCGCTCTGATCGCTCTCTACGCCAACCCTTTTCTCGGCTAAGAGAAAATTAAGCGTTGGGCGGCTATAATACCGCCCACGTTAAAAGACGTTTCCACGCGGCAGTGGTGGAACGGTAGACACGCCAGCTTGAGGGGCTGGTGGGCGCAAGCCCGTGGAGGTTCAAATCCTCTCTGCCGCACCATTTATATTTTTCTGATTCTTCTTTATTTTCCAATTCTTTCTTTCCAATCTTTTATAGGGACTATTCGCACAATAAATGGGTAAATTGTTGAAATCTCCCGAAAATTCGGGTCTTCTGAGTGCTCACTTAATCCCTCTGTAAGAATGGGATACCTATAATTGAAAGGTATCGATCATAATTAGAAAGGAAGAGTATGAAAAAAGACGAATTCGTTGAACTGGTCAAAGAGAAGGGGGGCTACGCCAGCAAGGTGGAAGCCGAAAAGGCGATCAAAGCATTCACGGAAGCCATCACAGATGCGCTGAAGCAGAAAAAAAGTGTGACACTGGTCGGCTTTGGTACCTTCAGTACTGCAGAAATCCCCGAAAAGAGCGGGAAAGTCCCCGGAACGGATCGCACCTATACCAAACCGGCTCACACCGCTCCCAAGTTCAAGTTCGGTAAAACCGTCAAGGATGCCGTCGCCTGATCGGCTCCTTCTCCGGCGGCCGGCTGATCCTGGCGGCCGCTTCTATTTCCTTTTGATCCATTTCTTTATTTTGTCG
>WFQO01000180.1 GCA_015486995.1 Nitratifractor sp. | reverse complement strand
GAGCAGGAAGCTTCCCATATCCCTGGCGCTCCCTTTGGGGAGATAGATATCCTCCCCCCGTCCGCCGGCGGCGACTTTGAGCTGGAGGATCTCCGTACCGTTTTTGTCGTCGGGAACAGCGACCTCTTCGGCGGCGGGGAGATAGTCGAGCAGATCGATCTCTACCTTCTTACCGTTGAGCTCCAGGGTGTCGTGGATGCGGTTTTTCGTCATCGACGAGAGGTAGAGGGGGCGTTCATATTCGGCGATCTTGTCGTGATCCTTCAGTGCGACGCTCAGCATCATCACGTCGCTGACCATCGTCCGGCTGCTCTGCCCGTCCCGGATATGCAAAATCCCCTCGTAGCCGACGTAACGGGTCAGCAGCGCCCCGATGGCGATGAAGAGAAAAGCGCTGTGAAGAATCAGCTGCCCCCACTTTTCCCGCCGGTACATCCGGAAGCGGAAAATGTTGTAGACGATGGTGGCGATGAAATAGAAGAGAAGAAATTCGAACCACTTGGCGTTGTAAACCAGGGCCCGGGCGGTCTGGGTCCCGTAGTCGTTTTCGATGAAGGTCGCGGTGCCGATGGCGACGGCGAAGATCAGCATCAACGCGACGGCGACTTTCATCGAGAAGAGTTTGTTCAGCATTTCTTATGTCCTTGTATTCGTAAAATTGCGAGATTGTAGCGAGTGAGGTTTAACGGGACGGAGAGTTCGAAGCATCGGAGAAAAAACTTCCTCTCCTTATTTATTTCAATTCACTCCAGCGCTCTCCGATGCTGACGGAGCACTTCAGCGCAACCTCCAGGGGATAGATCCGCTCCATCATACTGCGGAACTTGACGGCGATCTCCTCCGTCTCCTCTTGGCGGATTTCGAAGATCAGTTCGTCGTGGATCTGCAGCAGCATCCGTGCCGGGAGCTCCTCGTCGCGAATCCGCGTGTCGATCTCCAGCATTGCCAGTTTGATCAAATCCGCCGCGCTGCCCTGAAAAACCGTGTTGACCGCTTCGCGCAGGATCGCGGCTTTTTGCATCCCCCCGGCCCCTTCGTAGTCGAAGTTGCGTCGACGACCGAGCAGCGTCTCCACGTAGCCCCGCTCTTTGGCCTGCTCCTGAATACGCTGCAGATAGCTGCGTACGGTAGGAAAAGCGGCGAAGTAGGCTTCGATGATCTCTTTGGCCTCCCGGGTCGTGATTTTCAGTTCGTCGGCCAATTTGCGCGATCCCATCCCATAGAGGAGGCCGAAGTTGATCGATTTGGCGAAGTTTCGCTTCGCGGCGGCCTCCTCGGGGCCGAAGAGTTTGATCGCGGTGGCCATATGGATGTCCTGATCCTCGGCGAAGGCTTCCCGCAGCGCGGCATCACCGCTGAAGTGGGCCAGCAGGCGCAGTTCGATCTGCGAATAGTCGATGGAGACGAGGCGGTACCCCTCCTCGGCGACGAAGGCGCCGCGCACCCGTCGCCCCAGTTCGCTGCGGACGGGAATGTTCTGGAGGTTGGGGTCCTTGGAGGCGAGACGCCCCGTCGCCGTTCCCGTCTGAATGAAAGTGGTATGAATCCGCCGCTGCGGATCGTTCTGCGCCAGCTTGCGCAGCGGCTCGACGTAGGTGCTGAGCATCTTCTGATCTTCGCGAAATTCGAGGATTTTGGCGACGATCGGATGCGCGTCGAGAAGCTTGCGCAGTACCGCTTCGTTGGTACTGTAGCCGGTTTTGGTCTTTTTGCCCCCCGGCAGGCCGAGGGTCCCGAAGAGGACGCCGCCGAGCTGCTGGGTCGATTTGATGTTGAATTCCGTCCCCGCCAATTCGTGGATCTCGGCCGTCAGACGCTGCAGCTCGGCGCTGAGCTCCTCTTTGAGGCTCAGCAGGCGCTCCGTATCGACACGGATCCCCAGGCTCTCCATCCGGATCAAAACGTCGATGAAAGGAAACTCCACCTCCTTCGCCTCTTTGAGCAGAGACTCCAGGCCTCCCTTTTCGAAAAGCTCCCGGAGCCGGAAATAGAGCGCCCGGGTCGCCCAGGCATCCTCCGCGGCGTAGAAGGCCGCCTCCTCCAGGGCGACACCGGAGAAATCCTGCCCCTTTTTGACCGTCTCCTTGAAGGATTTCATCCGATAGCCCAGCAGCTTCTGCATCAGCGTGTCGAGCCCGACACGGCTGCCGGGATCCAGAAGCCAGGCGAGGATCATCGTATCGGCTTCGGGGACGATCGGCTCCAGGCCCAGGCGGTGGTAGAGCAGGGAGAGGTCGAATTTGAGGTTTTGCCCCACGATGCGGTGGCCTGTCAGCCTGCGCAGAGCGGCCTCCGCCGTCTGGGCATCCACCTGAGGCCCGACGCCCAGATAGCTGTGGCCTACCGGGACGTAGTAGGCCCGCTCCTCCTCGAAAGCGAAGGAGAAACCCACCAGCTTCGCCGTGCGGGTATCGAGCCCCGTCGTTTCGGTATCGAAGGCGACGATCGCCTCGGCGGGGATGCGCCCCAGGGCCTCCTCCAGTTTCTGCGGCGTATCGAGCAAAACCGCCTCGAAGGCCGGAGGAGCCGACTCAGCCGATGCCTCCGTCGTCCTTTCTGCCGAGCCCGGAGCCGTCGTGCCGCGCGCCGGGGTCCCCTCCTTCGCCCAGCGCAACGCCTGGCGCATTTCGTACTTCTCGAACTCCTCCGTCAACTCCGCCAGGTAATTGCGCTCCTCGAAAGCGTACTCCTCCAGGGCGCAACTGTCAAAAACGTCGTCCACCAACCGCACCAGCTCCCGGGAGAGAAAGGCCTGCTCTTCGTGCTCGATCAGAAGCTTGCGGATCCGGGGGGTTCCGGCCTCGTCGATGTGGGCGTAGAGGTTTTCGAGGGTGTGGTATTCGTTGATCAGCTTGGAGGCGGTTTTGGGGCCGATGCCCGGGACACCCGGGACGTTGTCGCTGCTGTCGCCGATGAGGGCCTGGAAATCGACGAAGTATCGGGGAGAGACTCCGAACTTCTGCCGGCATCCCTCTTCGTCCACGACGTTCTTTTTGACCCAGTCGTAGAGATAGACCCGGTCGTCGTCGAGGAGCTGATAGAGGTCTTTGTCGGAGCTGACGATCTTGGCGACGATCCCCTGCTCTTTACCGCAGCGGGTGAGCGTAGCGATGACGTCGTCGGCTTCGAAACGCTCTTTGCTGAGGTTGGCGAAGCCCATCTTCTCCACCCAGCGGATCGCTACGGGCAGCTGGCGGATCAGATCTTCGGGCGGAGCGGGGCGGTTGGCTTTGTACTCGGGGTAGAGCTCTTTGCGGAAAGTCGGCCCCTCGCTGTCGAGGGCGAAGACGATGTAATCGGTGGCATGCTCTTTCTGGAGCTGATGGATGAAGTTGACGAAGCCGGTGAGCAGCCCCGTGGGGAAACCCTCGGAGTTTTTCAGGGGCGGCAGGGCGAAATAGGAGCGGAAAAAGAACGCGAAGGTGTCGATGACGGTAATGGTTTTCATAACGATGGATTCTCCGAATCGGATGGTCTCAGATGAAGTGGATTGTAGCGTAAAGCCCCAAATTGTATAATGGCGCTTAAAAAAGGATCAACATGAGTCTGGAAAATCAACTCCGTGAACGTGCCGAAAACCGCTGCGAGCTCTGCGGCGCTACCGAAAACCTGAAGGTCCGGGAAGTCCCCCCCTCCGACGGAACGGCTGAAACCGCCATTCTCGTCTGTGAGACTTGCGACAGCCTCATCGACAACCCCGAAGCCAACCCCAACCATTGGCACTGCCTGAATGAAAGCATGTGGAGCCCCGTTCCCGCCGTCCAGGTAAGCGCCTGGAGGATCCTCAAGCAGATCGCCGCCGAGGGCTGGCCCCAGGATCTGCTGGATATGCTCTATCTCGAGCCCGAAGTCCAGGCCTGGGCCGAAGAGGGGCTGCAGGAAACGAAGGAGGAGGCTCCGGTAGTGCGCGATGCCAACGGCAACCCCCTCGCCGACGGCGACAGCGTCGTGATCCTCAAAGACCTCCCCGTCAAAGGCGCCGGCTTCACCGCCAAGCAGGGAACCAAAGTAAACAACATCCGTCTCGTCCCCGACGACCCTACCCACATCCAGGGCAAGGTCAACGGCGTAAGCATCTTCCTCAAAACCGAATTCCTGAAGAAAGCGTAACGCCGCCGCAGGCGCACAAAATGCCCATTGCCTCGATGCCGATCCGCAAAGCGGATCCCCTTGCCCTCACCAAAGGCGACATCACTATCGACTCTCGACTATCGACTATCGACTCCTCCAAGGCCGTGCTTTGAAACGCATCGCCTTAGTCCGAATGACCGCTCTGGGCGATGTGATTCACAGCGCCGCTTCTCTTCAATTCATCAAAGCCGCGCTGCCCGATGCTCATATCACCTGGTTCGTCGAAGAGAAATTCGCCGGGATCCTGGCGCACAACCCCCAGATCGACCGGATCGTCCCCCTGGATCTGCATAGCCTCAAAGAGGATCGTTCCCTCTCCAAAATCACTTCCCTCCGCCGTCGGATCAAAGCGGCCGGTCCCTTCGACCTCGTCATCGACGTGCAGGGGCTCATCAAATCGGCCGTCGTCGCCCGTCTCGCAGGAAAACGGGTCGCCGGGCTCGACCGGCACTCGGCCCGGGAAGGAATCGCTTCGATCCTCTACAGCCGCCGCTACCCGGTCGACTGCGCCGACATTGCACCGATGCGCTTCGCCCGACTCATCGCCCAGGCGCTGGAGATCCAAATCGATCGGGAAAAGATGGGGCGTAAAGCCCCCTATCTTTTTTACGATCCCAAACGCGATCGGAGAAAAATCGAAGCCTTTTTCGACTCCCGACGTCCCAACGTTCTCATTATCACCGCCGCCAGCCTCGCTTCAAAAACCTACCCGGCCACACGATGGATCGACGTCATCCGCGGGCTGGAAGATTGCAATGTCCTTCTCGTCGCCGGTAGCGCCGACGAACGACGTGCGGCGGAACGTATTGGCGCCGAGAGTTCCGCGCGGCTCCTACCGCCGATGGATCTGGATGCACTCAAATACACCGTGGGCCGCTGCGATCTTCTCCTCGGCGGCGACACCGGCCCCAGCCACATCGCCTGGGCCATGAATCGCCCCTCGGTACTGCTCTTCGGTGCCACCCCCACGACGATGATGATGCAGACTCCGATCAATCTCGCGCTCAGCTCCGGGATTGACGTCCACCCCTGCCGCTTCGACAAAAGCGACCGCAGCATCACCGCCATCGACCCCGAACGGGTCATCCGAAGCGCCCGTTCTCTGCTTGAGAATCCTTCTTTTCAACCGAGGGGAGCGGTCCCCAAACAACTTCGCTAAAATTCCACAATAATCAACGAGACGAATAATCCAATAACAAAGAAGTATATGGCCTACATCGACCTCTACGACATTCACAAAAACTACGACGTCAAACCGATCTTCAGCGGGATGGAATTTCATCTCGAACCCGGAGAGCGGGTCGCCGTCGTCGGCCCCAACGGCTGCGGCAAATCGACACTGCTCAAGATCGCGGCGGGCCTGGAGGAGCCCGACGAAGGCAAACGGGTCATCGACCGCTCCGTGGAGTTCGGGATGCTCTCCCAGCAACCGCATTTCGAGGCGGGCTTGACGACCCGGCAAGCGATCGAAGAGCAGCTCACCGAACTGAAAGAGGCGCAGAAACGTTATCAGGCCCTCAGCGAAGCGATCGCCACACGTCCTGAAGACAAAGCCCTGCTGCAGGAACATGCCGAAGTCGCCGCCTATCTCGACCATCACAACGCCTGGAACTTGGACGCCAAGATCGAGCGGGTGCTTCAAGAGTTTCAACTCAAAGCCTACGAGGATCGCCTGGTCAATACCCTCAGCGGCGGGGAGCAGCGCCGTGTCGCCCTGGCGGGGCTGATCCTGCGCCGGCCCGATGTCCTGATGCTGGACGAGCCGACGAACCACCTCGATGTCTATATGGTGGAGTTTCTCGAGGAGGTGCTGCTCAAAGAGAAGTTCACGCTCCTCTTCATCTCCCACGACCGCTACTTCATCGACCGCATCGCCACCCGCATCGTCGAAGTGGAAAAGCACAAACTGGTCAGCTACAAAGGGGGCTACCAAAGCTATCTGGAACAGAAAGAGCGCCGTCTGGCCGCCCTGCAGAAGGAGCACGAAAACCTGCTGCGCCTGTTGAAGAAGGAGGAGGAGTGGCTCAGCCGGGGGGTCCAGGCCCGCCAGACCCGCAACCAGGGGCGCAAGGCACGGGTCTTCGAGCTGCGGGAAAAAGCCAAGGAAAATCCTTCACTCATCCGCAAACTCCGGGTGGAACTGGAGCGGGAGAAGCGCAGCTGGAAGGGCGAAAAAGCGATGGCGAAGAAGAAGGTTCTTTTCGACGTGGAGGATCTGAGCTACTCCATCGCCGGTCGGGAATTGATCCGAAATTTCAGCACCCGGATCCTCCAGCGGGACAAACTCGCCATCGTCGGCCCCAACGGCAGTGGCAAATCGACCCTGCTCAAGCTTTTGCTGGGGCGTCTACAGCCCGATAGCGGGACCATCAAGCGGGGGGTGGATATCAGCGTCGGCTACTTCGACCAGCATCGGGAGATGCTCAAAGACGACGCCACCCTCATCGAGACCTTCTGCCCGGACGGAGGCGACCGGGTGCAGGTGATGGGGCGCAATATGCACGTCTTCGGTTACCTCAAAAGCTTTCTCTTCCCCAAAGAGTATCTCGACAAAAGGGTCGGCCAACTCAGCGGCGGGGAGAAAAACCGTGTCGCACTGGCCCTGCTCTTTACGAAACATTACGACTGCCTGATCCTCGACGAACCCACCAACGACCTCGACATCCAGACCATCAACATCCTCGAAGAGAAACTCATCGCCTACCAGGGCTCCGTGCTCTTCGTCAGCCACGACCGCTATTTCGTCGACAAGATCGCCCAGAAGCTCTTCATCCTCCGGGGTGACGGAACGGTGGAGGAGTCCCATCAGAGCTACACCGAATACCTCGAGATCGAAAAAGAGATCGGCCAACTCGAAAAGATGGAAAGAGAGATCGAAGAGGCTCCCAAAGTCGAAGCGATCCGCAAAGAGCACAAACGGACCCTCAAACTCAGCTACAAGGAGCAGCGCGATCTCGATCTCCTCCCCGAAAAGATCGAGGAGCTGGAAAAGAGGCTCGACGCACTCAACGCCTGCCTCGCCGACCCGGAGTGCTACAACCGAAAAGGGCTCAGTGCCCTCAGCGAAGAGTTGGCCGCGGCGGAACTGGAATACGAAGAGGCAAGCGACCGTTATCTGGAACTGCTGGAAAAGGTCGAAGCGATGGAGGCCGAAAGCTACCAGTAGATGGTGACCCGCCTCCGGCCCCAGCGCAACGCTTTCCTACGGTTCGTTCCCATATAGATATCGATGTGTCTGCGCATTCGCGGATGCATCTTGTCCCGGACGGTATAGATCCCCGGCAACCCCGAGATCTTGACCCGCGTCCCGTTGGTGATGCCGTATTTTCGAATCAGATCGGTGCTGACGGCAATGATTTTCATTCCGGGGTGGATGTGGTTGTTCCAGGCGGCAAGGAAAGGAGTACGATCGGTTTGGCCGCGATGGGACGTGTACGCGGTCGCTACGACTCTCAGTTTGTGTTTGAAACGGCCTTTCCCGGCGTATTTGAAACGATGCCTCTCCTTGACAAGGATCCGATCGACCTTCTTCTGCGGCAGGGGAATCCAGAGTTTCATCCCCTTGCGTAGCGCTTTGCCTTTGGGAAGCCCGTTGAGCCAACGCAGCTTTTTCAGATCCACCTTGAAACGTTTGGAGATCCCGATCAGCGTATCGCCGGAGCGAACCGTGTAGCGTCCCGCTTTGGCCCGAGCTGTCTCCAATCGGATCGTTTCGGGCGGGCTCTTCTCTCCCGGATGAATCAGGAGATTTTCACCGATCTTGAGAAGGTGGTCGGGTTTGAGCTTGTTCAAGCGTTTGATGTCATAGACCGTCGTGTCGTAGCGACGTGCCAAGCGAATGAAACTCTCTCCCGCGACGACCCGATGCCAAAGCGGATAGTTTCCAGAAGGAGATCTGACACTTTCGAACCATTGCTCGGTGATGGGATAACCGGGAATCAGAAAACTCCGGTTCGCTCCTAGGCGCGTTCCTTTCAGGGGACGGCACTCCCGGCAGACTCCCTTTTTCTCCGGAAGGAGATGGGCGAAACGTGCCGGGAAATTCACCGTGGCGGGAAGCCATTCCACGGTACGGTTTCCGATCCGACGGCTGAAATTACTCTCTTGAAACACAAAAGGCTCTTCGATGATCGGACCGGACTTACGCTTAGGTACCGGAAGGGAAAAATTTTTCAAAGACCGGCGGAGCTTTTCGACCTCTTCGCCCAGGCGCCGGGCATCCCACGGAAGCAAACCGCGTTTGGAGGCTTCGCGGACTTCTTTGAGCATCACCCCGTAGTTTTTGGCGACGGTCGCCCCGGCGATGCGATTGGCTGGAATTGCTTTGCGCTCGAGTAGAGCATCTTTGTAACGGATATAACTCTCCACAAGCCCTGAGAGGGCCGGACGCATCGCACGGTCGAGATTTTCGGGCGGAGGAACCGTTTCGTTTTTTTCTGTTTTGCCACGGTTCAGCGGAGAGAGAATCAAACGGCTGTACGGATTACAACTGTGATGCAATTCCAGATACGTACGATCGTTGCAAGCGTCGGAGGAGAGAATATCGGCCGTTCCCTCTCCTCCTCTCAAAAAGCAGACAAAAAGAACAAATAGAGCGGCCGAGAATCGATTCATCCAAGGAAATCCAGCATTTCCTTCATAATCTCCTCCCGCTTCACGACGGTATCGTGCACGATCTTTTTGTCGAAGAGTTCGGAGATGACCCGGGGGATGGGAACGTTCAGTGCTTTGCTGACCGCTTCGAGCGCCTCTTTGTCCCCGTCTGCCTCTATACCGAGAGCCCGGGCCACCGTGGGACTGAACTTTGTCCACTCCGCCGTGGAGTAGATAATCGAGGGGAGATTCTCCTCCCGCAGGGTTTCGTAGGCTTTGAAGCAGGTCGCCGTATGCGGATCCATCAGATAGCCCTTTTTGGCGTAGCGCGCGATGACCGCTTCTCCCTCTTCGTCGGTGGAGTAGACCCCGGCGAAATCTTCCCGAATCGCTTTGCTCTCTTCGTCCGTGAGCCGATAGATCCCCTCGTCGTTGAGCGCATCCATCAACTCTTTGGTCCGTTCGGGGCCGAATTTGTCGAAAAGCACCCGTTCCACGTTCGAACTCTTGAGGATGTCCATCGCCGGGGACTCGGTCTGGACCAGCTGACGGTCCCGGATATCGTAGACACCGGTTTCGATCCACTCGGTCAGGATATTGTTGGCGTTGGAGGCGATGAGGATTTTGCGAACCGGCAGGCCCGCCTTTTTGGCGTAGTAGGCTCCCAGCGCGTTACCGAAGTTGCCGCTGGGGACGATCAGGTAGACCTCTTCCCCCAAAGCGATGACATCCTGACGTACCAACTCCAAATAGCTGTGGATGTGATAGATGATCTGGAAGATGATCCGCCCGAAATTGACGGAGTTGGCCGCGGAGAGTTTGATCCCCTTTTTTTTCAAGGCTTTGCGAAACTCCCCGGAAGCGAGCAACTCCTTGAGGGCGCTCTGGGCATCGTCGAAATTTCCTTCGATCCCGATCACTTTGAGATTGGGGGCGTCTTCGGTCACCATCTGCAGCCGCTGGACGTCGCTGGTGCCGCCTGCGGGATAGAGGCAGGTCACTTTGATGTTGGGACGGTTTTTGAAGGTCTCCAACGTCGCCGGACCCGTATCGCCGCTGGTGGCGGCCATAATGAGGTACTCTTCTGCACGGGCCTTGGCCAGAGCGCTGAGAATGACACCGAAGGGCTGCAGCGCCATATCCTTGAAAGCCCGGGTCGGGCCGTGGTAGAGTTCGCTGACATAGGCGTCCTCCTCCACGGCGACCACAGGGACCGGATTGTTGGGATCGTCGAAACGGTCGTAACGCTCGAGGGCTTCGTGGATCAGCGCTTCGTCGATGTCGATCTCAAAGGCCTGCAGCAGCGCGAAAGCGAGGGTTTTGTAGTCACTCTGGAGATATTCGGAGAGAAAGCCGATGCTCATATCCGGCAGCGATTCGGGGACGTAGAGCCCCCCGTAGCTGGCGCTGGGATTGAGGATCGCCTCGGAGAACGTCACCTTGGCGGGACGTTCTCCGTCGTTTCCCCGGGTTTCGATAAATTGCATGAAATCACCTGTTTTTGGATGCGATTATATCAAAAGGGCACCTCTAATAATAGGTCGTGCCCACAACCTCTCCAGTTTTTGTCCAGGCAAGGCATCGCTTCGCAGGCATAGCCGTCGCTACGTCAAGAAGCGATAACACAGCATGGGCGAAAACCGGTGATGCCCGCAGGGTGGGCTTTGGAGACGCGATCTTTCACTCGATGCTCTCTTCGCCGTAGCTTTGGCTACGCCTCGAAAGCCTCAAGCAAAATCTCACATCTCCAAAACCCATTGTGAGTATGACCTATTATTCGAGATGCCCAAAAGGAGCCCCGGGGAGAAAAGCGCGGCGGAATTACTTCGACGCGTAGTCGGCGATGAGATCCCCCATCTCCGCGGTACCGACCACCTTTTTCGCGCCGAAGGCGGCGATGTCACCCGTGCGGTAGCCCTCGGCCAGCGCCTTTTTGATCGCGACGTCAATCCGTTCGGCGGCGGACGCTTCGCCCAGGGCGTAGCGCAGCATCATCCCCGCACTCGCGATCGTGGCGATGGGGTTGGCGATCCCTTGTCCGGCGATGTCGGGAGCCGAGCCGTGGATCGGCTCGAAGAGGCCGACCTTCTCTCCGGTACTTGCGCTCGGAAGCAGTCCGATGGAGCCGCTGAGCATACTTGCCGCGTCGGAGAGGATATCACCAAAGATGTTCCCGGTCAGAATCACGTCGAATTGCCGGGGATCGCGAATCAGCTGCATCGCGGCATTGTCGACGTACATATGGCTCAGCTCCACTTCGGGATACTCTTGGTGGATCTCTTCGACGATCTCCCGCCAGAATTGGCTGACCTCTAGGACGTTGGCTTTGTCGACCGAGCAGACCCGCTTGTCGCGCTTCATCGCGATCTCGAAGGCGACTCGGGCGATGCGCTCCACCTCGGGACGGGTATAGACCATCGTGTTGTAGGATTTCTCTTCGCCGTATTCGCGGGGCTGGCCGAAGTAGATCCCTCCCGTCAACTCCCGCACGACCATAATGTCGACGCCTCGGACCACTTCGGGCTTCAAAGTCGATGCGTTGATCAGTTCGTCGTAGACGGTGGCGGGGCGAAGGTTGGCGAAAGTCCCCATCGCCTTGCGCAGCCCCAGCAGGCCGCTCTCGGGACGCAGGTGCCGCTCGAGATTGTCCCACTTCGGCCCGCCGATGGCGCCGAAGAGGACCGCATCGACCGCTTTGACCCCTTCGATCGTCTCCTCAGGCAGCGGGACCCCCGTCGCATCGATGGCGGCCCCGCCGAGCAGGAACTCCCGGTAGTCGAGCGTGAACCCTTCGGCGGCGCTCACCGCATCGAGGACTTTGATCGCTTCGTCGACGATCTCCGGCCCGATGCCGTCGCCTTTGATCACGCCGATTTCGTACTTACGCATTCTTCGCCTCCTTCTGTGCCAACTCTTGTTTGGCGTACTCGATCAATCCGCCCGCATCGACCAACTCCTGCATAAAGTCGGGGATCGGAACGAATTTATAACGTTTGCCCGTCGTTTCATCGATCACTTCGCCCTTCTCCATATCGATACGCACGACGTCCCCCTCGGCGATCTCGGCCGCTTCGGGAAGCTCGAAGATCGGCAGCCCCATATTGAAAGCGTTGCGGTAGAAGATCCGCGCGAACGTCGGCGCGATCACCGCGGAGATTCCAGCGGCTTTGAGGGCGATGGGGGCATGCTCCCGGCTGGATCCGCAGCCGAAGTTCTCTCCCGCCACGATGATGTCACCCGGCTCCATTTTGCCGACAAACTCCGGATCGGCATCCTCCATCACGTGCTTCGCCAACTCGGCGGGCTCGCTGGTGTTGAGATAGCGCGCCGCGATGATGAGATCGGTGTCCACGTTGTCACCGAATTTCCAGACTTTTCCTCGCATCTTTTCGTTCCTTTTTCTGAAAAATCGAACCTCTATCCCCTCCTTTTCCGAAAAAATTCAAGGGGGAAAGATTCGATCCGGGGTCTTCCCGGTGTTTGGACACGATTATAGCGACATTCCCATCAAATTCTCGAAAATCAAAGAAGCGAAAGAACGATTTTTGGGTATAATAAACGCCCAATTTTCAGAGCGACCTGCCCGCGACGGTTCGCCGCTGCTTTGGCGACCAAACGACCCATACGCACCTTCAACCATTTCCAGAAAATTAGGAGTATTTCCGACTATGGCCAGCAAACCCAAGAAAAAAGAGACGATGAAGAGTCTCGAGACCCTTTTCGAAAACACGAAAAAGGGTGAGATGATCACCTTCGAAAACCTCGCCAAAGAGTTCGACAAAGCCCCCACCGCCGCCCAGGCCAAAAAGATCAAAAAGTGGGCCGACGAGAAAGGAATCCAGGTCGTCACCGCCAGTGAATACGCCAAACACCTGACGGTCAAAGAGGGGGAGCGGCGCGAAGCCGAACGCAAACGCCTCAGCGACGGAGAGATCGAAGAGGAGTTCGACATCACCAAAGAGAAGGAGTTGCTGGAGTGGAGCCGCTCCGACTCCCCCGTACGGATGTACCTGCGGGAGATGGGCAAGATCCCCCTGCTGACCAAAGAGGAGGAGATCGAGCTGAGCAAGCAGATCGAAGAGGGCGAAGACATCATCATCGACGCCATCTGCTCGGTCCCCTATCTCATCGACTACATCCTCAACTACAAAGAACCCCTACTCAATCGCGAACGCCGGGTCAAGGAGCTCTTCAAGAGTTTCGAAGATATGGGGGGCGACGACGACAACGACCTCGATGAGGCCGCCGGAAAAGCCCGCAAGGCCGACAAGCGGGCCACCCAGGTCATCGAAAGCTTCAAAGCCCTCGAAAAAGCCAAAAAAGAGTGGATGCGTGAACGCAACCGCCTCCTGAAACTGATGGAGGAGAACCCCGACGAGGAGACGCTCTTTCACGAGCGCCTCAAAGTGGCTTTCCGCAAATTTCAGCTCAAGGAAGCCCTGCTCAACCTGGGGCCCACCAGCAAACTGATCAACGAACTGGTCAAAGCGATGGAGACGGCACTCAAGAGCGACGACGGCTTCGAGCGCGAACTCAAACGACTGGAATACCGTCTGCAACTTTTTAACGATCAGCTGCGGGAGAACCACCGCAAGATCCTGGAGAACATCGTCAATATGTCCAAGGAGGATATCGCGGCCGCCGTCCCCGAGACGACGATGGTGAGCACCTACGTCCAGATCAAGAAGCTCTTCGAAACCCGGGAGGCGAGCAAGAATAGCTTCGACCTGCCTCCCGAAAAACTCGAGGAGATCCTGGAGCAGATCCGCATCGGAAAGGCCAAAAGCGAAAAGGCCAAGACCCGGATGGCCAAGTCCAACCTCCGCCTGGTCGTCTCCATCGCCAAACGCTACACCAACCGGGGACTACCCTTCCTCGACCTGATCCAGGAGGGCAACATCGGCCTGATGAAAGCCGTCGACAAGTTCGAGTACCAGAAGGGCTACAAATTCTCCACCTACGCCACCTGGTGGATCCGCCAGGCCATCAGCCGGGCCATCGCCGATCAGGCGCGCACGATCCGCATCCCGATCCATATGATCGAGACGATCAACCGGATCAACAAAATCATCCGCAAACACCTCCAGGAGACCGGCAAAGAGCCCGATCTGGAGACCATCGCCGAAGAGGTGGGCCTGAGCGTCGACAAAGTCAAAAACGTCATCAAGATCACCAAGGAACCCGTCAGCCTCGAGACGCCCGTGGGGGATGAGGAGGACGGCCGCTTCGGAGACTTCATCGAGGACAAAAACACTCTCAGCCCCACCGAAGCGGTCCTCAACGACGACCTCAACCAGCAGATCGACGAAGTCCTCGGCCAACTCAACGAACGCGAACAGGCGGTCATCCGTATGCGCTTCGGCCTCCTCGAAGACCTCAGCGACCGCACTCTCGAAGAGATCGGCAAAGAGCTCAACGTCACCCGAGAACGGGTCCGCCAGATCGAATCCAGCGCCATCAAGAAACTCAAGCACCCCAAAGTGGGCCGCAAGCTCAAGAATTACATCGAGGAGTGAGGCTTTTGTCTTGTTTCTCTACCTCATCAGTAAGAGATATCCCCACAGTGCTCCGCATTCTGCACTCTGTGTACTACACTCCCGGCAAGTACACCGGGAACAAGCAAAACCCAAACCCCTGAGTCCAAAACCCAAAACCTAAAACCTAAAACAAAATATCGAAGATGTCGGATCTTCCCTTTTCATAGCGAAGGCCACTTGGATTTATCCCGTCAGTGTTCGAATCCTATATCCCTGCTGATGCAAGGTCATAGCTTTGAGGAGACGATTAAGATTGATCATTCCCAGATAGTGCCCCTCGGCATCTACAAGAGGAATATGATTGGCGTTGAGGATGGAAAGAGCCTTGTAAAGATTCTCTATAGTGTAATTTTCACCGATGGCGAAGGGATGGGTGCTCATCAGCTCCTTGACCTTGAACTTGCGTTGATGAAGTAGTCGGCTTTTGCGAACATCCCGGAGGGAGAGTACCCCGACCAGATGCCCCGATTTGTCCACCACCGGCAGATAGTTACTGTGGGAACGTCGGAAAATTTTCATGATTTTTTTCAGAGATTCTTCCGGGGAGACAGCCGGGGCATTGTCCAAAAAACTTTTT
Source organism: Nitratifractor sp. (assembly GCA_015486995.1). Taxonomy (GTDB): domain Bacteria; phylum Campylobacterota; class Campylobacteria; order Campylobacterales; family Sulfurovaceae; genus Nitratifractor. The sequence goes on along the minus strand of WFQO01000180.1, from coordinate 5,210 downwards.
AGATCGCAACGCTCCAAAAAACGTACGACCCCGGGATCTTCGATATCGATTCCCTTTTGTAACAGGCTTCTTTTGAAATAGGAACCTGCTTGGGTCTTAGCCAATAGATAAGCGGTAATGGCCGTAGTAATCAACATCGGTAACAAAAGTTGATACGAATGGGTCAGTTCCGTAATGATAACCGCACTACGCAAAGGAGCGCGGGAGATTCCCGCCAACATTGCCGCACTGCCGATCAATGCAAAAACTCTCGGATCGATTCCGCTGTGCCAGGCCATCACTTCACTGCCGAACCAGTACCCGCCGAAAGCACCGATGAAAATCGACGGAGACATCAACCCCCCGAAAATACCGCTGCCGATACTGAGAATCACTGCAAAGAGCTTCGAAGCCATGATATCGAAGGCCTCCGAGGGTCGGTAACCGGCGACGAAGATCTGATTCACTGCCTCGTAGCCGACTCCACGTATCTGAGGAGTCATAACGATGAAACAGGCCACAATCACACCCAAAACGACTACGACAAGACTCCAATGACGACGATATCTGAAACGCAGTTTAAGGAAATGTTTGAGCGAATAATTCAATGTAATGGCGATCAGAGCGAAAAAAACGGCGGCGACGGGAACATAAAAAAAATAGTCATGGGTATAGTGCAGCGGAGGAACATAAAAAGCGGTATAGTCTCCGATAAATTCCCGTGCGATCATTGTCGACGTGGCACAGGCGACTACAAGAGGGATGAGGATATAGGAATTGATCCGTCCGATAATGATCTCGATCCCGAAAATCACGCCGGCGATCGGTGCGTTGAAGGTTGCGGCCAACGCCGAAGAGACACCCGCACTCAAATAGATCGGCAGATTGATACGCTGCACCCTGAAAGCTCGTAAAAAGACTTCACTAAGCAGACCGCCCAATTTGGCGATAGGTCCTTCGCGCCCGATGGGCACACCGAAACCGATACTCACCGAGGTCAAGAAAAGGACCAAAAAACCTTTGACAAAAGAGAATCGACCGCTCAAAAGTGAAATTTTCTTGGCGATCTCATCGATGGTGACATTACCGTGATCCCTAAGAAAAGCGTGAATCAACCGATAGGAACCCCAAAAAACCAGCGGCATACTCACAAAATAGAGATCCACGGAGGGCACCAGGTCCAACGTCTCATAAACCGAGGTAAAAAAACGGATCAATATTCGGAAGATGTAGGCGGCAAATCCTCCCAAAATTCCGATGACGATCGGAAGGATGAAAAAATGCAGCAGTTCCTCGAGTATCATTCACCCTCTTTGGGATGCCGAGTGTAGGAGCGGAAATCCTTAAGAGAACTACGAAAAATATTCTCCTGTCCCAGATAGAGGCTGTAGCCGAAACTGGTCAAATAGCTGGTAATGACCGCCGCCGTCATCGGAATCACCACATCGTCGTGGCTCATTTCGGTGATCATCACGATGGCCGCAAGAGGGGTTTTTGCCCCGGCCGAGAGTCCCGCCCCCATTCCCGCCAACGTAAACATGACCAGTTGATTGGGAAAAAAGTGGCCGAAAATATTTCCCATCGCCGCCCCGATAATCAATACCGGCAGGATCAATCCCCCCGGAATACCGAATCCTAGGGTCAGACTTGTGATAATGATGGTAAAGACGATAATTGCGATGTTGACACCGATGGGAAAACCGGTCTGTGCCAGATTGGAGAGGATATTCATGTTCACCGGTGCCGAGAGGATGTCAGGATCCTGACTGATCAGATAGAGTATTGCCATGAGAGGAATCGCAACGATCGTCCCGATAAGCGGACGGCGCCCGATGGGAATCATTTTGGAAAGTTTGAGAAAAAAGTGAAAAAAGAGCGTATAGGCGTAGATAACAAGCGAGACGGCAAATCCCATCGCAATGATGTAAGGAATGCTCTCCAGGCTCCAGACGGCTTTCTGCGTCAGCTTGATGAAAGCGTGGTTCCCCCGGAAAAAGGAGAAAGTCAGATAACTGACGATCGATGCGACGATCATCGGAATAAAGGGGCGATAGTCGAAATCGTACATATTTTCCAGCTCCATGGCGAAAATGGAGCTTCCAAGCGGTGCCTTGAGCAATGCGCCGGTAAAGGCGCCGCCGCCGATAAGCCCCAGCATATTTTTGAACTTTTTTCCGAATCCGTAGGCTTTACCGATCCACTCCCCGATGCCGATTCCCAGGAAAAAGGAGGGCCCTTCTCGTCCGGCGATGAATCCTCCCGATAGGGTCAGAACCGAAATAAACAACTTGGCCAGAATCGAATGAAGCTGAAGATATTTTTTGGTTTTCAGATGCAAAATTGAAAATCCGATTCCCGGCCCTGAAACTTCGTGATTGTGTTTGATCACATATCCCGTAATCGCCGCCACCAGCAGCGGATAGACAAAAAGTAGAACAATATGGGTGGAGAGGAGGCCGTTGATTTTGATCACCAACAGATCCATCATCGAAGCGATCACTCCCATCGTAATACCGATGGCGATCGATAGAGGCAACCACCGTCCCAAAAAAAAGATAATGGAAATCGAATCAATTCGAATATTCATCGAACAGAGGTCTTTACGGCACATCCGGCTCAGCCGACCCCGGATATCCACATCCCGATCCCCGAACACCAAGTGTTTAATCATGCGTTTCAGCCACATTTTCATTGCAGCCTCCTTCGCTTAATTATAACTCCCGGAAAGCTTAGGAACAACTTTGGGGCACCTCTAATAATAGGTCGTGCCCTTTTATATGAGTCTCGTATTGCAACACTCGGATTTAAAATTTGATATTTTGAGGATTGAAGCAGATCGGTGGCGGAGAGAGGGGGATTCGAACCCCCGGTCCGGGAAGCCCGGACAACGGCTTTCGAAGCCGCCGCATTCGTCCACTCTGCCATCTCTCCGAAGAGGCACGGCATTATAGCAGCCTTGGGCTTTATCCTCCAACGTCCCCAGGGATACAGACATTGGATCAGCCGAAAATTCCCTTGGCGGCGACGATGGTCCCGAAGACCACGATCACCATCGCGCCGAAACGGCGGATGTAGGGTTGGTTGCCGATCATAATGGAGACGATGGTCCCAGAAAGTGTCGTCAAAACAAGCAGGCCGTAAAGGATAAAAAGCAGCGTCACCTCCTGCTGAGGCAACTCCATCATCGGCCCCTCATGCAGCAAAAAGGTGCGTGTAGCGATCCAGAGAATCCAAAGATAAAGGAGAATGGAAAAAAACATACTCCAGAAGAGAAACTGAACCTTTCCGCTGCGTCGAAGCATTCGATTTCCTTAAAGTCGCTCAGGCCGCTCGTCTTTGAAAGCGATCTTCTCCGCCTCGGCCAGAAGTTCCAGCGCACCTTCTGCAATCATCTTTTTCGCGAGGCGGTCTCCCGCTCCTTCGGCTTCGCTTCGGGGAAGCGTCCACTCCTCATAGAGGACTTCGGTACCGTCGGGATAGCCCAACATCGCCCGCAAATCGATCGTCTCCCCTTCGATGCAGGCATTGACCGCGACCGGGGCCGAGCACCCCGCTCCGATGGCCGCGATGAACTCCCGCTCGATGTCGGTACACAGATGGGTATCGGGATCGTCGAGACTCATGGCGATCCGGCGTACTTCGTCGTTGTCGGCGACGATCTCGATCCCCAGCGCCGCCTGACCCATCGGAGGAATCATCCACTCCAGCCGCTGGACATGAGGAATCTCCCTGAGCAGATCCAGACGCGCCAGGCCGATGTAAGCGAGGATGATGGCGTCGTACTGCCCTTCGGCCAGCTTGCGCAGGCGGGTGTTGACGTTGCCGCGCAGATCCCGGACCCTCAAATCGGGCCGCCGCTGCAACAGCTGCATCCGGCGCCGCAGGCTCGTGGTCCCCACAATCGCCCCTTTGGGAAGCTCCTCCAGGGAAGCATAGCGGTGCGAGAGCAGCACATCGCTCTGATCCTGCCGCTCCGTGATGGCCGCCAACTCCAAGCCCTCGGGAATAAAGGTGGGAACATCCTTGAGCGAATGGACCGCCAGATGGGCGTTTCCGGCCAACATTTCGTCTTCGAGCTCCTTGGTGAAGTGCCCCTTCCCGCCGACAAGAGCCAACGGTTTGTCGAGAATCTTGTCTCCCCGACTGGTGATCTCCTCCAGCTCGACCCGGATACCCGGAAAATCTCTCTCAATCCGCTCTTTGACGAAATGGGCTTGCCAAAGAGCCAGTTGGCTCGCCCGTGTGGCGATGATCAACTTCTGCACGGGATCTCGGCTTTTATTTCAATGCTTGTTTGTAGGCGCTTCGCCCCGCATCGTACTTGCCGTCGTAGTAGACCGTCGGAGTACCGCGCACCATCATTTCACCCGCCTTTTTCATATCCGCTCTGACCGCTTCACGGTATTCGGGCTTGTCGATATCGGAGGGTTTGAGGTCGATGCCCAACTGTTTTTTGAGTGCGGCGAGAATCTTTTTCTCGTCGTGGGTACGGGGATCGATTTTCAGTTTATAGATTTTGAGTGCTTCATCGGTCTTCCCCTGGCTCTGCAAGTGCTCCATAACGCGTGTCAGAGTCTCCGAGACCGGGTGCAGACGCAGCAAGGGCATATGGTAATAGTAGAGGGCCAGTTTGTCGGGATGCGCTTTGACGTCCTTGATCAAGCCGGGGACGAATCCGATGCAGAAAGGGCACTGGGGATCGGAAAAGACGACCACCTTGTGCGGTGCGTTCGGATTGCCGGCAATGAGGTGTTTTTTGTCGTAATAGCTGACGGGCATCGTGGGCTTGACAGCTTCACGCAAATCCCGGCCCGTGCGCATATCGATCAGCGACATTGTGGCTAACTGCTCTTTCTCGTTGACGAAAACCGTGTCGGGTATGGATTGCTTCCTGCCCCGAAACGAGAGATCCATTGTGAACATATAGGCTTTCCAATCGGGACGCCCGGGTAGAGCCTTTTCGCCGATCATTTTGACTTTTTCGACTTTGATCCGGGGATTTTTGATGAGTGTGTGTTTGATGAAACTCTCCAGATTGAACTCAGCGGCTCCGGCGATCAGTGTCGAGACGATCGCAGTCGTCCACAATTTCGACATCAATGACATTCGATTCTCCTTCATCGGTAAAATGGTCTGTGTAGCCTGTTTTGGGGGTTGGGCGCATTGTAGCGAACAAGTGTAAATAGAGCGTGTAGAGCAACAACCCCACGCCGAGCGCGTCGCTGAGCACT
>WFQO01000179.1 GCA_015486995.1 Nitratifractor sp. | reverse complement strand
GTTATCATCAACGTCAAGCATATCGTCCCCCTCTCCAAAATGACCCCTGAGGATATCGCCGTCTGTGAAGAGCTCCTTTTTCATGCCGACGAGAACAGCCTCTTCCGTTTCATCGAGCACTTCAGCGACAAAACCCTGGAGACGGAGGAGAACGACGAAGAGTATGAAAAGCTCTCCAACGAGGAGAAGATCAAAAAGCTCCTGATGGACGGGGACAAGGAGCGGCTCATTCCCCTGGTGGAAGAGGCGCGTCACGAACTCACCGCCGACCGGATCGTCAACGAGATCCTCATCGACGGGATGAAGGTGATCGGGGAGTTGTTTGGCAGCGGGCAGATGCAGCTGCCCTTTGTTCTGCAGTCCGCCGAGACCATGAAAGCGACAGTGGATTATCTCAACCCCTACCTGACCAAACAGGAGAAGGAATCCGATACCACGCTCGTCATCGGCACCGTCAAAGGCGACGTCCATGACGTGGGCAAAAATCTGGTGGACATCATCCTCTCCAATAACGGTTTCAAGGTCAAAAACATCGGGATCAAGGTGGAGCTGGAGCAGTTCCTGGAGACCTATGAGGAGGTGAATGCCGACGCAATCGGAATGAGCGGCCTCTTGGTCAAATCGACCCAGGTGATGAAGGAGAATCTGGAGACGATGGCGGCCAAAGGGATCGAGGTCCCCATCCTGATGGGCGGTGCGGCGCTGACCCGCAGCTTCGTCGACGACTACTGCCGCCCCCTCTACAAAGGCCCCATCTTCTACTGCCGCGATGCTTTCGACGGCGTGGTGGCCATGAGCCGGATCGAGGAGTGGAAAAAGGATCCCTCCCAGCCTCTGGATACCCGTCTGGCCGGGGATATGACCGAACGGGTGAAAAAGGAGAAGAAAGAGGTCGTCATCCCCCCCTTTGAAGAGATCAAGATGCCCAAAAAAGTGGAGATCCCCACGCCGCCTTTCTGGGGCCGGCGGGTGATGGACCGGGGCAACCTGGATCTGGAGATGGTCTTCGACTGGGTCAATAAAAGGACGCTCTTCAAGATGCACTGGGGCTACAAGAGCAAGGGGATGAGCAAAGAGGAGTACCAAAAGCTCCTGGACAAGACGGTCTATCCCGCCTGGGAACGGCTCAAGGATACTTTCCTCCGCCAGGGGCTTTTCGAGCCGACGATCCTCTACGGCTACTACCCCTGCCGCAGCGACGATCAGGAGCTCTTCCTCTTCGATCCCGAAGAGGGGTGGCACAGCGAGGACCAGATCAACCGGGAGCCCCTGGAGGAGATCGTGGGGCGGGCCGTGGGAGTCTTCAACTTCCCCCGCCAGCGGCGCAAACCCTATCGGGCGCTGAGTGACTTTTTCCGCCACGAACGCCACGACGTGGTGGCGCTCACCTGCGTCAGCGCCGGGCCGAAGATCACCGAGTATGAGCGGGCTCTCTATGATAAAGGGGAGTATCTGGAGTACAACCTGGTCCACGGTCTGGGCGTGGAGCTGGCCGAAGCTCTGGCGGAGGTGGCTCACAAACAGATCCGCCTGGACCTGAACATCGCCAGCGAGGATGAAGGACATACCCTGCGCGACGTTCGGATGAACCGCTACCGCGGAGCTCGCTACAGCTTCGGCTACCCCGCCTGCCCCGACCTGGAGCAGAGCCGGGTGATCTTCGATCTGCTAAAACCCGAAGAGTTCGGCATCGAACTGAGCGAAACTTTCCAAATCCACCCGGAGCAGAGCACGACGGCGATCGTGGTTCACCACCCCGAGGCGACCTACTACGCGGTGTAGTAGCAGCGACTTCACTCAACGGGCGAAATCCACTGCCCGCGTCTCCCGAATGACGTTGACCTTGATCTCTCCCGGATATTGAACTCTCTCTTCGATCTCTTTGGCGATTTGATGACTGAGTGCGATCGCACGATTGTCATCGACCTTTCCGGCATCCACAAAAACTCTCAATTCCCGACCGGCATTGATCGCATAAGCCTGGGAGACCCCTTCCCGCTGTTGGGCGATCTCCTCGATCTCTCGTACTCTTCGGGTAAAACTCTCCAACACCTCACGCCGTGCACCCGGGCGGGCAGCACTGAGAGCATCCGCCGCACAGACCGCAGCACTCTCCACGCTGTCGGGCTCCGCATGCCCGTGATGGGCATAGATCGCATTGATAACCGTAGGATGTTCGTTGTATTTACGGCAAAGCTCCGCCCCGAGTTCGACATGGTTGCCGCCGTAATCCTGCGTCAACGCTTTGCCGATATCGTGTAGCAGGCCTGCCCGCATCGCCAGTTTTTCATCCCCACCCATCTCGGCCGCCATCACCCGCGCGAGCCGAGCCACCTCCAGCGTATGCGCCAAAGTGTTTTGTCCGTAACTCGCTCGATATTTCAGACGCCCAAGCAGTTTGATCAACTCTTCATGCATCGGGAAAAGCCCCAGGTCTATGAGGACGTTTTCCCCCTCTTCATAGATCTTCTGTTCGAACTCTTTCTGAACCTTCTCATGTACCTCTTCGATTCTACCGGGATGAATCCGCCCATCGGCCACCAACACTTCGATGACCCGTGTCGCAATCGCCCGGCGATAAAGATTGAAACTGCTGACGACGATCACTCCCGGCGTTTCATCGATGATGATATCGACACCGAGCATCTGCTCGAGCGCTTTGATGTTGCGTCCCTCTTTCCCGATGATCCTTCCTTTGTGCTCATCGGTCGGAAGAGTGATGGTGTTGATCAATCGTTCTCCGGCGAATTCACCGGCATAACGTGTCGTCGCCTGGGCAAGAATATAGTTCGCCTTTCGTTCCGCCTCTTCTTCGGCGATTTTAAGCTTTTTACGAACAAGTGCCGCCGCCTCCGAATCAATCCGCTGCTTCATTTCGTTGAGAAGAAAGTTCTTCGCCTCTTCCCGGGTCATGGATGCCAGGGATTCGATCCGCTGCAACGCCTCGTCGACCGCATACCGTTTTCGCTCTTCCAATGCGGATGCTCGTTCCAGTTTCTCCTGCAAAGCATTTTCCGCCTTTTGGACCTTGCGGCGTTCCTGTTCCAGTTCACGCTCCCGAACGATCAACGCCCGATTTCGTTTTTCGACTTCTTCGACACGTTCGTTGTACTGTTGCTCTAGTTTCAGCGCGAGTTGACGGCGTTCCAGTTCCGCCTCTTCAAGAAGTTTATGTGCCTCTTGTTCGATAGCTTTCGCCCGTGCTTTGGCTTCGATTTTAAGATAATTGAATCGCTTAACCATTATACGGCGGGCCAGGAGATACCCCCCCGCTAAACCGGAAAGCAGGAGAACGCCCCCCACTATCATCGTTTGCATACATTTCCTTTTTCTTTTTCACACAGCAGGAATGGGCTTCTTTTCCTAACCGGAAAGGACCGGGAGTTCTTCACTCTATTCCCGGGAAAAAGTCTTCACTACCTTTTAGCAATCCCCAACGGGAATCTTGTTACTTTTCACTCCCCAGGCAATAGCTCCGTCTTCCTGTTATCAAAATCTGCGCCTCCATGTCATGGGAATCCGTCACCACTTCCGGACTCCAGCACAACGCCCTCTGTATGAAAATGATCTCTTTGATGTTCTTTTTTTCTCGGGCGATAAAACGATCATACATTCCCTTTCCGAATCCGACCCGTTTCCCGGTCGGATCGGTTCCTACGATAGGGACGATCGCCAAATCTATCTTCTTCTTTATTCGTTCATTGGAGAATTTCGGTTCGTAAATGCCAAAGCGTTTCTTGCGCAGAGGCAGGCGGTATTTTACCAACCGAAAACTTTTACCCTCCATAAAGGGAACATAAACCGCTACTCCTCGGCGACGCAGCCAACGAATCAGGGAACGCACATCTACCTCAATCGGAAGCGGCAGATAAATCATCACGCTCTTCGGGTCGCGACGGAGAATCCACTCTTTTAAACGTTTGACTATCCGTTTATCCTCGGCATAAGTACATGAACCGCACTGAGCTTTCAACTGTCTCAACGCTTTTTCCCGAAAGATCGCTTTCTTCCCATTCGTCTGCATTCCAAAATCCTTTTGGCTATAATCCCGAACAGTTTCAACCCAAATTCTGGATTCATATCATACCCTAAGCTTAGGAGAACCTATTCTTTATGTCTTTCAAAAGACCGATAACCGTTCTCATACTTTTCTGTGCTCTCCTGTTTCTCTCCTCATGCGGGAAAAAGGAAGAAAGAGGAACTTCCACCTCTTCTCCTACCCGCCAAAAATCGATGGAAAGAAATATCACGATTTCTAAAAAGAAAACTCCACAAAGTAAAGCAACACATCAACGCTTCGAGATTCAGGATATCGATCGGCGCAGCAGTAGCGTCGAAATCTATCCCGATCATCTCGTCTTTCATAAAATCCGCCAACCCATAGTTCTCCTGGAGATCTTCAGCGACTGGTGCATCCCTTGCCGCGGGATGCTCCCTTACCTTGGAAGACTCCAGAAGGAAAACGCTCAAGACCTTTTTGTTATTGGTCTGCTCGTTCGCAGCGATACCGCGGAGTCTTCCGTACGGGACCTGATGAAACATTACGATGCCTCCTTTTTTCTCTCTGTCTCTCCCGACAACGAACGCCTGATCAACGCCCTACTTCCTAGGTTGCATCTGCCCAAAAACTATCCTCTTCCTTTGACTCTCCTCTTTAAAAATGGTAAATATGTAATGCAGATCAGCGGAGCCGTCCCTTACGAGATGCTTCAGACACTTATCAACCAGCTGAAAGATAAAGAAAAGGATTAAACAGTGTTTGGATTTCTCAAAAAAGCGTTCGGAAAAACCAACGAGGCGATCAAAGAGGTCGTCCCCAAAAAGAAAAAACAGATCGACAAAGAGGAGTTCGAAGAGGTTCTTCTCGAAGCGGACGTCAACTACGAACTGGTCGAACGGCTTCTCGAAGGATTGCCCGAAAGCATCAACCGCCTCCAGGCTTTCAACTCCCTCATCACCGTCTTCCAGTACAAAGCCGAGTGGATCGATCCCGACGAGTATCACCCCTTCGTCGAAATGATCATCGGTGTCAACGGTGCCGGAAAAACCACGACCATCGCCAAGCTCGCCCGCCGTTACGGACAGGAGGGCAAAAGTGTCATCCTCGGAGCCGGTGACACTTTCCGGGCCGCCGCCATCGAGCAGCTGAGCCGCTGGGCGCAGAAGCTCGACGTCCCCATCGTCGCCACCCGGCAGGGACACGACCCCTCCGCCGTCGTCTTCGATACGATCAAATCGGCGCTTTCCAAAGGGATCGATCGGGTCATCATCGACACGGCCGGACGACTCCACACCCAACCCAACCTCGCTGAGGAACTCAAAAAGATGGTCCGTGTCGCCGACAAGGCACTGCCGGGGGCTCCCCATCGGAAAATGCTGATCCTCGACGGCACCCAGGGCAGCTCCACTGTCAACCAAGCCAAAGCCTTCGACGAAATGATCGGTATCGACGGCATCATCATCACCAAGCTCGACGGCACGGCCAAAGGCGGAGCCATCCTCAGCATCGCCGACCGACTGAAAATGCCCATCTACTACATCGGCACCGGCGAAAGCCCCGACGATCTGATCCCTTTCAAAGCCAACGAGTACATCAACACGATCCTCGACGAAATCTTCCTCTAACAGATGGCCAAGAAAAAAACCCTCTTCGAGTGCCAAGCCTGCGGCTTCCAAAGCCCCCGATGGATGGGCAAATGCCCCAACTGCGGAGAGTGGGAAAGCCTGATCGAACTCAGTGCCGAACAGATCAAATTCCTCAAAGAGACACGCGCCTCCGGCACCGCCGCCACCCGAGCCAAAGCCCGCCCCATCACCGAGATCGATGAAGAGAATTTTCTCCGATTCCCGTCGGGAAGCCGCGAACTGGACCTCGTCCTCGGGGGAGGAATCGTCCCCGGATCTCTGACCCTTATCGGCGGCTCCCCCGGAATCGGCAAGTCCACTCTCCTGCTCAAAATCGCCGGCAACCTCGCCTATGAAGGCAAAAGCGTTCTCTATGTCAGCGGGGAAGAGTCCGCCGGCCAGATCAAACTCCGGGCCAACCGCCTCGACGCCAACCACGAAAAACTTTTTCTTCTGAGCGAAATCAATCTCGAAAGCGTCCTGAATGAAATCGACAAACGCGACTACGATTTTCTCGTCATCGACTCCATCCAGACACTCTACAGCGACGAAACCCCCTCCGCTCCGGGATCGGTGACCCAGGTACGCACCATCACTTTCGAGCTGATGCGCCTCGCCAAAAGCAGAGAGCTCCCTGTCTTCATCATCGGCCACATCACCAAAGAGGGCTCCATCGCCGGCCCCCGGGTCCTGGAACATATGGTCGACACCGTTCTCTATTTCGAGGGAGACAGCAACTCCGAACTCCGTCTTCTGCGCGGTTTTAAAAACCGTTTCGGATCCACCAACGAGGTAGGGATCTTCGAAATGCGCCGCGACGGCCTGCAGGACGCCACCAGTTTCGCCGGCCGCTTCTTCGACAAAGAAAAACTCCAGGCCGGCTCCGCCCTGACTGTCATTATGGAAGGCTCCCGCCCCATCATCATCGAAATTCAGGCCCTCGTCGCCGAGGCCTACGGCCATCCCAAACGCAGCTCCACCGGCTACGACAACAATCGCCTCCAAATGCTTCTCGCACTCCTGGAGAAAAAGCTCGACCTTCCCCTGGGAACCTACGACGTTTTCATCAACGTCAGCGGAGGGATTCGCATCACCGAACCCGCCGCAGATCTCGCCGTCATCGCCGCCATCCTCAGCAGCTACCGCGACCGCGAGCTCAGCGCCGAAACGCTCTTTCTCGGTGAGGTCAGCCTCACCGGAGAAGTCCGTGAAGTCCCTGCCCTCGCGCAACGGCTCCGTGAGATCGAAACTCAGGGCTTCAAGAAACTCGTCCTGCCCGCTAAACCCCTGGAGGAGACAAAAGTCAAATGCTATCTCGCTTCCGACGTCGCCAAAATCGTCGAATGGATTTTTGTCTGAAAGGCCATTGTTAACCCTCCGGAAACGGCCTGTGTTATAATCTGCCTAGATTCTCATAGCCAAGAAAAGGATAGTTGATGAAAAAATTGCTCAGCCTGCTGCTCGTGGGAGCAGCTCTCCTCGCCACCTCCGCACAGGCGGCAGACAACAGTATCGTTCTTCCCACGATCGAAGGAAAAAAGATTCACGTCAAAGGGACCGATAACGGCCTCGACTTTGAAGAGTATCGTGGACGCGTGGTCTTTTTGGAGTTCTGGGGCACCCACTGCCCTCCCTGCCTCATCTCCGTGCCTAACTATATCAAACTCAAAAAGAAATTCAAGGACAAACTCGCCATTGTCGCCATCGAAGTCCAGGATACTCCCGCCGACAAACTGAAAAAGTTCGCCGAAGCCAAAGGGATCAACTACGACGTCGTCCCCTATCGTGACGCTTACAGCTTTGTCAACTACGTGGCCAAACGCGCCGGATGGAAAGGGAGTATTCCTTTTCTGATGATCCTTGACAAGTCCGGAAACGTCGTGACAATGCAGGTCGGCCTGCTCAACGAAAAAGCCCTTGAGGGTATCGTCGAAAAGTTGAGCGAAATGCCTGCGACTCCGGCGAAAAAAGCAGAAACCAACAGCAGTAAACCCGCAGAAAAATAATCAGGAACAAAAGCGCTCTGGAATATTCTCTGAAAGGCCCGTACAATCAGGCGGGCCTGATTCTTCCGTTCTCCACGACGATCTTTCCTTCCAGTTCCTCTTCGAAAACCCGGTCACCGAACCGAAGCACCGCTTCATCCATCGTAGGATGTTTCTGGCAAAAATAGAAAAACTCATCCCGCTCCTGCTCAGCGGAGGGGACCACACCGAAACGCTCGGCAAAGGCTTCGATCGAGTAAATCGGGCTTGCCAGTCCCTCCTTCAGCAGGCGGTTCGTCCCCGCACTCTCTCCCAAACGGTGAGGCAAGACATAAATCTCCTTTCCCTGTTTGAGCGCATACTCAGCGCTGCGCATCGATCCGCTGTTTTCGTCCGCTTCCCCGATCACCAACACTTCCCCCAACGCCACGACGATTTCATTGCGTATAACAAAGCTCCAGGCGGCAGCGCGGCTCCCAGGTTTGAATTGACTCAACACCAAGCCGTCCTGCTCAATGGATTCTATCAAAGGAGCATTCGTCGCGGGATAGCGAATATCCACGCCATTGGCTACAACGGCGATAGTGTTCGAAGGTCCTGCCCCCGTATGCGCCATAGCGTCCACTCCCATCGCCGCCCCACTGACCACCGCTACACCTCTTCGGGCCAAGGCATCGGCCAATTCACGAATGTATTCTCTTGTGTAACGCATCGGTCGCCGTGTCCCGACAATCGAAACCTTCGGCCGTTGTAGGAGTGTCGGATCTCCCCGATACCAGAAATGTTCAGGAAGCTTTTTCAAATGACTCAAAGGAAGTCGGCTGCCCTCAATGACCCGGTATTCTTCCATAAATCCTCCGATAAAATTCGTCGATGTACACCGTCTGCACCGAAGCGAGAATTTTGCCTGCGTGCCTCAGAGCGTCCAGCGTTGCCCGGTGCGGATGCCCGATAGCGATCGCATACCCCCTACGTTTTGCGATACGAACCGCCTTTTTTAACTGATCCAGGATGGCTGAACGTTTCTGGACATTGTCGAGAAAAACATCACGTGCAATATATGGATCCTTGTAGATCCTCGTGATTTTTCTCACCACAGAGTGACCTGTCGTGCGACTGTCGACAAAGATGAATCCGTTGCGTTTCAAATCTATGTAGGCCTTACGCATTGCCGTGTAATTCGAAGTAAAAACACTTCCCGTGTGGTTGTTGACAAAAATGGCGTTAGGAAAATATTTCCGTATTTCCCGGATCCTAGAACCAATTTTTCCACGACTGTCCGTAATCTTCATCGTCTTGGTAAAACTGTTCATCTTTGCACTCGATGACTGCATCGGTAGATGGATCATATAATGCTTCAACCCTCTTGCTAATCGATAACTGTACAGATTCATCTGTGACGGTGGAAAGATCGAGGGAGTGATATGATACGGTAAGGCACGAATCGCCGTCAACTGCCGTTTTTGAGAGACATCGTCAATGATAAGAACCAACATCGGTTTCTCTTTCGTGAACTCGGCTTTATGCGCTGTCTTCGAAGATTGGCTTTTAGTTTTTTTGATCAAATCTTCCAGGCCAAAACCGATTTTCTCCGATTTGGGGTATTCTTCGTAAATTTCAAACGTTCTTTTGGCAATATGGTCTTTTGGATGTCCTGTATTTGGAATAGACTTTTTAAGCTTTTTATTGTGATGCAATGTGCTTTTTTTAGTAACGCTATGCCGGCTGTTTCCAAGGAAAAAAGCCGCTCCCAACAAAGTGGTCATAATCATCACGGTAAAAAAAGCGAAGAGCCACCTTTTTTTCTTCTCCTCTTTCTGTTTCTGACGCTTTTGAACGGCTTTGTTTCTGCCCGATATACTCTTTTTCTTTCCCGCCACAACTGTCCTCTCTTTTTATCACAAGTATTTTATCGAAAGAGGGAGAGAACAGCCGGAATTATTTCGTAATGAAGGACGAGGTCTAGAAACAAGAATGTATATAGAAGTAAGAGTATTGTCGAAAATTTTTGAGTTTGAGAGTGAAGATAAAAGAGTAAAAAAGAATAGATTCTCAGGGTGGCGCTGACCTACGTTCCCACGCCCGGAGGGCGCAGTATCATCGGCGCTGGG
>WFQO01000178.1 GCA_015486995.1 Nitratifractor sp. | reverse complement strand
GTGCCGTGGCGATGCAGCTGCCGGCGGGAGCCACTACATAATCATAGTCTTCGAAAGTTGCGACGAAGTGACGGGCGAAATCGGCGCCCTCCTCCTTCAGGCCGTTGTTGAGAAAAGGCTGGCCGCAGCAGCGCTGCCCCTCGGGATACTCCACCTCATAGCCGTGGGCTTCCAGCAGCTCCAGGGTACTCAGGGCCACATTGGGATAGAAGTCGTCGATGTAGCAGGGGATGAAAAGCCCTACTCTCTTTTCATTCCCGGGATGGTGCATCTTTTCTCCTCGCTTTTGAGAAAGTATAGCAATCCGTTACAAAAAGCTCACTACTTCGTCAAAGGGCCGCCGTTTTTTCTCCGGCGGCTCCTGGAGACGGTACCCCAGGGGCAAAAGCAGTGTCGTGCGCTCTTTTTTCCGCTCCAAGCCCAGGATCTTGTCGATCTTTCGCGGTTCGAAACCTTCGATGGGGCAGCTATCGATGCCGATAAGTGAGGCATAGATCATCATATGGTCGGCGGCGATATAGCACTGTTTGGCCACCCAGCCTATCAGGGAGTGTAGCTTGCCGATGTAGTTTTCATAGCGCTCGATATAAGCCTGTGTCATCTCCTCCGACAGTCCGCGGCGGCGGAACATCGCTCCATAGTAGTCGGGGTCGGCCACGGCGGCGATCTGCCCCGCGATCACGACCAGGTCGCTGCAGTCGGTAATCTGAGGCTGGTTCCAGCATGCGGGACGCAACTTCTCTTTAAGCTTCGGATCCCGGATCACGATGAAGCGCCAGGGCTCCATTCCGAAGGAGGAGGGAGCCAGTCGTCCCGCCTCCAGGATGAAGCGCAGCTCTTCCTCGGGAATTTGGCGCTCGGGATCGAATCGTTTGCAGGCATGGCGGAAATAGAGGGAGTCTTCAAGCGTCTCTCGGTCACACATCGGCTCTCCTTGTTACAAAGTGGATAAATTTTCTCCTAATTATGCCCAAATTCAAGCACCTGCCCGATGATTGTGCTAAAATCCTTCAACTTACACTAACGGAGTGCAAATTATGGAAAACCTACACTTTATCCGGGATGAGATGCTGGTGCATGTCCCCGTCTGTACCCACGCCGATCCCAAGCGGATTCTCGTCATCGGCGGTTGCGACAATATCCGCAACGAGCTGGGCAAATATTCGATTTTCGAAGAGATCGTCCATCTGGATGCCGAAGGGGCTGTCGCTTCTCTGGGGGCCCTGGGCACCAAAAATTTCGATGTGGCCATCGTCGCCGACGATCGTTTCGGCGGTGATCGGGAGTTTTGGATCGAGCTGACCAAACTCCTGGATGCCAAGGGACTCGTCAGTGCCCCCATGAGCAATCTGATCCTTGCGCAGGAGCGGGCTGAGACGGAGTTGAAGACCCTGGGGGCGATCTACCGGATCGTCATGCCTTACCGCTATGAGCGGGAGGGGGATCTGGTGAGCAGCTACATGGTTCTGGCCAGCCGCTTCTACCACCCTACGGCGGACCTGAACCTCCAGCGGGCGGACCTGACGGACGGTTACCGCTACTACAACAGCGACATCGCCGTGGCGGCCTTCCAGACGCCGACCTTCGTCAACCAGCGTTACCTGGGGATCATCAAACGCTGATGGCCCTCGAACACGCCGTCGTTTTGACCGGAGGGATCGCCAGCGGCAAGAGTACGGCGGGAGCCCTGCTCTCGATGCTGGGTTTTCGGATCATCGACGCCGACGCCATCGCCCATAGGGTCTTGGACGAGCAGGCTCCCCGTATTGCCGAACTTTTCGGAGCGGAATACCTGGATGCTGAAGGCAAAGTCGATCGCAAAGCCCTGGGATCTTTGGTCTTTGCCGACGCTTCAGCCCGTCGAGAGCTCGAAGCACTGGTGCATCCTCCCATTCGTGAAGAGATCCGCCACCAAAGCGAGGCGCAGGAGCGCTTCGCCAAACCTTACCTCATCGACATTCCCCTCTTCTACGAGACGGGGGACTATCCCGTGGAGAAGGTGGCCGTGGTCTATGCGCCACGCGGCATACAGCGGGAACGCCTGCTCCAAAGAGAAGGGCTGAGCGAGGCCGAGGCCGAAGTGCGGCTCGAGGCCCAGCTCGATATCGAGGAGAAACGGAAACGCGCCACCTGGGTCATCGACAACAGCGGAGATCTGAAGCAGCTGCAGCGGGAATGTGAACGGGTGCGGGAAGAGATTCTGAAAGCTTTTTCGTAATTTGGTATATTGGTATATTAGTATATTGGTGTATTAGTATATTGGTGTATTGGGAGCGCCTACGGCGCTTCGGCGAAAAGGTTGCAGGCGGCTTTTGGATTCACCCTTTTTGGCAAAAGCACCAACCCAAAAGATTCCCCAATATACGAATAACCGATAAACCAATAACTAAAACCGAAGGTTGAAACATGTTCGTCACCAAATACGATGCCAACGGCAACGATTTTGTCATCTTTCACGATACCGAGAAGCGGGAGCGTCATGAGCTGGCCAAGTTGCTTTGTGACCGCCACAAGGGAGTCGGAGCCGACGGGATGGTAGTCCTCGTCCCCCATGCCGAATATGATTTCGAATGGGAGTTCTACAACAGCGACGGCAGCGAGGCGAGTATGTGCGGCAACGCCACCCGGGCCGTGGCCCACTATGCGGTGGAGAAAGGAATCAGTATCGACAACCGGGCGGAGTTTCTCACCGGGGCCGGTGTCATTACCGCGGAGGTCAACGGCCTCTACGTGGTGACCGACATGCTGGAGCCTCGGATCATCAATACCGCGATCGAGGAGGAAGGGCGTCTTTGGTGGCTCCTCGATACCGGGGTTCCTCACCTGGTGACGGAAGTGGAGGATCTGGAGGATTTCGATCTGGCTATGGCCCGCCGCCTGC
>WFQO01000177.1 GCA_015486995.1 Nitratifractor sp. | reverse complement strand
GCTGATGGATTGATAATCCACCGGCTCGTACTCCAGATGGCCCCAGTGGGGCTCTTCCATCTCCAGCCATTTGTGGTAAGCCTTGAGACGCAGTTCGGTCATCCAGTCGGGCTCATCCTTCTTCTTGGAGATGAAACGGATCACCTCGTCGCTCAAGCCCGGCGGGACCTTGTCCTCTTCGATATCGATCTCGAAGCCGAGGGCATATTCGCCCGAGACCGCTTTGTCCAGCTCTTCTTGTGCCATGACTATCCTTTTTTCGACGGATTTGGCAAGGTTATAACCAAAGCCGATCGCTTATGTCAAGAGATTTTAGCAGAAAAACGTTTAATTCGGAGAGATTTTATCAACTTTGAGTATATCCGGTCGAAGAATGACCGTTTTTCGGAGTTTTTCTCTGTTTCAATAATTTTTGGCGTTCTTGAATTCGGCTACTTCGCTGTCGACCATGGCATCGATCATTCGCAGATAGAGATCGTTGATGAGGTTGGGGGAAAGATCCAGTTCGATCGCCTTTGCCCTGGCCCGATTGATAACGTCCGCAATACGATCCTCCGCCTTGATCTCGTCGACGGAGTTTTTGAAATGGGCCAACTGGCGAACGTAGGCGTTGCGGGCGGCGATCAGCTCGACGATCTTTTCGTCGAGTTTGTCGATTTCCTTCCGCGCTTCCTCCAACGATTCACACTTTTTGATTTCCATCGGATACTCCTTCTCGCTCGATGGGGATTATTATAGCAGAAGCGAAGGAGCGTAAGGCGGGAATTGCGTGCAGAAAAAAACCTATTTCCTCCCGTACAAAGTACTCAACCGCTTTAACTTCCCGAAAGCATTCTGCGCACCCTCCATCTCCTCCTGAGAACAACGCCAGGCCCAGTTTCCTTCGGCCGTACCCGGAACGTTCATCCTGGCTTCGCTCCCCAGACCGAGCAGATCCTGCAGGGGCAAAATCGCCATCGCCGAAACCGACATCTGATGCAGACGCAACAGATCCCAATGAAAGGAATTCTCGTCGCTTCCCAGATATTCAAGAACGTACCCCCGATCTCCAAGCGAGTGAAACCACCCCATCAACGTATCGTTGTCGTGCGTTCCGGTGTAGAGTACCGAATGCGGACGATGATTGTGGGGCAGATAGGGGTTGTTCACATTGCCGTCGAAGGCAAACTGAAGTACCTTCATCCCCGGCAGACCGAAACGATCCCGAAGCTCTTCAACTCCGGGAGTGATGATCCCCAGATCCTCGGCGATGAGCGGCAAATCCCCCAGCTGTTTGCGAAGGGCGTCGAAAAAAGCGGCTCCGGGACCGGGACGCCACTCTCCTTCCGCAGCCGTCTCGGCATCCGCCGGAATTGACCAGTAAGCTTCGAAGCCCCGGAAGTGGTCGAGACGGACAATGTCATATAGAAAAAAGCTCTGGCGCATTCTTTCAACCCACCACGCATAACCCGTCGAGGCAAGCCGTTCCCAATCGTAGAGAGGATTGCCCCAAAGCTGCCCTGTCCGGCTGAAATAGTCCGGCGGCACTCCGGCGACGAAGCGTGGACGCAACGCTTCGTCCAGAGCGAAAAGCTCCGGATGTGCCCAACAGTCGCTGCTGTCGTAGGAAACATAGATCGGCAGATCCCCGATAACGGCGATTCCCCGTTTTCCGGCATAGGCATGAAGCTCTTCCCACTGAGTGAAAAAGAGAAACTGTTCGAATTTTCTGTATTCGATCTCGTCGAAGAGTTCACGACGTACATTTTCCATCGCCTGGGCATCACGGTGTTTAAGCTCAGCGGGCCAGCCCTGCCAAGACTCTCCTCTGTAGCGATCGTGCAGAGCCATAAAGAGAGCGTAATCCTCCAGCCAGAAGACCTGCGAGAGCTCGAAGGCATTAAAACGTCTCCGCCACTCATCCGTAGCTCTCTCCCGAAAAGCCTGAAAAGCGGAGTGAAGTGCTTGAGTTTTGACCTGGCGAACCCGAGAAAAATCGACCCGTTTTTCATCGGAATCCCCATCGACGGGAACTTCGGAGGGAGCGAGCCATCCGTAAGAGATCAAAGTCTGAAGATCGATCAAGAGAGGATTGCCTGCAAAAGCCGAGTAACACTGATAGGGCGAGTCTCCGTATCCGGTGGGCCCCAAGGGTAGAATCTGCCAAAGCCCCTGTCCCGCCTCCGTAAGCCGATCGATCCAGACGTATGCCTGCCGCCCCATTGTACCGATCCCTTCATTAGAAGGTAGTGATGTGACATGCATCAGAAGACCGCTTCTTCGATGATCGAGACTTAGACTCCTCATCTTTGTATCGACGACCGATTACCCGTGCTCACGCAGCATCGCCAGAGGCGTGCTTTCGACCTTTTTCTCCACATCGGTGACTTTACCCGAAGAGCGTCGTTCCTTCCAGGCCCGTCTCCCGTACGCTCTCCTCATTCTTTTTGTCACTCGTTTCTCGGGGCGCTGCACCGTTGCGAGTTTTTTTTTCTTCGGGACCGTCGTCAACAGATGCAGCGGATCATTCATCGCCTCGAAATGCTTGGAAGAAGTTTTCATCGGATCTCTTCTTTTTTCAGCTCGGGCATATCGTCGTTTTCGAAGTTTTTGGGACGCCGGTACCTTCGAGGACTTCACCGAAGCAGGCTTTTTCTGCGTCTGTACCGTGCTAAGAAGCTGGAGAGGAGTTGACATCTCCGCCGTCCGGACAAGAGCTGAATTTACAGGTTGCGAATCTACGGTGCGATGTACTTTCCCAGCGGAGTGTTTCTTCCGACGATTCGTCACCGCGGAGTGAACCTGCGGTACCGTACTGAGAAGACCGAGCGGTTCCCTCGCCGAAGCTCTGCGGGTGGAAGGTCCGCGCGAGGCTGATGCGTAGCGGCTGATCGGTCGATCGACGTAGCGCGGCGGGGTGCCTGTAATGAGAATGGGGGTCCCTACCTCCGCCCAACGATACATCTTCTGTGCAAATCCGTTCTCCATCCGGATACAGCCGTGGGAGGCGGGATAGTTGGGTACATACCCCAGGTGCATGGCCACCCCGTAATTCGTCACCCGCAGCATATAGTGCATCTCCGCCCCGCCGTTGGGCTCCGGATATTTGCTGGAGACGTGATCGATGTCTTTTTCCAAAACCCGGAAGTGTCCTGTCGGCGTACGGTGTCCCGGTCTCCCCGTCGATACCCATCCGCTGAAAGCCAGGCGTCCATCCTCATACGCGTATGCCTCTTGCTTACTTAGATCGACAACGATTTTTTTTCCCGCTTCGGCAATTTGACTGCCCAGCAGTATCGCAACGACGATCGCAACAATTCTCCCCATTATCAATCCTTCCAATATTTATAAATATAACTAGCCGGGACTTCCTAATTCATTTTGAAATGATACAATCTATATTATTAAATGAGTGAATAATATTTCATAATATATCGATAATATCTCTTCATTTATTGTCGAATATTCCAGAATGTCGTATCATACAAAACAGTTTTATCATAGATTAGAAGGATCGACAATGAGCAACAGTGAGATCGCCGCCTTTTTCAAAACTCTCGCCGACTATCTGGAACTGAAGGGGGACAACCCTTTCCGCATCCGGGCTTACCGCAACGCCGCACGGACCATCGAGACCAGCGGTTACGACTT
>WFQO01000176.1 GCA_015486995.1 Nitratifractor sp. | reverse complement strand
GCCCACTTTGGTTCCCGGATCGGCCTGCTGAACGAGCCGATGGATCTCTTCGGGGGAGAAATGGCCCGGGTTCTCGTAGAGCGCCTTGAGCACCAGTTCCCTTTGGCGGGTGAATTTTAGTTGTTTTTCTTTGAGGATCCTCTTAAGCTCCTCGAGGAGAAAATCGTAGCTGACCATGGCGGAACTCAGTGGGTTTTTTCTTGAGTTTGTCGCTTCCGAGGTGTAATCGGAGCGGCGGGGGGAAGAACCATGACCGCTTTTCCCGTGGTGACCAGAAGAGGGTAGAGTCGGCTATGGCTCCTTTGTGCCGCGAATTTTTCTCGAAAAAGTTTCGTCTGAGAAAAAGCTGCGACGATGATCGAAAGGATGAGAAAATACTTGATCAAAGCGATCACATAGCCCAGAATCGCGTCGACTTTGCGGGGAAGTGAAACAACAGAGGAAAACCCTTTTCCGAGGAAAACGACCGCTCCCCAAACGAGCAGGAGTACAACGAGAAAGCAGAGCAGCTGGGTCAGTGCCGGACCTCCAAGGAGAAGACCTTTCTGTTGGAGCCAGTGGGTCAGAAAGGAAGCGCTACGGGATGCGACGGCGACACCTCCGACGATGCCGACCAGTTGGGTCGTTTCCCGGACGAAGCCGTTGAGCGTTCCTTTGAGTGCGAGCAGAAGAATCAGCGCAACGAGTATCCAATCTACGATAGCGGGGGAAAGCACAAAATCTCCTTTGCTAGAGCTGTTTTTTCAGTTCATCGGGGCGGTTCGAGTACTGCAGTGCCGTTTCGCGGCTGATCAGTCCTTGGCGCAGAAGACGGAGCATCACCTGGTTTTGTGTCTGCATTCCACTCTCCTCCTGACCCAACTGCATGGCGGAGTAGATTTGGTGGACCTTGTCTTCACGAATCAGATTGGCGATGGCATGGTTGGTAACGAGAATCTCGGGGACGGCGACCCGTCCGCCGCCGATTTTCGGGACAAGAGCCTGGGAGATGACGGCGACGAGAGAGCTGGAGAGCATTGCGCGGACCTGGGGTTGTTCATCTCCGCCGAAAACGTCGATGATCCGGTTGACGGTCCCCGGTGCCGAGTTGGTGTGGAGGGTGGCGAAGACCAGGTGCCCGGTTTCCGCGGCGGTCAAGGCGGCGGAAATGGTCTCCTTGTCCCGCATCTCTCCGATGAGAATGATGTCGGGGTCTTCCCGCATGGCGTATTTGAGGGCGGTGGCGAAACTACGGGTATCTTCCCCGACGCTCCGATGGGAGAAGACGCATTTTTTGTGTTGATGGACAAATTCGACGGGATCTTCCACAGTGATGATATGTTTGGACTCGTGAAGGTTGATTTCGTTGAGCATCGCAGCCAGGGTCGTCGATTTACCCGAACCCGTGGGACCGGTGACGAGAATCAATCCCTTTTCCCTCTGGATCAATTTGCTGTAGACAGGAGGAGCGTCGATCTCTTCGAGGCTAGGAAGTTTGACGGGAATGACCCGGAAAGCCGCTGCCATATCGCCGAGTGTTCGGTAGTAGTTAACGCGAAAACGCCCTATGCCTTCGAGTTCGACCGCAAAGTCCAGTTCGTTGGTCTCCTCGAAAACCTTTTTCTGTTTTTCCGTCATGAGGGTGTAGCACATCTCTTCGATGTCTTCACCGGTCAGACGGGGCATGTTTACCGGACGCAGTCTACCGTCGAGACGTAGCAGCGGTTCTTTCTTGGCGATGAGATGCAGATCGGACGCTTTATGGACGACAACGCTTTGAAGCAGTTTTTTGACGTTGATATTGCTCATGAGTAACTTTGGATTTATTCGATGATGGCGGGAACGATGAAAAAATCGTCCCGTGCTTCGGGAGCGTGTTCGAGGATAATTCTAGGAACCTCCGGATCGTTGTGCGGAAGATCTTCCCGTAGAGGAGTCCCCCCTTCGAGTGTCGAAAAGTAACTGTCAAGCTTTTCGGTATCGAGCTCTTTGAGGTTTTCGACATAAGCGAGTATCTCCGAGAGTTGTCCCAGGACCTCCTCCCGCTTCTCTGCGGCGATTCTCAAATGCGAAAGTTTTTCGAGTTTTTCCAATACATTGATATCCACCGTCTAAGCTCCTCTGTTTTTTGAAAGTAGAGACAATTATAGTGTAAAACGGTTTAAGATGCTCCGCATCCTCTGGATATAATACCGTCAAAAAAGAGGAGAGTGTATGCAGATCGAGACGTTGCTCGAAGGAGAAGCCGTCAATTCGGCGGAACTGGAGACGTTGCTGGAGGCCCGGGAAAAGGGCGAGGCGGATTTTACGCTCGTGGACGTACGGGAAGTCTTCGAATACGACCAGGGACATTTGCCCGGTGTGGATCTGCTGCGTCCGACCAGCACCTTTTCGGACTGGGCAGCTGAATTGATCGAAATGAGCCGCCGGAAGCCTGTAGTCCTCACCTGTCGTACGGGAAATCGGACAGGCCAGGTCCAGAGAATATTGTTACAAAACGGTGCCGAAAAGTTGATCGATCATCGGGGAGGGATCATGGCATGGCACGGAGACATTGTCCGTGACTGAGACACCGGTAGCATTGAACGTCGTGGATCTGCTGATCCGGCTGCTTTCAGCTCCTTCGGTAACGCCCGACGATGGGGGGCTGATGGACTTCGTCGAAGCCTATCTTCCCGGCTACGAAGCGATCCGCATCGATGAGGGTGAGGTGAAAAATCTCTTTCTCTCCCGAAGGTTCGGTGAAGGAGAGCATCTCTGTTTTGCCGGGCATGTCGATGTGGTCCCGCCGGGGGAAGGATGGGAGAGCAACCCTTTTGTGCCGCTGATCCGAGACGGTAAAATTGTCGCCCGAGGGGCTCAGGATATGAAAAGCGGGGTGGCCGCTTTCCTGGCGGCGATGCGAGAAGCCGAAAGTTTTTCCGGAACGCTCTCTCTGCTGCTGACGTCCGACGAAGAGGGTGAGGCTACCTACGGGACGCAGATCGTGTTGCGTCATCTGCGAGAAATCGGCCGATTGCCCGATTATGCCATCGTCGCCGAGCCGACCTGTGAAAAACGTTTCGGCGACGCGATCAAGATCGGGCGGCGCGGCTCCATCAACGGTGTAATCGAGAAGCGGGGGCGTCAGGGCCATGCCGCCTATCCCGAAAAGGCTCTTAATCCTATCCACAAGGTGGCCCAAGTTCTACCCCATATGGCAGGGATCAATCTGGACGAAGGGGACGAATTCTTCGCCCCCAGTCAGTTCGTTATTACCGATATCCGGGCGGGAATGGAAGTTACCAACGTCACCCCGGGCAAACTCAAGATGATGTTCAACGTCCGTAACAATACCCATACCGATCTGAAGGATGTGGAGGATTTCGTTCATAAATACTTTTCCGGAATGGATTACGATTTGCGACTCAGTCAAAGCGCCAAACCTTTTATCACCGATCCCGATACCCGGATCGTCAAAGTACTGGACGAGGCGATTGCCGCGGAGACGGGAGAGCGCCCGAAACACTCCACCGCCGGCGGGACCAGTGACGCGCGCTTTTTCGCCGAATACGGCGTCAAAGTGGTGGAGTTCGGTGTGCGCAACGACACGATTCACGCTCCCAACGAACGGGTGGGTATCGGCGAGGTCGAAGGGCTCTATAGGGTCTTTCGACGGGTCATCGAGAATTTTTGATGGAACTCTGGCAACCGGTCGCCCTGAGTCTCCTGGCCGAAACGGTGGAAACGGCCTGGCAGTATGCTCCGACGATGCACGGCGTCATGGAGAAAGCATGGCGGCTCTACCGGCGTTCGATCTTCCTCCTCCTGCTCGGGCACACCGGCTATCTCTACCTTCTCTATCTATCCTTGCGTTACGGCCTGCTCGATTGGCCCATCATCGTCGCCATCGCTCTGAAAACCCTGGATATTTTTACCAAAATCGAGATAATCCGTAGAGTTTATGTCCGGGGAGAGATCGATCCCGTAACGGATGAGATGCTCTCGATGCGGATACCTCTGTGGCTTTGGATGATCGGTCCGTTGACCTATCCCTGGCTCGTCTGGATGGCGTTTACCCACGCTTCGATGGCTTATTAACTTGGTTCACACCATCATCCGTGCCACTGTTTTGGGACCGATTGGCAGAAAAGTTTTGCTTTTCATTTTTTGTCATTCGAATAGCCGCTTGACGGCTTTTTCGGAACATGGAGCACAGAACGCGGAATACAACAAACTTGTTGTTTAGAGGGTAAATTGGAGAGAAGTTTACCGAGTTGTACGTACGGGAGTCCTATTCATTGCGCAAGACCTTGAGCGGATCGGTTGAGGCGGCTTTTCGGGCGGGATAGAGAGCGCTGAGTAGAACGATAAATGCGGTCCCGGCCAGAATCATGAAAAAATCTCCGGGAAGTAGATCGACGGGAAGACGGCTCGTGCCGTAGACGTCGGCTGGGAGGGTGATGATGTCGAAATGGGTCAGAATCCAGATCCCGAGGAAGCCCAGCAGAGCTCCGGCGACGATGCCTGCACTGCCGATGAGGAGACCTAGACGGAAAAAAATTTGCCGGATCTCCCGCCGTGTCGCTCCGAGAGTCCGCAGAAGCGCGATCTCTTTGCGGCGACTCATAACCGTCATTAGCAGCGAACTGATGATGTTGAGCGAAGCGACAAGGATGATCAACAGCAGAACCAGAAAGAGTGCCTTCTTCTCCATTTGCATCGCGGAGAAGAAGTTGCCGTTTTGTTGCCACCACCCTTCGACGTCGGCATCATCGGGGAGCAGGGCTTTGACGTGGTCGATCAGTTTCATCGGCCGGTCGGTGTAGAGGTGCAGACCGTCGAAGCGGTCGGGATCTTTTTTTAGAATTTTCTGAAAGGCTTTCAAACCGGTATAGAGGATCGCTTTGTCGTAGGCCTTGAGACCGGAATCGAAGGTGCCGGTGAGGAGAAAACGCTTCTGCAGCGGCATCGAGCCGAAGCCCACCGCCTGCTGTTGGGAGAAATAGAGTGTGATTTTGTCTCCGATCCCGGCGCCCAGGGTTCGAGCCAGATCGTCGCCGGCGATGAGATCGAAGGTGCCGTAGCTTTCGTTGGCATCGTACGCCTTGGCGAAGACAGAGTTGATCGCCGCCTCTTTGCGAAAGTCGACCCCATAGAGCAGACCACCATCGATGGCGTCGCTATATTTGACGATGACTTGGGTCGTGTAGAAAGGGCTCACTTTGACGTCCGGAAGGGCTTTTTCGATTTTTTCCATCGTACTGCGGCGCACTCCCTTGCCGAAGCTGACGACCGTAAGCGGGTAGTTCATGACAAAGAGTTTTTTCTCGAACTCTTTTTGCGTACCGTTCATGATGCCCATCGCGATCATGAGGACCATGACGCCGGCAGCGATTCCCAAAAAAGCGAGCATGGCGGAGATAAAAATGAAAGGGTTGTCACGATCGTACCGGAGATAATAACGGACGATGCGTCGGACGACGCGGGGGTCGGAAGGCAGCGCCATCAGGCCAGGAGGCCTTTCTTGGGACCGCTCTTACCGCAGCAGTTTTTATACTTCTTGCCGCTGCCGCAGGGGCAAGGATCGTT
The DNA here is from genome assembly GCA_015486995.1 of Nitratifractor sp. Lineage (GTDB taxonomy): Bacteria > Campylobacterota > Campylobacteria > Campylobacterales > Sulfurovaceae > Nitratifractor. Next base: position 468 of record WFQO01000176.1, on the reverse strand, counting down.
GCGTTTGGGCTTATGGGGGGCGACGTAGGGGGTGTGCTGCGCGTCGGTCGTATCTTCGGGGAGTTCCTGATATTCGTTGCTGATGAGTTCGTCCTCGTCGAGGGCCAGCTCTTCGAGCATCCGCTCGGCGGCTTCGAGTTCCTCTTCGGGGGCGCTGAAGTCGAACTGGACCAGATAGAGCAGTTTGGTCGATTCGAACTTGATGCGGCGGACCAGTGCTTCGAAGAGACGGTAGCTCTCCTGCTTGTATTCGACGAGAGGATCTTTCTGATTGTAGCCGCGCAGGCCGATTCCGGTCTTGAGGACATCCATCTCGTAGAGGTGTTCACGCCACTGGGTGTCGAGGATCTGAAGCATCAGGATCTTTTCGATCTCTTTACGCTGCTCTTCGTCGAAGACCGCCATTTTCTCTTCGTAGGCCTGTTTGAGGATCTCCAGGGTTTTTTGACGGATTTCATCGGCATCCAT
>WFQO01000175.1 GCA_015486995.1 Nitratifractor sp. | reverse complement strand
GCCGCGGTCCCACCGGACGTCATTACAAGCCGCAGGAGGCCCTGAAGATCCTCTATCCCCACATCAACGAGGATCCGGAAGCCGAAGCGATGGTCCGCCTCCTCTATCGCCTCGAAAACGGCGAAACGGTGAAGCTCGACCGCAAAGCCCTCGACCGCCTGGCGGCGAAGTACGACCGCAAAAGCCAATAGCGCTTCACGATCGCATTAGTAATGGGTGCAGAAGCTTGAACCGTTGTTTCAAATCGGTTATAATCGCGCCGAAGGCAGGCAGATGGCTGCTCGCGGTGTTTGCCGCGGGAGGAAAGTCCGGGCTGCTGTGAGGCAGGACTCCAGCTAACGGCTGGCCGGAGTGATCCGAGGGCAAGTGCAACAGAGAGTAGACCGCCGATGGATCGATTACGATCACAGGTAAGGGTGAAAGGGTGGGGTAAGAGCCCACCGGTGCCTCCGGCAACGGAGGCAGCCGGGTAAACCCGGTCCGCAGCAAGAAGCGCCAGGTACAAGCCTCACATTTTGTGCGCTTCGCTCGAGGCCGCCGGCGACGGCGGTCCCAGATAAATAGCCATCCAACGACAGAACCCGGCTTATCGCCTGCCTTCTGTTCTTTTGAAATCAGAAGATAGAAATGAGAAATTTCGGTAGGATTTTCCGAGGAAAAACGTTATAGGAAGATCATCCCATTTTTTTATTTTTATCTTCTTATTCCAGACAAGGTTGATTCGCTGTGAAATCCCGTCCGCTTTTATTCCTTCTTTTTTTCACGATGTTTTTGTCGGCGGCCGAGCACTACGCCCGTTTCGAACCCTACGAGCGCGCGACGATCAAAGCGGCGGCTGCGGGAGAGATCCTGGAGGCGAATCTCTCCGCCGAGGGTCACCGGATCGGGGACGGAGTGATCGTCCGGATCGACGACCGCCTCGATCGCCTCGATTTGAACCGTTCGAAAGCCTCCCTGAAATTGATCGCCCGTACACTCGATCTGACACGGCAGATGCTACCCGGTCTCAAAGAGTCGGCCGATCGGCAGGCGCGCTACTCCGAGAGGATGAGCAAGCTCAGTACCGCTTCCCAAACCCAAAAAGATCAAGCCTACTCCGCCGCGGTCAGCGCCCGCAACCAGTATCTCTCCACTCTGGAAAAGGAGAGCACTCTGCAAAAGCAGCTGCTGGATCTGCAGCAGAAGATTTCTCTCTTGGAAGACCGCATCGCCAAAAAGAATGTCCGTCTGAAGGGACGCTACCTCTATCGCCTGAATGTCCGCCGGGGAGAATACGCCTCGCCGGGAATGCCCCTGGCCGTAGCGGACGATCTGCGTCGGGGGAAGCTGGTCGTCTATCTCAGCCCCGAAGAGATCAAAGGGATCGAAGGTAAAAGGATTTGGATCGACGGCAAAGCGACCGATCTACATTTCGAAAAAATCTGGAAAGTCAGTGACGAGAAATATCTCTCGTCCTACCGTGCCGAAATCGTATTGCCTCCGCGCTTTACGTTTTCGAGTCTACACAAAGTGGAGCTCAAATGATCAAAACCGCCTGCCCTCTCGACTGCTGGGACGCCTGTGCCGTCACCTGCGACCCCTCCCGCCCCGAGAAGCTCATCGCTACGCCGGGGCACCCCTACGGCAACGGAGCGCTTTGCGCTCTGCTCAACAAACATTTTCCCGAAGCCCCGAGGATTCAGATGCCTCGGGTGGATGGACGGGAAGTTTCGATGGAGCAGGCTCTCGATGCGGTCGCCGAAGCGCTGAAGGCCCCCAATCCTCTGCTCTGGCGCGGCTCGGGCAATCTGGGAGTGATGCAGGAGGTGACGAATCTGCTGATCGCCGAACTGGGCGGGACACTGACGCGAGGATCGCTCTGTGACGGAGCCGGGCAGGCGGGAATCCTGGAAGGGCGGGGGATCAACCGCCAGCTCCCTCCCGAGCAGATCGCCAACGCCGAAGTGATCGTCGTCTGGGGGCGTAATCTGCCGGTGACCAACGCCCACCTGATGCCTTTCATCGAGGGCAAAAAACTGGTGGTGATCGACCCGGTGCGTACGACGCTGGCGCGTAAAGCCGATCTGCACATCCCGATCAAGCCTCGCAGCGATGTCTATCTGGCGCTGCTACTCTCCCGCTTCCTGACGATGGAAGATACCCAGCACGACGAATGGCTGGAACAGTGGGGGCCGGAGTTCGACGAATTTTACGATTTTACCCGCAGCTTCCGGATCAAAGCACTGTTGGAGTATATGGGACTGGCCCTCGATGACATCGGTGATCTGCTTACCTATTTGCAACGTGATCGGGTGGTTTTCCTGGTCGGAGGCGGGGTGCAAAAGTACTCCATCGGCCACTACACACTCTGGGCGATCGACTCTCTGGCGGCGACCTTGGGGCTCTTCGGTCGCGAAGGTTGCGGCGTGAGTTTTCTCGGAAATTCCCGACAGGGCTTCGACAACCCATTCAGGGTCACAACACCCACCGTGCCGATTGTGACGACTCCCTTCGAGCGTTTCGAGACCGTCCTCGTGCAGGGAGGAAACCCCGCGGCGAGTATGCCCGACTCGCAGAGGGTGCAAGCCAATCTCGAGCGGGTGAAAAATCTGATCTATTTCGGCCTCTACGAGAATGAAAGCAGCTCCCTGGCGCGGATCGTCATTCCGGCGAAGAGTTTTCTCGAAAAGAACGATCTACGCCTAAGTTACGGTCACCAATACGTCACAGAGATGCCGCGTTGCCTCGAGAGTGAGATCGGCATCAGTGAATACGACTTCACCGCGGAGCTTTTCGGTCGATTGGGACTCTCCGGCTTACGAAGCGAGAAGGAGTATTTACGGCACTGGATCGCTCAATGCAGGCAAGAAGAGGGTCGGCTCGTGCTTCCCGACTACGAGCCGTTGCCTTATGCCGAGGGCTTCGGAGAGGAGGGGGGAGAGGAGTTCACGTTCATGGACGATTTCGACGACGATTTCGAAGATACCCGACGCTTCCGAAAAGCCCGCAAAACGAAACCGAAAGAGGAGGAGATCACGGAGTTCTGGCTCCTGAGCCCCAAGCAGAGCCACTCGCTCAATACCCAGTTCCGCCGAAAAGAGATCGTCCATCTTCCCCCGACTCTCGGTATCGCCGAAGGAGAGAGGGTACGGATCGTCTCGGAAATCGGCAGTGTGGAGTTGACGGCGACGATCGATGTGCGGCTGCGTCCCGACTGCGTTCTCATCCCTGCCGGGACCCCCGGCGTCAATCGCTTGACACCGCCGATTCTCAGTGAAGAGGGAGACGGTGCCTGTTATCAGGAGGTCAAAGTCTCTGTAGAGAGAGTCGACTAGTCGTTTCCGAAGAGATCTCGGGTATAGATTTTCTCTGTAACGTCTTCGAGCGCGTCGGTCATGCGGTTGGCGACGATGACGTTGCTCCTTTTTTTGAATACTTCGAGATCCCGGACTACCTCCGAGCCGAAGAAGCGCTCCTCCTCCAAGACCGGCTCGTAGATAATCACCTCGATCCCCTTGGCCTTGAGCCGTTTCATGATTCCCTGGATGGCGCTGGAGCGGAAATTGTCCGAGCCCTGCTTCATCACCAGGCGATAGATCCCTACCGTCCCGGTCGGATAGCCATACTCGTCTTTGGGGAGGCGTTCCACGATCCGATCGGCGATGAAATCCTTGCGGGTGCGGTTGGCGTCGACGATGGCCCGGATGAGGTTGCTGGGGACTTCGGCGTAGTTGGCCAGGAGCTGCTTGGTGTCCTTGGGGAGGCAGTAGCCGCCGTATCCGAAGCTTGGGTTGTTGTAGTGCATACCGATCCGTGGATCGAGCCCCACCCCTTCGATCACCTGGCGGGTATCCAGGCCGTGGGTCTCGCAGTAGCTGTCGAGTTCGTTGAAGTAGGCGACCCGCATCGCCAGGTAAGTGTTGGCGAAGAGTTTGATCGCTTCGGCTTCGGTGCTGTCGGTGAGAAGAACGGGCACCTCTTTGTCGATCGCTCCCTCCAGGAGCAGTTCGGCGAAGCGTTTCGCCCGCATACTGCGTTCTCCCACGACGATCCGGGAGGGGTGGAGGTTGTCGTAGAGAGCTTTGCCTTCCCGCAGAAATTCAGGGGAGAAAATAAGATTGTCAGTTCCGAACTTTTTGCGCATCTCTTTGGTAAAGCCCACAGGCACGGTGGATTTGATCACCATGACAGCCTCGGGGTTTATGGTCAGCACGTCACCGATGACCGCTTCGACGCTCCTGGTGTTGAAATAATTGGTCCGGGGGTCGTAGTCGGTGGGGGTAGCGATAACGACAAAGTCAGCACTTTTATAAGCCTCTTCTTTGTCCAAAGTTGCCCGGAAACCCTTTGGGGAATGTTGGATTTTGGATGGTGGATGTTGAATGAGTTTTTGGAGATATTCTTGGATCTCTTTGTCTTCGATGGGGGAGATTCCCCTATTGATCATCTCCACTTTTTCCGGGACGATGTCCAGGGCGACCACTTCGTTGTTCTGAGCCAGGAGCAGGCCGTTGGAGAGACCGACGTATCCGGTACCGGCGATGGCGATTTTGGGCATTTGCAGATATCCTTGCGGCAAAAATTTATACGATTTTATCCAAACTGTTTCCGGATCAACTCCAAGGTTTCTCGGACGTTACGCTCTATCGGGTGGCGTCTGGCGATCTCTTCGGCTGTTTTCGAGGCCTGCTGCATGAGGAAAGGTTTCTCCAAAAAGCGGTCGATTCGGGAGGCGACGTCGAAATCTTCAGGAGTTTGCATGATCCACGCTTCCGGCAGGATCTCGGAGGCGCCGTTTTGTCGGGTTGTGAAAACGATATTTCCGTAACTCAGAGCTTCGAGTACTACGTTGGAGAAGGGTTCGTAACGGGTGGGGAAGAGGAAGAGATCCGCCGCTTCGTAAAAGCGTTCCACATCTCGTCTGGGTCCGCAAAACAGAACGTGCTCAGAGATCCCCAGCTCCGCGGCCAGCTTTTTGTAGCGCTCGATCCGTTTCTCTTTACCGACGACAAGGGCCTGGATCGGATGTCTCAGTCGCGAAACGATCTGTAGAAACTCCCGGACTCCCTTGCGTTCGAAGCCGCTGCCGACAAAGAGAAGTATCGGTCGATGAGGATCGAACGCCAGCTCTTCGGCCAGGGATTTTTTTGCCTTGAGCTTGTCGAAGCTGTCGGGAAGGGGTACGCCGTTGTAAACAATATGGATTTTTTGTTCATCGATCTGCGGATAACAACGCAGAATCTGCTCTTTGACGAGTCGGGAATTTGCGATGATGCAGCGGGCGGTTTCAAAAGTACGCTTTTCTAAATACAGGTAGCTCAAATGCAGAGGGTTGAGGGAAAACCCCTTCGTCTTGAGAAAGGCTTTGTGGACTCCGTCTCCGGCCCGATAGATATCGGGACAACTAATCCGATCGAGAGAAAAATAGAGGATCGAGGGGGAAGGGAAGCGTGGGGATTTTTCCCGGCAGACTTGTCGATCGAAGAGAAGCACTTTGAGCCAGGAGGGGAGCCGTTTGGGCAGTTGCGCGTGGAGAATCTCCGTTTGGTAGCCCTCTTTTTTCAGTGAGCTCTCTAGGCGTTCGAGGTAGCGTTCGGCTCCGCCGAACGGTGTATGTTTGAGACGAATGAATCGTAAAGTGCGTGAATGCATTTATCTTTTTCAAATCCCTTCAATCAAAAAAATGAACCCGCTGAAAAACTTTCGTCATTCAAGACTTGATCCGGAATCCAGGGCATGAAAAACCCATAAATCCGTAGATCCTGGATCAAGTTCAGGATAACTGGAAACACTTTTCGTCTTCTTCGAAAGAGTCAATTCTAAGATAACTATATCCAATAGATCGGTGAATTCATTGAAATATTTTCAACCCTCTCTTTTCCGCTACGTTACAATTCCTTCAAAAAGGCTTCCATGAAAACCGTTATCCTCGATACCGAAACCACCGGCGCCGCCGCCGAAGACCGTATCTGCCAGCTGGCGTATCTCGTTCTGGACGAAGAGGGGAGGGTGCTGGAGCATTATGATGCACTCTGTACTCCGCCGCTTCCGCTCAAGATCGAAGCGATGGCGGTGCACAACATCACCCCGGAAATGCTGGAGGGCAAACCCGCCTGCACCGAGACCGAAGCCTTTCGCCGCCTGGAGGAGCTCAACATTCCCGAAAATCTTCTCGTGATTCAAAACGCCGAGTTCGATCTGGGGATGCTGGCCAAGGAGGGCTTTGAAAACCGAATGCGTTTGGTCGATACCTTCCGCCTGGCCCGGAAGTTCCTCCCCGATCAGCACACCCACAGCCAGCAGTACCTGCGCTACAGCCTGGGGCTCTACCGGGAAGAGGCGGACCTCATCGAAGCGCTCGGCGTGACGGTGCATCCCCACGATGCTCTGGGGGATGTGATCGTCCTCAAACAACTCTATGATTATCTCCGTCGGCAGAGCGGGATCGGGGAGATGGTGCAGCTCTGTGCGGGGCCGATCCTTCTGGAGAAACTGCCGATGGGACGGCACCGGGGAGAGCGGATCGAAGACGTCGCCCGGCAGAGCCGCAACGACCTGCTCTATATGCTGGAGAACTTCGACCTGGATCAGGATCTCAAATACTCTTTTGAGTATTGGCTCGAGAAGACGAAGGGCGATGTCAAAATCACCGTCGGTTTCGGAAAATACAAAGGCAAAAGCCCCGAAGAGATCCTGGGCATCGACCGCGGCTATCTGCTCTGGCTGCGGGACAAGGCGGACCGGATTCCCGCGGAGTTGAAGGAGGAGATCGTTCGGGTCCTTGGGGAGGAGTGAAAGCTTTTTTGAAGATCTGATGAAACCGGGTAGTGTGGGATTGCCATCTCGCGGCTTCTTCTAATCTCCAAAATAATATTTGTAGATCAAGGTAGCAAAGAGCAGAAAGATCATTCCGAACAAAATCGGCCGGATAAAGCCATCCCCTCGTTTGACGGTCAGATGGCTTCCCAGATAATTTCCCAGGATACTGGCGATTACCATGGGGATCCCGATAGCGAACAACATTTTGCCCGCCATAAAAAATGAGAGAAAAGCCCCGACATTCGAAGAGAAGTTGAATATTTTCGACGTCGCGGAAGCTGTGACCAGACTCAATCCCATGATGTAATGCAAGGCGATGATAAGTAAACTGCCGGTCCCCGGGCCGAAAAAACCGTCGTAAAAGCCTATAATCAGTGCAACCGATGGAAAGAGTAGCGTTTTTTTGAAGGAGGTTATTTCCACTTTTGCATCATTGTCTCTTTTCGGCAAAAAAGCGAACAACAATCCCAGGGGCATCATAAAAACGATCACTTTTCCCGCCGTATTCTCATCGAGATAGAGGATGGCCTCGGCTCCGATGTAGGCGCCGATCAATGCCGCCGGGACCCCTATCGCCACAAGATCCCAGCGTATTTTTTTGCTTCGAATAAAATTGAAGATCGCCGATAGCGTTCCGAGTGTGCTGACCAGTTTTTCCTG
>WFQO01000174.1 GCA_015486995.1 Nitratifractor sp. | reverse complement strand
TCTCCAACGTCAAGAAAGTGGAGGGCTGATATGAGCCGAATGAAAGAGAAATACGCATCCATCGTTCCCGCGCTCCGCGAAGAGCTCGGGATCAAGAATGTCATGCAGACCCCCAAACTCGAAAAGATCGTCATCAGCGTCGGGGCCGGGGAAGAGGGCAAGGACAGCAAACTGATCCAGAACATGGCCGATACCATCAGCCTGATCGCGGGCCAGCACGCCGTCATCACGCTCGCCAAGAAATCCGTCGCCGGCTTCAAAGCCCGTGAGGGAGCTCCCAGCGGGATCAAAGTCACGTTGCGCGGTGAGAATATGTATAACTTCCTCGACAAGCTGATCTCCATCGCCCTTCCCCGGGTGAAGGACTTCCGCGGGGTTCCCCGCAAGGGCTTCGACGGACGCGGCAACTACAACTTCGGTCTCGACGAGCAGCTGATGTTCCCCGAAGTGGTCTACGATCAAATCATGAAGACCCACGGAATGAACATCACCATCGTCACCAGCACCGACGACGACAAAGAGGCATTTGTCCTGCTGGAGAAGCTGGGCATGCCGTTTGCGAAAGGAAGAAAGTAATGGCAAAAAAGTCGATGATCGCGAAGCAGAAGCGCAAGCCCAAGTTCGCTGTTCAAGCCTACACCCGCTGTAACATCTGCGGCCGTCCCCACTCTGTCTACAGAGATTTCGGGATCTGCCGGATTTGTCTGAGAAAGATGGCCTCCGAAGGCCAAATCCCCGGCATGCGCAAAGCAAGCTGGTAAGAAGGAGTAAAAGATGATGACAGACAACATTGCAGACTCTCTTACTCGAATACGAAACGCCGCTCAGCGCCGGCTGGAGACGACCGAACTTCTCCACTCGAAAATGATCGAAGCCATCGTTTCTATTCTTGTAGACAAGGGTTATCTGGAGAGTTATTCGGTAGAGGAAGATGGCAACAAGAAATCCATCAAGGTCGTGCTCAAGTACGACGACGACGGCCGCAGCGTCATCAACGAGATCAAAAAGATCTCCAAGCCCGGCCGCCGCATCTACAAAGGCAAAGAAGAGATCAAGCGCTTCAAGAACGGATACGGCACCCTGATCGTCTCCACGAGCGCCGGGGTGCTTCCCAACGACGAAGCCTACAAGCAGGGCCGCGGCGGCGAAGTCGTCTGCAGCATCTGGTAAGGAGGGAGAGAATATGTCACGTGTAGGAAAAGTACCCGTCACCGTTCCCTCCGGGATCGAGGTCAAAGTCGAAGGAACCGAGCTGATCGCCAAAAAAGGCAACCTGGAGAAGCGCCTGGAGACGCATGGCCGCGTCAATATGGAAATCAAAGACAACGAAGTGGTCTTCACCCGCAAGGACGATAGCAAAGAGTCGTCGGCCTTCTGGGGGACCTATCGTTCGCTCTTCAACAACATCGTCATCGGCCTGGATCAGGGCTTCAAGAAGTCGCTGGAGATCAACGGGGTCGGTTACCGCGCCAACGTCAACGGAAAAACGCTCGAGCTTCAGCTCGGCTACTCCCACCCCATCAATTTCGAAATCCCCGAAGGGATCGAGATCAAGGTGGAGAAAAACATCATCACCGTCAGCGGAACCGACAAACAGCAGGTCGGCCAGGTCGCGGCAGAGATCCGCGGCTTCCGCCCGCCCGAGCCCTACAAAGGCAAGGGGGTCAAGTACACCGACGAAGTGATCATCAGAAAAGCCGGTAAAGCGGCAGGTAAGTAAGGAGCGCCCGTATGTTGAAAAGTACCCAGAAGAAAAAGAACAGAATGTATACGCAGCGCAAACGCCGGGTTCGTGGCAAGATCCACGGAACCGCCGAGTTGCCCCGTGTGACGGTCTTCCGCTCCAACAAGCACTTTTACGCCCAAGCGATCGACGACGACCGCGGCCACACACTGGCCTATGCCGACGGCCGCAAACTCGGCCTCAAAGCCAACCGCGAGGATGCGGCGAAAGTCGCAGCGGACCTGGCCGACAAGCTCAAAGCCGCCCAGATCGAGACGATCGTCTTCGACCGGAACGGCTACCTCTACCACGGCGTGGTCGCGTCCTTCGCCGACGCTCTCCGGGAAGCCGGAATCAAGTTTTAAGGAACGCTGAATGGAAAACATCAATCGAGAAGATTTCGAAGAAGTCATCGTCAACATCGGCCGTGTGACCAAAGTCGTCAAGGGTGGACGCCGTTTCCGCTTTACGGCATTGGTCGTCGTGGGCAACCGCAACGGAACCGTCGGCTACGGCTACGGCAAGGCCAAGGAAGTGCCCGACGCGATCAAGAAAGCCGTCGACGACGCTTTCAAAAACCTGGTCACGCTCAAGGGGATCAAAGGCACAACCATCGCCCACGACATCGAGCACAAATACAACGCCAGCCGGATCGTTCTGCGCCCGGCCAGCGAAGGTACCGGTGCCATCGCCGGAGGTGCGGCCCGCCCCGTCATCGAATTGGCCGGGATCAAGGACGTCATCGCCAAGTCCATCGGATCCAACAATCCCAACAACCTGGTACGCTGCACCGTCGAAGCGCTGACCAGAATCAAAGGTTAAGGAGCAGTTATGGGTTTGCACAATCTTCAGCCGGCACCCGGCTCGACACAAAACAGAAAGCGCATCGGCCGCGGACAGGGATCCGGTACCGGTAAGACCGCGGGCCGCGGCCAGAAGGGACAGAAGTCCCGGACCGGTTACAGCCGCAAGCGCGGATTCGAAGGGGGCCAGCAGCCTCTCTACAAGCGGCTGCCCAAAGTCGGCTTCGTTTCCCGGGTCGAAAAGCCCTACGTCATCAACGTCGATCGGATCAAAGCGGTCGCCGAACTCGAGGAGATCACCCTCGAGACGATTCGCGGCGTCCACAAGCTGGGCAAAAACGTCACACGCGTTAAACTTATCGGTACGGGAGCCAAAGAGCTCGCCGCCAAGATCAAGGATGATGCTGTAACCACCAGCAGGAAGTAATCATGGGAAATGCTTTGACTCAGAAGATCCTGATTACGCTTGGATTTCTTTTTGCTTACAGAGTTTTAGCATACATCCCGATCCCCGGGGTCGATCTGGAAGTGATCAAGCACTTCTTCGATCAGAACGCCAACAACGCCCTGGGCCTCGCCAATATGTTCAGCGGCAACGCCATCCGCCGTATGTCCATCATCTCCCTCGGAATCATGCCCTACATCACCGCCGCCATTGTTATGGAATTGCTGGCCGCCACTTTTCCGGCACTCGGACAGATGAAGAAAGAGCGTGACGGGATGCAGAAATATATGCAGATCATCCGTTACGGAACCATCTTCATCACCGTGATCCAGGCGATCGGTGTCTCTCTGGGGCTCCAGGCGATGAAGGGGGCCGGCGGACAGAGCGCCGTGATGATCGATCCCACCCAATTCGTTATTCTCGCCGTCTTTTCGATGATGACGGGGACGATGCTGTTGATGTGGTTCGGTGAGCAGATCACCCAGAAGGGTGTCGGCAACGGTATTTCGCTGATCATTTTCGCCGGGATCGTTTCGGGGATTCCCGCGGCGATCAGCAACACCATCGCCGCCGTCAACTCCGGAACGATGAACTTCCTCGTCGTTCTGGCGATTCTGGTGATTATGGTTGCGACGATTCTTATCATTATCTATGTGGAGCTTGGCGAACGGCGGATTCCGATCAGTTACTCGCGCAAGACCATTATGCAAAACCAGCACAAAAGAGTGATGAACTACATTCCGGTACGGGTGAACCTCTCGGGAGTCATTCCCCCGATCTTCGCCAGCGCCGTGCTGATGTTTCCGCTGACGCTATTGCAGGCGAGTACCAACAAGTGGGTCACCGCTGTGGCGGACATTCTCCATCCCGGCGGTTTGGTTTACAATGCGCTGATGTTTGTGTTGGTCATCTTCTTCGCGTTCTTCTACGCGTCGATCGCCTTCAACGCCAAGGACATCGCCGACAACCTCAAACGTCAGGGCGGCTTCATCCCCGGTGTGCGTCCCGGTGAGCAGACCGCGGCATTCCTCAACGATGTCGCCAGCAAACTGACGGTCTGGGGTTCGCTCTATCTTGCAGTTATTTCGACCTTGCCGTTTATCCTCATCAATACAATGGGGGCTTCCTTCTATTTCGGAGGAACCGCGGTCTTGATCGTCGTGCAGGTCGCCCTGGATACGATGCGTAAGATCGAAGCGCAGCGGACCATGGCACAGTACGAAACCCTGGGCAATGTAGGTCTCTGATGGCCATCCCTCTACGTAAACCGGCCGAGATTGACACGCTGCGGCGTGCGGGTGCGGTCGTCGGCCAGACACTCGAATATCTCCAAAGCATTGTCAAACCGGGAATGAGCCTCATCGAAATCGATGCGCTGGGCGAAGCGTTTCTTCGCAAGCTCGGAGCCGAACCCTCGTTCAAGGGGCTCTACGGCTTTCCCGCCGCCGTCTGTACTTCCGTCAACGAAGTGGTCATCCACGGTGTTCCGACCGATTACAAAGTTCAGGAGGGGGACATTCTCGGCCTGGATATCGGAACGAAGATCGACGGCTATTACGGCGATGCGGCGATCACGATGCCTGTCGGAGAAATCTCCGAGGAGGATCAGCGCCTGATCGACTGTTCCAAAGAGGCACTCTACGAAGCGATCGAGGCGATTCGGCCCGGGATGCGCTTCAAAGAGCTCAGCGCGATTCTGGAGGAGAGCATCACCTCCCGAGGATATGTGCCTCTTCGCAACTATTGTGGACACGGCATCGGGACCAAACCCCACGACGAACCGAACATTTTGAATTATCTTGAAGGGAAGCCCAAACAGGGCCCCAAGATCAAAAACGGAATGGTCTTCTGCCTCGAACCCATGGTGTGCCAAAAAAGCGGTGAACCGGTCGTCCTGGAGGATGACTGGTCCGTCGTCAGTGAAGACGGCCTACGGGCGAGCCATTACGAGCATCAGGTGGCAGTCGTCGACGGCAAAGCCGTCATTCTGACGCTGCCCTGACTCCGGTCAGATTCGGCTCCACCACGGTGGGGGCGGATGTGCCCGCTGCGGCAGGAAAACCCAAGCAAAAAAGGATAGAAACTTGGCAAAAGACGATGTGATCGAAATCGACGGCAAAGTGATCGAAGCACTGCCCAACGCCACCTTCCGTGTCGAACTGGACAATGGCCATGTGGTACTCTGCCACATCGCCGGAAAGATGCGGATGCACTACATCAAAATCCTCCCCGGCGACCGGGTCAAAGTCGAGCTCACCCCCTACAGCCTCGACAAAGGCCGGATCACCTTCCGGTACAAATAGGAAAGGGACTCCGAAGGGTGGAAAAACCCGGGCGAGTAAAGCTCCTTCCCGAAGAGATACGAAACTTCACGAGCGAAGTGCGCGTTTTGGTAGAAGCATAAACACTTCAGCGATTTTTAATCGACAATCCGGTAAAATCATCAGCCCTGAAAATCCGCTGTGACCAGTAAGGGGACTGTGCGAAGAACCTTTATGGGAAAAGCACCGCTTCCATAAGGGTTGGTTCGAAGAGACTCTCATCGATCCACGCAAAACGAAGGTGCAATCAGATACAGGAGAACCCTATGAAGGTTAGACCCTCGGTCAAAAAGATGTGCGATGATTGCAAGATCATCAAGCGCAAAGGTGTTATCAGAGTGATTTGCAAAAATCCCAAGCATAAACAGAGACAAGGATAAGCATGGCACGTATCGCAGGGGTTGATTTACCCAAAAATAAGCGGATGGAATACGCCTTGACCTATATTTACGGAATCGGCCTGACCAGTGCCCGCAAGATTCTGGATGCCACCGGAATCAGCTACGACAAGCGAGTCTATGAGCTCAGTGACGCTGAAGCGGCGACGATTCGTAAAGAGATCCAAGAACACTATATGGTGGAAGGGGATCTTCGCAAGAAGGTGATGATGGATATCAAAACCCTGATGGACCTCGGAAACTATCGCGGACTTCGCCACCGTAGAGGATTGCCCGTTCGTGGACAGAAGACCAAGACCAATGCGCGGACCCGCAAAGGCAAGCGCAAAACCGTCGGCGCAGCATAAGGAGTGACGAAGCATGGCTAAGAAAAAGATCAAAAAAAGCGTCGCACGCGGCGTCGTTTACGTAGCGGCAACCTTCAACAACACCGTGATCACCGTAACGGATGAAATGGGCAATGTGCTCGCATGGAGCAGCGCCGGCGCTCTCGGATTCAAAGGCAGCAAAAAGTCGACTCCCTACGCCGCGCAGCAGGCGGTCGAGGATGCGATGAACAAAGCCAAAGAGTACGGGATCAAAGAGGTCGGTATCAAAGTCCAGGGACCCGGTTCCGGACGTGACACTGCCGTCAAATCCGTCGGAGCCACTGAAGGCATTCGGGTTGTCTGGTTCAAAGACATCACGCCTCTGCCTCACAACGGCTGCCGTCCCCCCAAGAAACGCCGCGTCTAATCGAGACGGTTTTTTAGGTTCTGCATAGCGTTTAGAAAATAGAGAATAGAGACAAAAGGTAAAAAGATGGCAAGATATAGAGGTCCCAGAGAAAAACTCGAACGACGCCTCGGTGTCGATCTCGGCTTGAAAGGCGAGCGCCGTCTCGCGGGCAAGAGCGCCCTCGAGAAGCGTCCCTATCCCCCGGGTCAGCATGGTCAGCGCCGTACGAAGATCAGTGAATACGGCCTGCAGCTGCGTGAGAAGCAGAAAGCGAAATTTATGTACGGTGTGAGCGAGAAACAGTTCCGCTCCATCTTCAAAGAGGCCAACCGCCTCGAAGGCAACACCGGAGAGCTGCTGGTTCAACTTCTCGAGCAGCGTTTGGACAACGTCGTCTATCGGATGGGCTTTGCGACGACCCGTGCCTTTGCCCGCCAGCTGGTCAACCACGGTCACATCCTGGTCGACGGACGCCGTGTGGATATTCCTTCCTACCGTGTCAAGCCCGGCCAAAAGGTCGAAGTCCGTGAGAAGAGCAAAAACAACCCCCAGATCCAGCGGGCGATGGAACTGACCAATCAGACGGGTCTCGTCGAGTGGGTGGATGTGGACAAGGACAAGCTGTTCGGGATCTTTACCCGGATTCCCGAGAGAGAAGAGATCTCCATCCCGGTTGAAGAGCGTCTGATCGTCGAGCTGTACTCCAAGTAAGCGTAAATAGCAAAGGCTAGTATATGAGAAAAATCAAAACAGCGCCTTTCCTGCCTAGCGAGGTGGAAGTCGAAGAGATCGGCACCACCCGCGCGCTGGTGAGCGCCTACCCCTTCGAGAGCGGATACGCGGTCACCTTGGCGCATCCTCTGCGACGCCTGTTGCTGGGGAGTTCCATCGGTTATGCTCCCATTTCCGTCAAGATCGAGGGAGCCGCGCACGAGTTTGACTCGATCCGGGGAATGCATGAGGACATCGCCGTTTTCATCATCAACCTCAAGAGTATTCGTTTCAAAGTTCGTGAAGAGCTCGACCGCGCCGTTGTCAGCTACAGCTTCAAAGGTCCCAAAGAGATCATTGCGGCCGACCTCGTCAATGACGACGTCGATGTCGTCAACCCCGAGGCGCCCCTGGCGACTCTGAACGAGGATGGAGAGCTGACTTTCACCGTTGAAATCGCGAAAGGGATCGGCTACGTTCCCAGCGAAGACCTCCGCGAGGACGTAGACAGCGAAGCGATTGCGTTGGATGCCTTCTTCACTCCGGTACGCAAAGCAAACTACAGCATCGAGAATGTTCTCGTTGAAGACAATCCCGATTACGAGAAGATCGTTTTCGAAATCGAGACCGACGGACAGATCACCCCGGTCGAAGCTCTGACCAACGCCCTCGAGACGATGAACAGCCAACTTTCGGTCTTTAGCACGGTTCTCGATATCGACCTTGAAAGCGGACGCCGCGCTCAGAGTGGGGCCTCCAGTGAGCTGAAATCCTTCCTGGTCCCCGTCGACACCCTGGGCCTCAGCGCCCGGAGTTTCAACTCCCTTGACCGTGCCGGGATCAAGTATCTCGGTGAGCTGGTCCTGATGGACGAGAACGAGCTCAAGGCAATCAAAAACCTCGGCAAAAAATCCCTGGATGAGATCCAGGAGGTTCTGGCCGAGCACGGTTTCGGCGCCGAATTCGAATTGGACGAGAAGACCCGCGCCGCGTTGGAAAGCAAGCTAGCACAACTCAAAGAATAAGAGAAAAGGATTCCCATGAGACATAGACATGGATACCGCAAACTCGGCCGAAAATCTCAGCACCGCGCCGCGCTGCTGAAAAACCTGGCCATCGCCCTGACCGAGCACGAGCGGATCGAAACCACCCTGCCCAAGGCGAAAGAGCTGCGGAAGTATTACGAGAAGCTGATCAGCAAAGCCTCCGCCGGGGATTTCAACGCCCACCGTGCGGTTTTCTCCCAGCTCCAGGACAAAGGCAGCACCAAGCGCCTCGTCGAGGAAATCGCTCCCCGCTACACCGAGCGGAAGGGCGGGTATACCCGGATCATCAAGACCCGTACCCGCCGAGGCGATGCCGCCGAAATGGCCATCATCGAATTGGTATAATTCGCTATAATTTCTTTCGGGTTTCGGCCCGAAACTTTTTTTGCGCCCATAGCTCAGCTGGATAGAGCGTCGGATTCCGGTTCCGAAGGTCGGGGGTTCGAATCCTCCTGGGCGTACCACTGTTTCTTCTTCAATTTGTCAACATTTATCCCTTCAAAGTCCTTGAGAAAATTTTTAGAGAGCTTTTACTTTGAACTCAGCGATCCCCATCATTATTCTTCTCCCCTTTTTCCGTATAATATTCCTATGATTAAAGAACAGCATAGAGCGGAAAAAAAGGCCAAAAGACGAAACGAGATTGTACGGACTGCACTGAAACTCTTTGCCGAAAAGGGTTTTTATGCCACCACGATTCCGGAAATGGCCCGGGATCTGAAGATGAGTGTCGGCAACCTCTACAACTATTTCTCCTCCAAAGAGCTTCTGGCCCAGGAGATCATCCGGGAGATCTCGGCCTATCTGGGGGGAAGAATCCGAGAGATCAACGAAGCGGAACTTCCCGTACGGGAGAAGATCCGTCGGATTGTGACGATCTACTTCGAGACGGCACGGGACGAGCCCGAGATGATCGACTTTTTTCTGCGGGTCTATCTCTCCAATCGTGAAGTTTTTCACGAAGGGTGTGAGGGGATGATCTGCGTGAACGAATTTGTCACGGAGATTATGATCTTTTTCGATGACGGTGTGGCAAGCGGAGAGTTGAAAAACCAGGACTTTTTCAGTGCCTTCGGTCTTTTTATGGGGTATCTGGGGGGAATGGTCTTTCTCAACGGAGAGCATATTCTGCCCAAGACTCTCGAGGAGTATGTCGACGATATATCGGAAAACATTTACAACGCACTGAAGGCTTCCTGATGCGTCTGCTCTGGCTTTCGGCTTTGGCGTGCAACGGAAACGCTCACGCTTTGTTGAATTATCCGCGCTTCGAAGAGTGGCAGGAGGATTTCGAGTGGCTCTACCATCCGTTGCTCCCCTCGACCCATACACTGGCGGAAGTGGAGGAGGGGATCGACGGGGTAGAGATACTTCTCGTCGACGGAACGCTGGAAGAGGGCCTGGTGAAAAACCGTCTTGCGTACAAACAGCTTTTTGAGCGTTATGCCGTAGAGGCCAAATACATCGTGACGGTGGGAACCTGCGCGACTTTCGGAGGGATCTTCGCCCAAGGAGGGGAGGGACGAAGCGGTTTGCATTTCTCCGGAGAGCGGCGGCACGGGTTTTTTGACGGTTTCTGGGAGAAAACCCTCAGTCTGCCCGGATGTCCGGTGCAGCCGGAGGTATTGGCGGGGACCCTTTCTCTGTTGCGGTCGGAAGAGCCACTTCCTCTGGATACGTTGCATCGTCCCAAATATTTTTATGCCCATACGGTGCACGACGGCTGTACCCGTAACGAATATTTCGAATACAAGATCGACGAACACCGTTTCGGTGCGTTGGAGGGGTGTATGTTTTACGAGCACGGCTGTCAAGGGACCTTCACCCACGGCAGCTGCAACAAAATCCTCTGGAATGGGGTCCACTCCAAAACCCGGGCAGGGACGCCCTGTATGGGATGCACCGAACCCGATTTCCCGCGGGAGGGGCTTTGGCATACTTCCAAACGTATGGGGATCCCCGCCCGGTTGCCTCTGGGGGTTCCGCGGCGAGCCTATCTGAGCCTGGCAGGTATCGCCAAAGCCTTTCATATCGAGCGTTTGGAGCGGCCGATGATGGAGGATAAGCGTGGCTGAAGTTCGGCTGGAGTTGATCGAAAAGATCGAGGGGGAGGCGCAGGTACGCTACGTCTACGAAAAGGAGCAGGTGGATTTCGCCGAAATTCTTTTTTTGACGGGGCGGGGGATCGAAAAAATTCTGGAGGGACGGGATCCCTGGGATGCTTTGACGATCACTCCGAGAGTCTGCGGCATTTGCGGCCACGCTCATCTGATCGCTACGGTACGGGCTTTGGAGGAGTGCTACGCGGATTTGAAGCTCAGTCGAAAGGCACGGACGGTCCGGGAGTTGACCCTGGCCTTCGAACTTTTGCAAAACCATTTCAAATGGTTTTATTTGACGATTCTGCCTCTGTTGGATTTGGAGGCACCGATGCGAAGAGTCCTGGAGCCTTCACGGATTTTGGGAGAGATGATCGCTCTTCTGGCGGGACAATACCCCCACAACAGTTACGCAATCCCCGGAGGGATCACCGGTGAAATCACGCCGGTAGATCTCCTCGGAGTGCGGCAGAGGCATCGGCATCTTCAAAAGCTTTTTCGTCGGGGAGTGATCGATGTAGACCTAGAGCTTTTCGTGCATTGCGATCGCATCGAAGAGATGCTGAAACGTGCGGGGGACCTTCCTCAGGCGATGCAGCGAATCCTCGATCGGGGCTGGGAGCGGCTGGGACGGAGTCACGATCGCTTCATCGTGTTCGGGCAGAACGATTTGTTTGCCGCGGGAAAATCCATCGGAACACGACTGCAAAAGCATTTGGATCTGCGTTATCTTCGGGAATCAGCGATCGAGGGGTCCCGGGCGCGTCGTGTCCTCTATCGGGGGAAAAGTTACGAGACGGGTCCGCTGGCTCGGGCGATGCTGCTGAAAACTCCCTTGATCCGGGAAGCGCATCGCCGTTACGGCGACTCCCTTTTTAGCCGTATTCTGGCGCGAGTCTGCGAAATCCCGCGTCTGCTGCGCTATACGGAAGCGTTGATTGCTCGTATCGATCTGTCGGAACCTGCCTGGATCGATCCGGGGCCTTTTCCTGAGAATGCGGAGGGAACGGGAATCGTCGAAGCGGCCCGAGGATCGCTGATTCATCGGCTGAGAGTGAAAGAGGGAAAAATTGCAAGCTATCGGATCGTCACTCCGACACAATGGAATCTGGGCAACGGGAGCCGAGAAAATCCGGGAATTGCCCAGTCGGCACTGATCGGCCTGCATCGGGAGGATCCGGCGGAGCTGGTCTTTAAATCCTTCGATGTCTGCAGCGTCTGTACGACGAAATGAGCGTCTGAAGGAAGAGATAGAGATGCTTTTTTGGGAGTTGGTCCGGAAATTATATAAGAAATTATGAATTTTACAATTTTTTAAAGAAAATCATCGATTTTTAATATCCATATAAGTTCGGCGCCTTTATGATAGTGAATGACTATTCACTGGGAGGTATGTTATGGATAGACGTGACGCATTGGCGAAGATGTTTGGCGCCAAGGGGGTACGGGTCAACACCAATCGGGGGGAGGCCTATTACGAGAAGCTGCGCCGAACGATGGAGAAGCGCTTGAATGAATTGCGGCAGACGCCGGCGGCGACGAAAATGGATATCCAAAAGGCTTTGGATGCCGAAGGGCTGAGCCGACGGGACTTTATGAAGTGGGCCAGTGCGATCACGGCGATGCTGATGCTGCCGGCTTCTTTCACTCCTCTGGTGGCCGAAGCCGCCGAACTGATGAACCGGGTCCCGGTGATCTGGATCGAGCTGCAAGATTGCGCCGGAAACTCCGAGGCGATTCTACGTTCCGACTCGCCCACCATCGACGAGCTGATTCTGGAGACCATCGACCTGGAGTTCAACGAGACGCTGATGGCGGCGGCTGGATATCAGGCCGAAGCACATCTCGACGAAGCGATGAAGACCTTCAAGGACAAATATCTTTGCGTCGTGGAAGGCTCTGTGCCTGTGGGAGTAGGGAAGGAGTGGTGTACCATCGGAGCCAAAGGAGAAACGTTTGAAGAGCATCTGCTTCGTGTCGCCGGTGACAGCGCTGCGGTGGTAGCTGTGGGGACTTGTGCCACTTTCGGCGGGGTACCGGCGGCGGCCCCCAATCCCACCGGAGCGGTGGGGGTCCAGGACATCGTCAAGGGCAAGCCGATCATCAACATTCCGGCTTGCCCGGCCAACCCGGCCAACATCACCGGAACGATCATCCATTTCGTCCTCACCGGACAGATTCCCGAACTGGACCATCTCAACCGTCCCAAGTTCGCCTTCGGTTATCGGATCCACGACAACTGCGAGCGTCGGGCGCATTTCGATGCCGGGGAATTCGTCGAAGAGTGGGGAGATGAGGGGGCACAGAACAACTGGTGCCTCTACAAGATGGGCTGCAAGGGGCCGATGACATTCAACAACTGCTCCATCGTCCGCTACAACAGCGGAACCAACTGGCCCATCGGTGCCGGCCACGGCTGTATCGGCTGCTCCGAGCCGCAGTTTTGGGACAAGTACGCTTACGAGCGTCCGATGGCCGACGCCCACATCAAAGCACCCACCGGCGGCGTAGAAAAGAGTGTGGATCAGTTCGGTTTGGGATTGTTGACGGCGGCGGGTGTGGGCATCGCTATCCACGCCGCGGTCAGCGCAACAGCAGGTAAAAAAGACGAGGAGTAATTATGAGCAGCAAACATATTATCGTAGACCCCATCACCCGGATTGAGGGACACCTCCGTATCGAAGCGGTGATCGACGGGAACAACGTCATCAAAGATGCCTATGCCAGCTCCACGATGTTTCGCGGAATCGAGACGATCCTCAAGGGACGGGATCCCCGGGATGCCGGATTGTTGGCGATGCGGATTTGCGGCGTCTGTACCGGCACCCACTATCAGCGCTCCATCGAGGCGGTGGAAAACGCATTCAAGGTAAAAATCCCCAAAAACGCTCGAATCGTTCGGAACCTGATGCAAGGGGCCCTCTATCTTCACGACCATACGGTGCATTTCTATCATCTCCACGGCTTGGATTGGATCGACATCACTCAGGCCCTCAAAGCCGACCCCGTCAAAGCCTCTCAAGAGGCGCTCAAATGGACCGAGACTCCCTACGGGACGGGAGTCGGGGAGTTGCGCGCGGTGCAGGAACGGCTGCAGAAGTTTGTCAAGCAGGGGCGTTTGGGACTTTTCGCCAACGGTTACTGGGGCAACAAACACTACAAGCTGACTCCCGAGCAGAACCTGATCGGCGTCGCCCACTATCTACAGGCCTTGGATCTGCAGCGGGATATGTCCAAGCTGATGGCGATCTACGGGGGCAAGATGCCCCATCCCCAGAGCATCGTCGTCGGCGGGGTCACTTGTGTGCAGGACATTATCAACCCCGCCCGCAACGCCGAGTTCAAATCGATCCTGACCAAAGCCCGTAACTTCATCAAAAACGCCTATTTGGCCGACATCGCGATGGCGGGCACCGTCTACGCCGACGAAGCTCTCGACGGTACCGGTGCCGGACTGAAGAACTATATGACCTACGGCGGCTTCCGTCTGGACGACAACGACTTCTATAAAGCGTCGCTTCTCTTCCCTTCAGGGGTAGTCGTCAACGGGGATTTGAGCAAGGTAATCCCCTTCGATCAGGCGAAGGTGACCGAGGATGTCACCCACAGCTGGTACAAGGCTCCCGCGCCTCAGCACCCCTTCAACGGGACGACAATCCCGGAGTATACGGGCTTGAAAAAGGAAGCCGACGGCTTGGCCTATCTGAAAACCGAGGAGAAATACAGTTGGATCAAAGCACCTGTTTTCGGGGATACGCGGGTCGAAGTGGGTCCTCTGGCACGAATGGTTGTCGGGGTCGCTTCCAAAGACGAGCGAATTACCAAATATGTGACGGGCTTCCTGGATCGCCTGGGGCACCTGTTGGGTCTGGACAAATCGGCACCGGCGGGAGTACTCTTTTCTACCGTAGGGCGTACCGCCGCCCGGGCCATCGAGACGGAGATGATGGCCGACGTGATGATGGAGTGGATCGATGAACTGGCCGCCAATGTCGCCGCCGGGGACCACAGTACCTGGACGGAATTCGATTTTGATGCCGTGAGCAAAGATGCCAAGGGTTACGGTTTGGAGGAGGCGCCCCGGGGTGCCTTGGGCCATTGGGTCAAGGTCAAAGATGGCAAGATCGAAAACTATCAGGCCGTCGTTCCCTCGACCTGGAACGCATCACCCCGCGACGGCAAAGGGCGTATGGGCGCCTACGAGGCGGCATTGATCGGCACCAAGGTGGCCGATCCCGAGCAGCCGTTGGAGATTCTGCGCACCGTCCATAGCTTCGACCCCTGCATCGCCTGTGCGGTGCATATCGTCGATACCAAAGGCAAGGAGCTGGGCAGTTTCAAAGTCAGCACGAGCTGTAGCGTCTAAAGGAGGCATCCAATGAAAGCCGGATACAAAAAAGTCAAGAGGATGACGACCTTTATGCGGATCAATCACTGGGTCGTGGCGATCTGTATGGTGGCGGCGGTGATCACCGGCCTCTACATCGGTCATCCCTACTATCAGACCCTTATCGCCGAACCGGCGGTGGATAAATACGTGATGGCCTGGAACCGCTGGGTGCATCTGATGGCGGCGATCATCTTTGATGTGAGCTCGATCGTTATCGCCTATCTCTACTTCTTCAGCCGTTTTGAGAAGCCGATCTTGAAGCTTCTGCCGACGCCGAAGAATATCGTGGAGTTTTTCGCGGTCTTTCTCAATCTGATCACCTTCAACCGGGTCAAGAAGTTCGACTCCAGCCACGCCGACAGCTTCAATACCGTCTATTTTCTGATCTTTCACCTGTTGCTGGTCTGGATGCTCTTTACCGGATTGCAACTCTATGTTCAGGGATTGGAGAGCGGGCACAGTAGCATCGGGGATTGGTGGCCGGCACTGCTGCATTGGGCGACCGACTGGACCGTCGCCTTCACCGGCGGTACCAATATGGATGTACGCTACTGGCACCATATGAGTATGTATTTCATCATCGTTTGGGTGATGTTCCACATCTATTATCAGGTTTGGCGTACCATCTATTGGCAGGAGGGCGATATCGCCATCGCCTTCGGCGGTAGCAAGTTCGCGAAAGAGAAATGAGAAGACGACCCAAAAAAGGAACGGTTTGCGACTAGCGGTTGTCGGTGCGGGGACGGTGATCTTCCGCGATGAAGGAGTGGGGGTCTATGCCCAGCGATACCTGGCGGAAAATTACGACTTTGACGGCGATGTGACGCTGGTCGACGGCGGGGTGCTGGGTTTTCAGCTGATGACCTACTACACCGACTACGACAAGGTGATCATCCTCGATACGATCACGATGAAAAACGATTCTCCCGGATCGATTTACAATATCCCGGGCGAAGAGCTGCTGGGCCTAGGCAGCTACAAACAGACCGCTCACGAGGTGGAGATCGTGGAGATGCTCGAAATCGCCGCCCTCAACGGCAATCTCAGCGATGTCAACATCATCGGGATCGTCCCCGAAGATATTCTGAGCGTCAAAGCGGGGTTGAGTGACACACTCAAAACGGCTTTTCCCGCCTTTGTCGATACCGCTCTGGATGAGCTAAAGCGAAGCGGAGTGACGGTCAAGCCGAAAGCGAAACCGCTAAGCCTCGATGAGGTGATCGACTTCTATGCCAATCCTACCGCCCCGCGAAAAGTCAGATAAGAGGTAATAAAGTAGGAATTTCATCGGGGCGAAGCCACATTCCAATAACCAATACACCAATATACCAATAACCAAGGTGAACAATGTCCATCGTCCAAACCATCCGATTCAAGATCGAACACAAATATTTCGCCGGTTTTCTCCAAGCCGCCATCGACGAAAGCGGTGTCAAAGGGAGCGTCGAACAGAACGGCAAAACGATCACACTGATTCTCTCCGAAGAGGATCCGAAGGCTCTGGAGCGTTTCAGCACCTACACGCAGAAGTATCTGCCCCATTCGATCTTTCTGGGCGAGATCAGGACAGAGCGGGCCGATACCCAACCGAAAGCCGAGCGTTTTCGCTCTCCCGTCTATGCGTTGGCCCCTTGCCCCCGCTGCCTGGAAGAGATCACCGATCCCGCCAGTGAGCGCTTTCTGGACGATACGGTCGTCTGTACCCACTATGCCAACGACGAAGTCTACGAGGATCAAGACAGCACCTACTTCTCTCCCCACTTCAACGGCAACGATACGGTCCTGCTCTGCGACACCTCGAAGGTACGGGAACTCTTTCTCGTTACCGACGAAGAGATCAACGCGCTCTTTTCCATCGAAAAACCGACCCTCAAAGTCACCGTAAAAGATCCCGAACTTCAGACGCTCACCGGCAAAAAATTTCTTCGTCTCAAAGCCCCCTACAACGTCAAAAGCGTCTTGGCGGCCCTCAACGCCAAAGAGAGCGGGATCACGACCCTCTTTTTCGATGAAAGGGACGGGGAGCCCGATGCGGTTTTGGTCCAGGAACATCTGCATATGATTTACGACAACCGAATCAGTGCATCGCTGGAACCGCTGCACGAAGACCCCGTACTCAACCGTTTCCTGAATGTCCGAAAAGAAGCCGGTGTCTCAGAGGCGATCGGGGCGTATTTGAGCCGTCGGCACGGGGTGAGCTTTCCCGTAGCCAACGATATCGGGGTCAAAAAGGCGATTCTCTTCCACCCCTTTTCGTTGGGAAAGACGATTGCGCAGATGCAGTCGGATTCCCGTCGCAAACGTCTGCTGGAAAATTTCTCTGAGCGTTTTCCCGAAACCGCTCAGAAGTTGAACGAATCCTCGGATGAGTCGATCGATCTCTTTACGACGATTGCATTGATTCTCGGTCTGGACGATCCGGGATTTGAAGCGTTGAGCGACAAAGCTCTGGAGTTCCACGGCAACGGCGGTCTCAAAATCGATATGCAGTTCAAAGAGGGGGACTTCGATTACGCCGCGATGATCGGTTCGATTATGAGTTTTCGCCTTGCCGGTACCGATCCTCACTATCTCGCCTACAGTATTTTCGAGGCCTACGGCGATATGGTCGTCTCCGTGCTGGGACAGCTAAAGCGACAATTCAAGATCGACTCCTTCCTCCTGATGGGGGATCTTTTTGCCAATTCGGTCCTCTTCAGTCGGATTTTGAGTAAATTCCAGATCTCCCAACCCTATTTTTCCAATCGGATCGCATTGGATAGCTCTCCTACACGGTATTCGGAGGGCTCAATTTAGTGTCTCCCGAAAAGAGTCAAGCGTACAGTATTTCGATCGGCGGCCTGGTGCAGGGGGTCGGGTTTCGCCCCTTTGTCTATCGACTGGCCGAAGAAGAGGGGATACGAGGTTGGGTACGTAACGACGCGGAAGGGGTGACGTTGCATATCGAAGGCGAGCAGAAGGCGCTGAGACGCTTTCAAAAACGTCTGCGAAGCGAGAAGCCTCCCCTGGCCCGTATCGATTCGTTGCTTGTCAAAGCGTGTCAAGCTCAAGGTTTACAAAGTTTCCACATTGTCCACTCTGAAAGTCGGGAAGAGAAACGTGTCGCGGTGCTTCCCGATATGAGCCTTTGCGATGCGTGCCTGGCGGAGATGCACGATCCCTCAAACCGTCGCCATCACTACCCCTTCATCACCTGCACCGACTGCGGACCGAGGTATTCCATCCTCCGGACCGTCCCCTACGACCGCCCCAACACCTCAATGGCTGCTTTTGAAATGTGCCCCGCCTGCCGCCGTGAATATGAAGACCCCGCCGATCGTCGCTATCACGCCCAGCCTATCGGCTGCTGGGAGTGTGGACCGAGATTGAGCTTTTGGCAGAAGATTGACAACCGTTGGCAAGAGCTTGACGGTGCGGACAATCCTCAAACGGCGAGTGAAATTTTCCTCGAGGAGACGACCCGGCGGATCGAAGCGGGCCAGATCGTAGCGATCAAGGGGTTGGGCGGCTTTCATCTGGTCTGCGACGCTTTGAACGAAGCGGCGGTGCAACGTCTCCGGGAGCGCAAACATCGTCCCGCCAAACCCTTCGCTTTGATGATGGCGTCTCTCGAAGCGGCCGAAAAGCTGGCAGCGGTGAACGACAGAGAACGGGAACTCCTCTGCTCGAAAGAGCGCCCCATCGTCCTTCTGGATAAGAAAGAGGGAGAGAAAACCGTGGCCGAAGCGGTGGCACCTGGAATCGGACGTATCGGGTTGATGCTGCCGTATACCCCCTTGCATACTCTGCTGCTCGAACGGCTGAATCGCCCGCTTGTGGCCACCAGCGCCAATCTCTCCGACGAACCGATCCTACGAGACGGGGAGGTGCTGCGTCAAAAATTGGGCGACGTCGTCGATGCCGTCCTTGACCACGATCGGGAAATCGTCAACGCCTGCGACGACAGTGTGGCACAGATCATCGGTGATCGGGTGCAGTGGTTGCGGGTGGCCCGAGGTATCGCCCCTTTGAGCCTGACCGCCGATTCAAAAAACGCCTCTGCCGTTTTGGCCGTCGGCGCCAATCAAAAAAACACCGTCGCGCTCTCCCTTGAGGATAAAATCGTTGTTTCTCCCCATATCGGAGACTTGAACAGCATCGAAGCGATGGAGTATTTCGCCCGCACGGTCGAAACGTTCCGGCGATTTTACGATGTCAGTCCCGAAGAGATCGTCTGTGACCTGCACCCTAATTACGAAACCACAAAATGGGCAAAAGCATTCACAATCCAAAATCCAAAATCCAAAATTCATCAGGTGCAGCACCATTTCGCTCACGTTTTGGCGGTGATGGCGGAGCACGGCTATCGGGAGAAAGTATTGGCCTTCGCTTTTGACGGGACGGGTTACGGCACCGACGGCACGATCTGGGGCGGAGAGGTGCTGCTGGCCGATACCCAAGGCTTCGAGCGTGTCGCCCACTTACGCCCCTTTCGGCTCCTCGGGGGCGAAAAGGCCATCAAAGAGCCCAGACGCGTGGCCTTGGCGTTGCTTTTCGAGCTCTTTGGGCTCGATGAAATCTTGGCGATGGAAAACCCCACGGTTCGAGCCTTTAAACCCGCGGAAATCCGTCTGCTGCATCAATCGTGGGAAAAAGGGCTCAACGCGCCGATCGGCAGTTCGATGGGGCGACTCTTCGACGGGGTGGCTTCCCTGGCGGGGGTATGTCAGTTTCAAAGCTACGAAGGCGAAAGCGGTTTGCGTCTGGAAGCGTGGGGTAGCGATGGCGTCGCGGCTGAAAGCGGATTTTTTGAGATCGACGGCGATATGATCGACTGGGCGCCCCTGGTTCGCGCCCTGGCTATGGGCGAAAGAGACACCGCCCACGCCTTCGTGGCGGCTTTGACTGATCTTGTCGCCAAGGTTGCAGAGCGTCATCCGGACTTTCCCATCGTCCTGGCCGGCGGAGTCTTTCAAAACCGCATTCTGCTGGAGAGCTGTTTGGCTCAGCCCTTCGCCCAACGGCTGATGCTCTCCAAATTTCTACCACCGAACGATGCGGCGATCGCCCTGGGGCAGCTCTATTACGCGCTACAACAAATCTAAATTTTTTCCGCCAGCGCGAAGGTTTCATAATCGAGGATGTCGATCCCCTCTATCTCTTTGTGATCCTCATAGGTGACGATTCGATGGGAATATTTTCCCTCGGGATCGAGTTTTTTGAAGGCTTCCGTCTCCCTTTTGCGGGTGGCAGGATCGTCGATCCGCCAGGCGACCTGATAGAGCGTTTTTTCGCACTTGAAATCGATTTCCACATTCTCCTTGAGATAGGTCACCTCTTTGCAGCGGTTGCGCAGCAGGTTGAAAACGCCGTTTTCCAATGCGATTCCAAGATTTTCTGAATGCTTCGGTGCGATTTGTAAAAAGCCGTTGTCACCGAGATAGAGTTTTTTGGTGGATCGGATGCGCTCTTTGGGTTTGGTATGAAAGCGATCGATACGATGAAAAAAGAAGACATCCTCGAAATAGCGCATATACTCCCGTACGGTTTTGTCGCTGATATCAAAAATTTTTGAAAGGGTGGCGTAGTTGAGGATGCCGCCGACCATACCCAAAAGATAGAAAAAGAGTCTCTCCACCGTTTCGGCATGGCGGATTTTGTATCGAGGTACGATATCTTGGTAGATGATATTGCGGGCGTAGGCGGTCAATAGCTCCTGACGGACGAGATCGTCTTCGATGGTGAACACTTCATAGAAACCGCCCCACTTCAGATAGCTCTCTTTGGCCCGGGCGATGGGAATGCGATGGGTGAGCCGCTCCAACTCCGTAGCATAGGGAATCGCTTGATAATCAAGATACTCGGCGAACGAAAAGGTATCCAGCTCGATCGTCAAACTGCGACCGCTGAGCAGCGTCGTCAATTCATTCGAAAGCATCGAAGAGTTTGAACCGGTTATGATAAACTTGATCTCTCCCAGTTCGTAACGGTTCTTGATCGCCACCTGCCACTCTTTGACATACTGAATCTCATCGAAAACACAATAGACCTTTCCGGTAGGGTTCATCAGTTTCAGATAGGTTTCATAAATCTCTTCCAGCAGCATCGGACTCTCTCTCTTTTCGACGAAAGCCGGATGCTCAAGATTGACAAAGAGGATATTTTTCGCATCGACGCCGCTATCTACGAGATGATCGATTGCCTGTTTAACCAGGGTGCTTTTTCCGCAGCGGCGTATGCCTGTGACGGCAATGATCTGTCGAAGGGGAAGGTAGGAGATGAGTTTATCAAGTTTGTGGCGCCGCACACCGCCGTATCGTTTGCCCGACCAGTGACGGTTCTGCTCTATGAGTATATTTTTCATTATACTTCCGTAATTTTATATTTATTACAGAAGTATATTACCATAAATTCTATTTTAATACGTCAATATACTTCTCAATATAGCCTCTCTATCCGGCATCGGATAGTTGAACAAAAACTCCGCCTCTTTGAGGTAGTAGAAAAAGTTTTCCCGATTCACGCCACGATGGCGCTTCATCTGTTCATCCAAAAAGGCCCA
Source organism: Nitratifractor sp. (assembly GCA_015486995.1). Taxonomy (GTDB): domain Bacteria; phylum Campylobacterota; class Campylobacteria; order Campylobacterales; family Sulfurovaceae; genus Nitratifractor. The sequence goes on along the minus strand of WFQO01000174.1, from coordinate 16,463 downwards.
GAACCGTACGATGGTGTTGTGGCGGCTTTTGAGACGGGCGATGCGGTGGATGTTGAGAAAACGGGAGAACTCCCGGTAATAGACCTCCTCCAATCCGTCATCCAAATAGGCTTGTTTGAAGCGATCCAGCGGCGGCATCAGGATTGAGTAAACCCGTCCGCCGTAGTCGAAGGTGAGAAGATTGTGGGCATCGAAGATCCGGCGTTTGTCCTTACGTTTGGAACGGTCGAGGTAGAGGTACTCGTCGTATTCCGCGATTCGGTCGCGGTTTTGTTCGTAATCGGCCTCGAGCAGCACGGGCAGGCGGCGGCGGACACGGTCGAAAAAGTTTTTGGCCGTTACGTAACTGACCCTCGCCTCTTTGGAAGCGGCTAATGCGTTGTACTCCCGGCAAAAGAGGTTGACAAGATGCCTCTCCCTTTGCAACTTTTTAACCGAATAGCGCCGTTTGCACCGACTGCATTTGACGCGACCGTCTGAAAGTCCGTAGAGAGTGTCATTGCCGCAAAAAGGGCAATGCTCCAAAGGAAAAGGTCCGGATACTATATAGGAATCTCCAGGTTTCATAACGCTTTTATGATAACGCGTTACAATACAGAGAAAACTGAATAGGTATTCAGTGACATAGAATAGATCGGATGGAACAGAGGAGAGCATATGCATATTCCCGACGGGTATCTCTCACCGGCGACGGTCGCGACAAGTTATGCGGTGATGCTCCCGTTATGGGCGTATGGATTTCGCAAACTCAAATCGTTTTTGGATGAGAAAACCCTTCCCTTGCTCGGATCACTCAGCGCACTCAGCTTTTTGGTGATGATGTTCAACATTCCTGTTCCCGGCGGCACGAGCGGGCATGCCATCGGGACGGCGCTCTTGGCGATACTCTTTGGGCCCTGGGTCGCCTTTATCGCGGTCTCTTTCGTCCTGCTCATTCAAGCGCTCGTCTTTGGGGACGGCGGGATCTCCACTTGGGCCGTCAACGCTTTCGATATGGCCTTTATCGCGGCGTTTGCCGGCTACGCCGTTTACCAGGCTTTGAAGGAAAAAACAAAATTCGCCCCCTTTATCGCGGGATGGGTTTCCATCAATGCCGCCGCTTTGTGCGATGCTGTGGTGTTGGGCATACAGCCCTGGCTCTTTAGTGACGCGGCAGGCAAGCCCCTCTACTTTCCCTTCGGTTTGGAGGTGACGGTCCCCGCGATGATGACGGCGCATCTGTTGATCTTCGGGGTCATCGAGGGTGTCTTTACGCAAATCGTCTACACATTTTTGAAAAAAAGAGAGGGACAAGTATGAATGTCAAGAGGATATGGCCCATCGTGGCCGTGATGCTTGCGTGCGTTCCGTTGGGGCTTTTGACCGATGCGGAGGCCTGGGGGGAGTGGGATGTGCACTATTACGCCGAGAAACTGGGCTTCATCCCTGAAGGTATGAAGCATTTTCACTCGGCGCTTCATCCCTTGCTTCCTGAGTATACGGCCCCCGGAACCGGAAGCGTAACGGGATACTACCTTAGTGCCGTTGTCGGAGTCGTGTTGATCTATCTTTTGTGGATGATGATAGGAAAAATCCTTGCAAAAAAATAAGATTCTCTCGGCCAGACTCTTTTTCGTCGCGGCTTTTTTTACCCTGTTGAGTCTGCATCATCTTGCATACCTGTTTACCGCATTGATAGCGCTTTGGATCGTGAGCTTTCCAAAAATCGTGCCTCTGACGATTCGCGTGATTCGCTCCATTTTGATCTTCAATCTAGGGGTCAGCTTGGGATATGCGGCAATGGCGCTGTGGCGACACGAGACCCCCTGGGAGTATCTGTTTTACATCAACCTCAAAGTCTATCTTTTGACCTATTTCGTCTTTTGGTTTTTTACTCACTACTCCATTGTCCAAATCGTCGGTTTCTCTAAAGACCTCAGCTACCTGACCACGATCGCTTTGTCACAAATTTTTTCCTACAAAAAAAGCTTTGAGGAGCTTCGGTTGGCTTACCTCTCAAGAGGATGGCGGCTTAAAGACAAAAACCCCGCCTTTATCGCGCGAGCGTTTGAGTTTTTTTTGGAAAAGTCTTTCTATGATGCGAATGAGCGCACGTTGGCGATGAAAGCGAGAGGGTTTTTCCGTGATTGAAGTGCGAAACGTCAGCTATCGCTATGACGATGTCCTTGCGCTGGAGAGAGTCGGTTTGCAGATCGACAAGGGAGAGAGGGTGGCCGTCCTCGGCAGCAACGGCAGCGGCAAATCGACGCTGCTTCGTATCCTGGCGGCACTCTATTTTCCGACAAAGGGCGAGTACCTGTTTCACAAGGTAAAAGTCGACAAAAAATACGCCAAGCGACTGCGCCCTGATGTGGGTATTTTGTTTCAAAACCCTGACGCGATGATTTTCAACCCTACGGTCTATGACGAAATCGCGTTTTCTCTGCGGGAATTCGGATTTGAGGATATCGAGGAGCGTATTGACAGAATCGCCGAAACCTTTGGAGTGCGAAACCTTTTGGACAAATCTCCGCTGAAACTCAGCGGCGGCGAGAAACAGAAGGTGATCCTGGCTTCGATTCTAGCCTATGAGCCCGAACTTTTGCTCTTGGATGAACCCACGACGGCAATGGACCCCAGAACGACGGGGTGGTTGATCGATCTGCTGTCGGAGTTGGATACGACGATCGTCCTTGCGACGCACGACTTGAGCGTAGCCTACGAGTCTTGTCGACGGGCTGTCGTGCTGGACGAGAGCCATCGCGTCGTCTATGACGGGGATATGGAGAGTCTGATGGAAGATCTCGACCTACTCGTTCAAGCCAACCTGATTCACAAGCATAAGCATCGGCATAAAAAGTTTGTCCATTCCCACTACCATCTACATTTTTGAGAAGGAGAAAATATGTGTAAAGATTGCGGCTGTAGCATCACCGATCATCACCATCACGATCCCGACCACGATCACCACAGTCATACCCATCAGGCGGCCCACGAGACGCTGCATCACAACCCGCAGCTCAACGACGGGAAAACCATCGAGGTCATTAGCAAGATCCTGGAAAAAAACGACCACGAAGCGCAACACAACCGGGAGCACTTCGACCGCCACGGGGTGTTGGCGATCAATCTGATGAGTTCTCCCGGCAGCGGCAAGACGACGTTGCTGGAGACGATGGCTGAGACGGCGCCCTTTCGCTTCGGCGTCATCGAAGGGGACCTGGAGACCAACCGGGATGCCGACCGCATCCGCGAAAAAGGGATCCCCGCCTATCAGATCACCACGGGGAGTGCCTGCCACCTGGACGCCTTTATGGTCCACAAGGGACTGCACGAAATGCCGCTGGAGGAGATCGACGTCTGCTTCGTCGAAAACGTGGGCAACCTGGTCTGCCCCGCCAGCTACGATGTGGGGACACATCTGAACATCGTGCTGGTCAGCGTACCCGAAGGGGGTGACAAGATCGAAAAATATCCCGTGATGTTCCGCCAGGCCGATCTGGTCCTCATCACCAAAACCGATCTGCTGCCCTATTTCGACTACGATATCGAACACGAAAAGACCCAAGCCCGGCGGATCAAGCCCGGTGTGGACATCCTGGAAGTCAACATCAAAGAGCCCGAGACGATCCAAAAAGTGATCGACTGGATCGAATTCAAACGAAAAATGCGATAGGAGATCTTATGTGCCTTTCGATACCGAGCAAAGTGGTCAAAATCGACAAAGCCAAAGCCACCGCCGTCGTCGATACGATGGGGGTGCAGCGGGAAGTGGGGATCGATTTTGTCGAGGATGAGGTCAAAGTGGGCGATTACGTACTCATTCACATCGGCTTCGCGATGAACATCATCAGCGAAGAGGATGCCTTGGCTTCCATCGAGACCTATAAAGAAATTTTGGCCCTAATGGACGAAGAGGAGAGGCGGCAGGCAATACTGGATGGGGACAACTGTGAAGCTGCAACTTAAAAATTTGTATGACGACTTTCGCGATCCGGCGACGATCAAGGCCCTCTCCAAGCTCATTCACGAGGAGGCGGCGAAGCTGGATCGGGAAATCCGCATTATGGAAGTCTGCGGCGGCCATACCCATACCATCATGAAGTACGGTCTCAAACAGCTGATGCCCCACAACATCCGCTTCATCCACGGCCCAGGCTGCCCCGTGTGCATCATGCCAAAAGAGCGGATCGACCACGCCTATATTTTGGCGATGCAGGAGGAGGTGATCCTGGTCACGCTTGGGGATATGATCAAGGTACCGGGCTCTCAGGGCAGCTTGCAAGACGCCAGAAGCCGCGGGGCCGATGTGCGCTTTGTCTATAGCCCGCTCGATACGATCAAGATTGCCCAAGAAAACCCCGATAAAAAGGTGATCTTTTTCGCCATCGGTTTCGAGACCACTACCCCGATGACCGCGGCGATGATCGCCCGGGCCCAGAAGCTGGGGCTGAAAAATCTGCTGGTGCACGTCAACCACGTCACCGTGCCCGAAGTGATGCGTGAACTCATCGACAGCCGCGACGAACACGTGGATAGCTACAACAACCGCATCGACGCCTTCATCGGCCCCAGCCACGTCAGTGTCATCGCCGGGGCCAAAATCTACAAAGAGTTTCCCGAAAAATACGGCCGTCCGGTAGTCGTCAGCGGTTTCGAGCCGGTGGATGTGATGGAGGGGGTGCTGATGCTGGTGCGACAATGCGTGCAAAATCGCTGCGAGCTGGAGATCCAGTATCGCCGCAGCGTGACGATGGACGGAAACGTGGCGGCCCAAAAGCAGATCGGACGCTACTTTGAAAAACGCCCCCTTTTCAAATGGCGGGGCTTGGGCAATATCCCAGATAGTGCGCTGAAGCTACGGGACGAGTATGCTTCCATCGACGCGGAAGTGGTCTATCGCGACATTCTGCCTATCGAAGAGATCGAAGATCACAAACTCTGCATCTGCGGCGACATATTGCGGGGGATGGCCGAGCCCACCGAATGCCAGGTCTTCGGCACCGCCTGCACCCCCCAAAAGCCCCTGGGGAGTTGTATGGTCAGTAGCGAGGGGGCTTGCGCGGCCTATTACAAGTATGGGGATCTGCTACATTGACAAGCAATACATATTTCAGTAATATGTATAAAAATTGAGAGGTAAACCGTTATGAAAGCACTACAAGTCCGCAAAAATTTTCTTTTCGATCGGACCTTAGTCGATGAAGCGCAAAAGATTTTGAAAAAACGGCACAAAAACCTCACTCAGGCCATCACACTCTATCTCAAAGCGGTCGTCAAAAATCCCGAAATTCTGGACGAAATCGAAAAAAGCGCCAATAAAAGAGACGGCAGCTTCATCGGAATGCTTGATGGCATGATCGGGAATGAGTCTTACAAAGAGATGCGAAATGAATTTTACAAAGAGAGTTCCCGTTTCGAATGAATTTTCTACTTGACACCAATATTTGTCTTGATTTACTGGACCGAACAAGAGACAACGCTTCGGATACGGCTCAATGGTATCTTGATACCGAAGAAAATCTACACAACCGATTCTTCCTCTTTTCGGATGCCATAACGACGATGTTTTATATTCTGACAGAGCGCAAAAAGATCGATAAACAGATGGTTGTCCATGCGATGCAAAAAATGATGGAAGAGATCGAACCGCTCTTTTTCGATGCCCACGATACCCGTTACGCCTTTTTTCTTTTCAACGAAAAGGTTTTTGATGACCTGGAGGATCTTTTGATGTTACAAACGGCATACCGGCACAGCGTTGATATTTTGGTCACCCAAGATCGAAAACTCCTGCGTCTGAAAAATTTTGAATCGATCAAAATCCTTTCACCGAAAGATTTAACCGAAGGAAGAGCTTCATGACCAAAACCGTTACTCTGGCCCACGGCAACGGCGGTGCGGAGAATCAGGCCCTCATTCACGAGATTTTCTGGAAGCATCTGGGCAACGAGATTTTGGACCGGGGCGAGGATGCCGCCTTGTTGGCTTCGCTGAAAAATCCCGCGATGACCACCGACAGCTTTACCGTCTCGCCCCTCTTTTTCCCCGGCGGCGACATCGGCAAGCTCAGTATCTGCGGGACGTGCAACGATCTGGCGATGATGGGAGCGGCGCCCAGATACCTCAGCCTTTCGGTCATCATCGAAGAGGGATTTGAAACGAGAAAGCTGGAGCGAATCGTGCGGAGTATGAAGAAGGAGCTGGCCACGAACGATGCGATCATTGTCTCGGGTGATACCAAGGTGGTCCCCAAAGGGACGGTGGACGGGCTTTTTATCAACACCACGGGTATCGGCGAAGTGCAGGCGCAGGGTATCGGTATTCGCAACATCCAAGAGGGCGACGCTATCGTCATCAGTCGTGACATCGGCCGCCACGGGGCGACGATCTTCGTCTCCCGAGAGGGGTTGGAGATGCAGAGCGCTCTGCAAAGCGACTGCGCCTCCTTGTGGCCTCAGGTGGCGAGCCTGCTGGATGGCGGTATCCGCCCCCACGCCCTGCGCGACGCCACCCGGGGCGGTTTGGCGGCGGTGCTGAATGAGTGGGCCGCGGCCAACGAGCTCTGCATCGAAGTGGAAGAGGGGGCGATTCCCGTCAGCGAAGAGGTGCGGGGGATTTGCGAAATGTTGGGCTTTGAACCTACGGCCTTGGCCAACGAGGGGACCTTCGTGACGGCGTTGGATCCTGCCGAGGTGCCGATGGCTTTGGAGATTTTGGAGGCTTTCCCCGGTTGCGAGAGCGCCGCGCTGATCGGCACGGTCACGACGAGTCATCCCGACCGTGTGGTGTTAGAGAGCGAGTGGGGTACGCGGCGCTTTTTGGAGCTGCCGACGGGGGAGTTGCTGCCGAGGATTTGTTGATGGAAACGACTTCGTCGAGTCATTGGTCATTGGTCACTGGTCATTGGGGCGGGGCTTCGCCCCACGTGAAAAACTCTTATCTCAAAGTTTAAGATGCGTATCGCTCTCTTGGTTTCGGCTTTCAACTCCCTCTCCCAAGCCGTCTTTTGCCGCCTGATAGATCTGGGGCACGAGGTTTGCGTGGTTTATGCCGTGAGTCCTGAGCAAATGCGAAGCGAGCTGCTTGAACACGACCCCGAGATCGTGCTGGCTCCCTATCTGCGCCGCTACATCCCTCCGAAGGTCTACACCCTTCGCCCCACCTACATCTTCCACCCCGGTCCCCGGGGCGATCGGGGGCCCGATTCTTTAGAACACGCGCTCAGTCGCGACACCGAGTCGTGGGGAGCGGTTTGGCTGGAAGCCTCCGAAGAGCTCGACGGCGGCGATATTTTGGCCGAAGCGGCTATTTCGGTGCGAAAAGAAGCCACCAAAGCCTCCCTCTATCGTCAAGAGGTGACCCAAGCCGCCGTGGCGATGCTGCCTGATTTGCTCGAAGCACACAAGAGCGGCCGGCAAATCCCGCAACTCGATGCTCCGATGCACCCGCGCTTTACCCAAAAAGAGCGCTCCATCGACTGGAAAAGGGACGATACCGGGACGATTATCAAAAAGATCAACCTCAGCGACTCTCTCCCCGGCGTTTTGGATGAGATCGCCGGGATGCCGTGCCACCTTTTCGGCGCCCACAACGAGGAGCGCTTGGGTGTGGAGTTTGCCGAGGCACCGATCAAAACCGTCCTGGCCAAACGCAACGGTGCCGTCTGCCTCAAAACCGGCGACGGCGCGGTCTGGATCAGCCACCTCAAAGAGCCGGGGCGCTTCAAGCTTCCGGCTACTTATGTGCTCAAAGAGCGAATCCAAGGTGTTAAAGAACGGCGTATCCCCCTGATTTTCGATCGCAGTTATGAGACGTTCTACGAAATCTGGGCCGAAGAGAAGGGCGGCATCGCCTATCTGTACTTTGACTTTCACAACGGAGCGATGAGTGCGGATCAGTGCATCCGCCTCAAATACGCGATCGAGTACCTCAAAGAGCGCTGTGAAGTGCTGGTGCTGATGGGAGGGCGCGAATTTTTCAGTAACGGCATTCACCTCAACATCCTCGAGGACAGCAAAAAACAGGGCGAAGACGGCTGGAGCAACATCAACGCTATGAACGATTTGATCGCGTCGATCCTCTACGCCGAGGAGGTGCTCACCGTCGCCTCTATCGGGCGAAATGCGGGTGCCGGCGGTGTCTTTTTGGGCCTGGCCTGCGACAAAATCGTCGCTCGTGAGGGGGTGGTGCTCAATCCCCACTACAAAACCCTGGGACTCAGCGGCAGCGAATACCACACCTGGACGTTGCCTAGGCGAGTGGGCAAAGAGACGGCGAGAAAGTTGCTGGAAGAGTGTCTACCGATCAGCTCCCCCAAAGCCCAAGCGATCGGGATGATCGATCACGTATTGCCCGCCGAAGAGTATGACGAGGCCCTCAAAGCCTATTGCCGGGCACTGCTCAGTGACGAGGATCGTTACTACGATCGGTTGGACGTTAAAGCCGATCGGATAGACTCCGGCAAAGCGGCGTTGGAGGCGGCCAAACGCGAAGAGCTCGAGATTATGCACCCTCAGTTTTGGGATCCGAAGAGCCCTTTCCATACGCTGCGACGGGAGTTTGTCTACAAGCAATGCCCCGCCAAAACCCCCGAAAGGTTCAAACAATGCACGAATACTCCATAGTTCAAGCCCTGCTTGATCAGTGTGAAAGCCACGCCGCCAAACACAATGCGAAAAAGATCACCAAAGTGGTCACCAAAATCGGGGTTTTGAGCGGCGTGGAGCCCGATTTGCTGCAAACGGCTTTTGATACCTTCAAAGAGGGTACGATCTGCAAAGATGCGGAGTTTGTGATGAACATCCAGCCGGTAGTGATCCGCTGTCGGGAGTGTGGCCAAGAGACAATGCTGGAGGAGTTGAAGCTTGTCTGCCCGAAATGCGGAAGCATCCAAACGGAGATCATCGACGGCGAAGAGATGTATCTGATGACCCTGGAGATGGAATGAGATTTTACGGAGGGATTCTCACCCTTTTATTGGCTGCGATACTGCCGATCTTCGCGTCGGGAGCGCAGGAGAGGCAACTGGAGCGCCTCGCCGGCGGGATGCTGATGGTGGGGTTTTTCGGCACCGAAGCGGGGCCGAAGAGTGAGATATGTCGGCAGATCCGCCGCTACGGGTTGGGGGGTGTGATTCTCTTCGACCGCAATCCGGTCGATCCGAAACGGCCGAAAAACATTGTCGATCCCGCACAGTTGAAGCGTTTGACGCGGCAACTCAAAGCCTGTAGCCCGGACGGCAAACTCTTGATCGCCGTCGATCAGGAGGGGGGCATGGTGCAGCGTCTCAAGAGCAAAGACGGCTTTTACGGCCGTTTCCCCCGGGCCGCCGACATCGCCGAAGCGGGAGAGAGCGCGGCGAAGAGGAGTTTCACGAAAATGGCAAAGGAGTTGGCGCAGGAGGGGATCGACTACGATCTGGCTCCGGTCGTCGATCTGGCACTCAATCCCCGCAATCGGGTCATCGTCGGCTGGGGCCGCTCCTACGGCAAGAGTGCGCAGAGGGTCACGCGTTATTCCGCGCTGTTCATTGAAGCGATGCACCGCGAGGGAATCGTCACCGCGCTCAAGCACTTCCCCGGGCACGGCTCTTCTTTAGGGGATACCCACGAGGGATTTGTGGATGTGACGCAGCAGTGGCAACCCGTCGAGCTGGAGCCCTACCGTCGGTTGATTCGCCGAGGCTTGGCCGATTCGGTGATGGTGGCGCACGTCTTCAACCGACGGCTCGATCCCCTCTATCCCGCCTCCCTCTCGGCGCGCACCGTCACCGGCCTTTTGCGCGGGAAACTCGGCTACCGGGGAGTGGTGATTACCGACGATCTGCAGATGGGCGCCATTACCCGGCGGTACAGCCTCGCTCGGAGCGTCGAGCTCGCCATCGAGGCGGGAGATGATCTGCTGCTCTTCGGCAATCAGCTCGATCCCCGGCGTATCGAGTCGCCGCGTAAGCTGGTGCGGCTCATCGTCAAGCTCGTCCGGGAGGGGAAGATCGACCGCCGTCGACTCGAGGAGTCCGCCGCCCGTCTGAAACGCCTGAAAGAAAAAGTCCGCTAATGCAACATAGGTTGCAGGGTTTTTCCGTCATATATGCTTATATGAATCTGAATATATGATAAAATAATTTTTAAAGAAGAGGAAGAAGATATGACAAGTAAGAATGTATTGTTGAAACGGGCCGAAGAACAGTTTTTGCGGCGTGAATATGACAACGCCATCAAGATTTACAGCCTGCTGCTGCAGGAAGATCCGCAGATGAGAGACGCGCGCATCGGTGTCTTTCTCAGCGATATGGGGCTGGAAAGCGACGAAGACGCCCAGGCGCTCTTCGACTACTATCAGGCGATCAAAAGCTCCAACGACAACGCGGAGGAGATCATCGATCAGCTGATGCAGACGATCTACGCCACCCGTGTCGTGATCCAGGAGCAGCTCCTCGGCGGCCTGGAAGAGGCGCAGCTCGACGAGGGGATCCGCTACGAGGACTTCGTTCGTCTGATCGAAGAGAAAGGCAGCTTCAAAGAGGCGTTCGAGGACATTATGTTCTCCACCCGTGTGGTGATCCGTACCCGGGAGGAGTTCATCGACTTCATCCGGCGCCTGGTCGAAGCGGGCTACGACGAGATGGCGGCCAATTACCTCGATACCCTGGGCGAGAGCTTCGGCAACGATCAGGAGATCTACGGCCTCTACGCCCTGCTGCAAAAGAGCGACGCGTGACGGTCCCTTACCCGTACGACGGCTTCGAGACACTGACGGACAATACGCAGGAGCTCGAAACGGGCACTCTGCTGCTCGCGACGAAGCAGAACGCCCCCTATCGCCGAGAACTTCCCGCCGAAACCCCCACAATCACTCCCGAAGAGCTGATCCGCCGCTGGAATCTGGAGGGGATGAAAACGGTCGGTGTCACCGGTACCAACGGCAAAACCACGACGACGGCGCTGATCTACTCTCTGCTGATCGACCTGGGACGCTCGGCGGCGCTGCAGGGGACCCGGGGACTCTTTGTCGACGACCGGCCCCTGGAGCGGAAGCATATGACGACCCCCTCCATTCTCGAGACCCTCTGGAATATGAAGCGGGCCCGGGAAGCGGGGGCGGAGTATTTCGTGATGGAGGTGAGCTCCCACGCCATCGATCAGGAGCGGATCGAGGGGATCGATTTCGCTCTCAAAGTCCATACCAACGTTACCCGGGACCATCTGGATTACCATGGCACCGTCGAAGAGTACCGGAAGGTCAAGAGCCGCTTCTTCGCCGACGATACCTTGAAGCTTCTCAACAAGGACGAAATCAAAACCCTCGCTTTCAATCCCGCCAACGCCTACACGTACGGAGTCGAAGAGCCGGCGACTTTCAAAGTGATGGCCTATTCCCTCCAAAACGGCATCAGCGCCGTGGTGCAGTTTCGCGAGGAGAAAGAGGCTTTCTCCTCCAATATGATGGGGCTTTTCAATCTCTACAACCTCCTCGCCGCCATCGCTTCGGCCAAACTCCTGACCGAGGAGCCGCTGGCGAAGATCTGCGAAATGGTCGAAAACTTCGGCGGGGTCAGCGGCCGGATGGAGCTGGTCAGCGCCGATCCGACGATCCTCGTCGATTTTGCCCACACCGACGACGGGATGTATCGGGTTCTCGACAGCCTCAAGGACAAGGATCTGGTCGTGGTCTTCGGCGCCGGCGGAGATCGGGACCGTGGCAAACGCCCCCGGATGGGCGCCGTGGCCGGCCGCTTCGCCAAGAAGATCTACGTCACCAGCGACAACCCCCGCGGCGAAGATCCCGAAGCGATCATCGCCGAAATCCTGGCCGGGCTCAAAGGTAAAGAGAACGTCCACGCCATCGTCGACCGCCGGGAAGCGATCGAGCGGGCCATCGACGGGCTGGAGGAGGGGGAGATCCTGCTGATCCTGGGCAAGGGGGACGAAGAGACCCAGGAGATCGCCGGAGTCAAGCACCCCTTCGACGATCGGGAAGTAGTGCGGGAAATCCTGGCGAAAAAAGCGTAAAATTTTCCTATCTTTCCCCTTTCTGCCCTACAGCTTTACCGAGCTGCGAACGGGGGGAAGCCTCCCCTCTCATCGTATTTAATCCAGAGCAAACAGTAACCTCTCCTCGTCGAAGCGGCCGGCTTGTCTGTGAACCGTACCGTCGGGGAGGGCGATGAGGCTGGAGCCGAGGGAGAGGCTCTCCCCGCAGTGGCCGACGGTGTTGACCTTGCACCAGAGGGTATCGCTGTCGATCGCACGGACAATGGGGAAAGCGACGTTTTTGTCATCTTTGCGGATCGCGGTCTCGGGAAGGTAGTAGTGGGCGGCGAGATGGAGCATCGCATCGACCTTTCCTCGGTAATTTCCGATAAGTTCGACGTTGTTCTGGTCCCGGCAGATCAATACTCCGAAGCGATGTCCCCGGTGGGAAAAGATCAGCGGTTCTGCTCCCGCTTCGAAAAATTTCGCGTCAGCTTCGGTAAGGGTTATTTTGTCGTAAGTCAGAGTCTCTTTGTCGGGAAAGAGAACAAAGGCGGAGTTGTAGTAGCGGTTCTCCTCGATCCTCGGAGCGCCTACGACGGCACATTGTCCGGGGGCTAGTGCCTGTCGGATCCGGTCGAGGGCTTCGTCGATCTCGGCCGCGGTGAGACCGCGTAGATGGGCGAAACGGTAGCCGCTGAGGGCCAGCTCCGGGAAGAGGAAGAGCCCGGTTTCCAGATGGCCGGCGATGCAGGCGATGATTTTGCGCAGATTCTCCTCGACGGAGCTGCAGTCGAGTGTGATCTGTGCGAGGAGCATTTGAAGAGCGTTCTCTGCGTTTTCGTGCTTTTCCAAGAGGATCTCCTTTGGGTTCTTTTGGTGGATTGTATCCCAAGCACACTATGCTATCATCCGAATCAAAAAGGAAAGATATGATCCGAACTCCGCATCTGGCTACCGACGGAATCATCGAGATTTACGAGGGAGAAGCTCTCAGGGGGATCGTCCTCATCGAGCGCAAGAACGAGCCCCGAGGCCTGGCGCTGCCCGGCGGATTCGTCGAAGTGGGGGAGCGGGTCGAAGCGGCCTGCGTCCGGGAGATGCGGGAAGAGACGGGCCTGGAGGTGCGGATCCGTCGGCTGCTGGGAGTCTACAGCGACCCGCAGCGGGATCCGCGCTTTCATACCGCCAGCTGCGTCTTCGTCTGCGAAGCGGAGGGGGTTCCCGTCGGAGCCGATGACGCCAAAGCGGCGCGCATCGTACCGCTGGAAGCGATCCCCTTTTCGGAACTTTGTTTCGATCACGCCCAGATCCTTCAGGATTACCTGCGGCGTTAACTTCCCTTTTTCTCTCCCAATACCTCTACCAGCAGCAGTTCGCCCGTCCGATCGGGGCGGTTCTTTCGATAGCCTTTGGCGATGTTGAGGATTTGCCAGACGCGGCTATCGGAGTGCTTGTAGTAGAGGGAACGGTCGAGGATGCGGGTGCGGAGATTCGGCGAGAGCTTTTCGAAATGTTCTCGGGAGACGAGGAGAAGGTAGGGGTAGGCGTCGGGCTTTTCTTTGCGGAAGTTCCGGATTTTGGTCCGGGCGTAGAAAGGCATCGACTGGCGGCCGCCGTCGAGGGCGTAGACTTTCAACTGCGGCTTTTTGCTGCGTAACTCCACGATCTCTTCACCGAAACGCTGGTAGCCGAAGTAGGGTTGGATCGCTTCGTAAATGTTGCCCAGGACCGTGAAGTAGAGCATCCACATCACCGCTCCGATGCGAAAAACCCCGATCAGCGGTGTGCGCATCGGCAGGAACCAGAGGGCGACGGCGGCGAGGAGGATCACAGTGAACGTGAGAGAGCGCCAGTCGAAATAGAGCACCCAGATGGCGATGAGTGCGAAGGTGAGCAGTCCTTGGAGCCCCAGCATCAGCCAGCGCAACCAGCGCTCGAAGCGGGCGTGGACGATCGCTACGGCCATCAGGATCGCGGCGAAACCCTGGAGGTAGAAGAGATAGCCCGGGAGTTTGGATTTGGGGATCGAGAGGGTGACGAAGACAACGAAAAAGGCGCTCAGGACCAGCAGAAGGCTTCGGTTGTCGAGAAGGCGTCGCCACCAGTCGCTTCGGTAGTGCCAGAGGGCCGCGAGGCCGAGGGGAGCGAGGAGGACCGACCAGGGGGCGAAATTACCGAAAAAAACCCTGACATAGAAAAAGGGGCCGTTTTTGCCGGTGATGTTTTTGCCGATGCGGTCGAAAAATTCGTGGTAGACGAAATCGAGGTAAGCCTCCCGGTAGTGCACAATCATGTAGAGATACCAGGGCAGTGCGACGACAGCGAAGGCCGCGGTTCCCAGCAGCGCCTTTTTGACGAAAGCGGCTTTGTGGCGCCAAATCTCGGGGAAGCCCAGAAGGAAGCCCGTCGCAAGGATAAAGACGACGCCGACATAGAGCTTGGCCAGGAAAGCGAGGCCGACGCTGGCGCCGAAGAACAGCACGGTGCGCAGCCCGCGCCGTCCGTTCAGGAGATCGGCCAGGAAATAGAAAGAGAGCATGATGGTAAAGAGCAGCAGCATATGCGTCGCGATGTGCCGGGCTTGCAGGATGAAAGCGGCGGAAGAGAGGAGAAAAAAGGCGCTCAGAAAGGCGATGCTCTTTTGCGGGAAGAGTTTGCGGGCGAAAGCCCAGGTGATCCCGACGGTGGCCAGAGCGAGCAGGGCGAGGGCGAAGCGGAGGCTGAAAGCGTCGGCTCCCCAGAGCTTGGCGAAAGGCAGCAGGGCCCAGTAGATGAGGATCGGCTTTTGCCAGCGGTGTTCGTAGTTGAAATAGGGGTCGAGGTAGTTGCCCCGTTCGATCATTTCACGTACGGCGTCGGCGTAGAGCCCCTCGTCCTTGTTCCAGACCGGATAGTGACCGATGTGGTAGAAGAGCAGCAGGGCGTAGGCGAGAAAAAGCAGGGTCAGCAGCGTCGATTCGCGTCGGTCGAGTTTCACGGTCTCTCCTGACAAAAGATGGGAGTGGGGCCGAGTCTAAGGACGGGGGCCGTTCCTTCGAGTGTGCGGCAGTGCAGGCCGGCGGGGAGGGGGCGGCTTTTCCCGTCTTTGGTCCAGAGGAGACGGAAGCGTCGCCCCTCCCGGGTGAAGCGGTAGTCGTAGAGCCCATCCTCGTGTCGGTGCCCGAGCGGCCGGCTGCCGGGGAGGAGGCGCTGGAGGGCGGCCAGGGCGTCGAAGGCGCTGCGCCGCCGGAGGGTGAGGTGGTCGATGAGGCCGTAGCCTTTGGCGAAGAGTTGCCACCAGTAGACCCGGTCCACGTAGCCGCTCCCCAGGGCGATGATGAGGTAGCGCAGCATATAGTCGCGGTATTGGGTTTCGCTGACCGCTTCTTTGTTGGAGGTGGGTTTGTAGCGCCCCTGATCTTTGAGCGGCCAGTTGACTTCGGTGATCCATAGGGGTTTCCCGGGGTGGATCGCTTTGAAGAGGCGGATCTTCTCCTCGGTGTCGAAGCCGTGCTGTTCGTTTTCGGGCTGGCGGACCCGATCGACGTAGAGGAGAGTGTTGGCGATGTCGAAGCGGTCGCCGGCCAGGTGGTCGAAATAGAGAGTGTAGAACCATTCGAAGTCGATGACGCTGGGACCGAGAGTTCTGGCCGTGGGGTCGAGGCGGTGGATCGCATCGAAAGCGGCATCGACGAAAGCGAGGTAGTCGTCTTTGTCGGGCACTCCCCATTTGCTGCGGTTGACCGCTTCGGCGATCTGGTAAAAGTCGACGTAAGGAGCGAAATCTTTGACTACCTTGTCCATAGTCGCGGTCAGGTTTGTGTCAAAAGATTCGAAGGTCTGGGCCAGCACCAGCGTCAGGTTGTAGCCCCGGGCGTGGAGTGCTTTGGCCAACTGCAGATGCCGGGTGTAATCCGGCGAAGCGAGAAAAGCATCGTCGAGGTAGATGCGCTGGGCTACGGAGCTGACGTTGAGCTCTTTGAGCGCCTGCAGGATATCTGTCGTCCTGTTTTTCGCCGGATCGACGAAGAGGCCGACGGCTTGACGTGAGATCGTTTTGTATCGGGGCTCGAGGGTCAGGTAGTGGAAGCTGAGGGCGGGGAGGTCCAACAGTGTCCAGGCCGCCGTTCCGAGGTAGGTGCGCAGGTTCATCGCACGGAAGATCCGTTTTTGCTCTTTGGGCAGACGAATCTGTTTGGGCTGGTCGCTGGGGAGCATAACGGTGTGCAGCTTCTGCCGGACGGCTGCCGTGTCGAAGAAGGTCTCGGTGAGGGGCGGAACGAGCCAGTAAGCGAGAAAGAGAAACAGCAGTAAGGCGGCCGATCCCCGCCCCAGCCAGCGAAAAAAACGCCGCATATTCTTTCTCCTTCGCTTGCAGATTTATGAACAGATACTAACACAGGGGCCCTGATGAGGTGATGGAAGATGCGGCTTGATTTTTAAGCCATAAATGGGTTATAATTCCGACTTACCAATCAGTAAAGTCAAAACGCCACTGTAAAAGATAAAAAAGAGACGGTTCCGTAT
>WFQO01000173.1 GCA_015486995.1 Nitratifractor sp. | reverse complement strand
CCCGAGGGGAGAACATCGCATGGCCGGGATCGCACTGCCCCAAATGCGGTGAGAGCCTGCGCTGGTATCACAACGTTCCCCTTCTCTCCTGGATCGCACTGGGAGGACGCTGTGCCTTCTGCCGCGAACCGGTCTCGGTCCGCTATCCCCTGGTGGAGCTCCTCAACGGTCTCCTCTGGGCGGCACTTTATCTGAAGCTCGCTCCCCAGCTGCAGAACCATATCGACCTGGCGGGGCTTCTCTATTTCCTGCTAATCGCGGTGACTTTTTCCGCTCTGCTGGCCCTGAGTATGATCGATTTCGAGTATCTTGCCGTTCCCGATTCCATCAACTTTTTCGCTCTACTGACGGCACTGCTGGCTGCGACGGCCCACGCCTGGCAGGTCGGAGACTGGGGGATCGCCCTGCACGCCCTGCGGGATGCCGCCATCGCCGCCGGCGGGCTCTGGCTCCTGGCCTGGCTCATCGGCAAAGCCACGGGCAAGGAGGCCATGGGAGGCGCCGACGTGATCGTGGCGGGGACCATGGCGGCGCTCCTGGGCTTTCCGGGCTTTTTCCTCGCCCTTTTCGCCGCGGCGATCCTGGCCATCGTCCCCTCTTTGTTGGCTCGTGATACGATGGTTCCTTTCGTCCCTTTCCTCTCCCTGGGTACTCTGATCGTCTTTCTTTTCGAACATCCCCTTATCGATTGGCTGGAGCGTTACCTCTATGGTTGAGACGCGACATTTCCTACTCCAAGCCTTTGTTCGAAAGTTTTTGATCGTTTTCCTCCCTTTCCTTCTGATTGTTTCTCTTGTCTTTTTGATTCAGATCTCGATACTTTCTTCCCGTATCAACCTCGCAAGCGGCGAACTCCTGCGCTTCTTCAGTTATCTGATTCCCGAGATACTTCTCTACACTATCCCCTTCGCTCTCATCGCCGCCCTGGCCAACCTTTTCACCGCGCTCTCCGAAGAGAATGAGCTCATCGCCCTCTTCGCCCTGGGCCATCGGCCGATCCATCTCCTTAGGCAGTACCTCCCCGTCACAATCCTGCTCTCCACTCTGCTGGCGGTTCTTTCTTTGATGCTTTATCCTCAAATGAAGCAAAAGATCCAAATCTTCAAAGAGCGGAAACTGGCGGAAGCGACTCTGAAAATTTCTCCCAACAAACTGAGCCAAAGCTTTGGGGACTACCACGTATACGTCGCAGCCAGGGATGCGAAGGGGTATCGGGATATCGTCCTATTCGACAACCACAATCACGCTCGACAGCGGCTCTTCCTCGCCAGACGCGCCACGGCCCGAAACGATGGAAAACGTTTGGCATTGACCCTTTATGACGGAACCGGAGAGAGTGAAGAGCGTGGAAAAATCGAATCGCTGCGCTACCGCAAGCTCACCGTCTATCAATACCCGCGATTTTCCGAGCGCTCCTATCTCAATTTTCGCCGATTCTGGGAACGTGCCGCTACGGACCGCCATCAACGCGGTAAATTACTCTATTTCATTTTTATCTCGATCTCTCCCCTGTTTATACTTCCACTCAGTGCCGCGCTCGGAATTTTCAATCCCCGTTACGAAAAAAACCGCGCAGCAGCCGTAATTTTTTTCAATGCACTGCTCATTTACATTCCGGCGGTCCTGATCCAAAAATCCGGAAGTCTCACCCTCTTCGCTCTACTTTTTGTTGCGGAAGTGCTCGTTGTCACTCTTTTGCTTCAGCGCAAAGTCCTGAAACGTTTCTAGGAGATTTTATCATGCGTATCAAAGCAATTATCGCCTACGACGGTTCCGCCTTCGAGGGATTCCAACGCCAAACCCGTACCCCCCACACGGTCCAGGGAGAGCTGGAGCGGGCTCTATATTCCCTGGGGATCGAAAGCCCCGTCATCGGCAGCGGCCGCACCGACGCCGGCGTCCACGCTACGGGCCAGGTGGTCCATTTCGATCTACCGGAACACTGGGCCAAACAGCCCCTGCATAAGCTCCAAACCCACCTCAACAACCGCTTCGACGCCATTCGTATCAAGCACCTTACCCCGGTCAGAAACGACTTTCACGCCCGCTACGACGCCAAAGAGAGAATCTATCGCTACATCTTTCGCCCGGAGCCTTCGATCTTCGAACGCCGCTACGTCGCCCGACTCGCTATCGCCGACATGACACTCCTGACCCGGGCCCTAGAGCTTTTCGTCGGACGTCACGACTTCAGCTATTTCCTCAAAACCGGCTCCCAAACCACCCACAATGTCCGGACGATCACTCGGGCCTACACTCTGCAGCGCGGCCCCTACGGCTACATCTACTTCCACGCCGACGGATTCCTCAGAGCCCAGGTGCGGATGATGGTCCACACCGCTGCCGCCGTCGCCAACGCAGAACTCAGCCTCGAGCAACTCAAAGAACAATTGGAGCTCCAAACCCGCCACACCACCCGTCTGGCACCCCCGGAGGGACTCTATCTGGCCAGAGTAATTTATGATGATCGGCTCTGCGAAGCCGGACAGCACTCTTTGAGAGGACAACGATCGCAATCCGGATGACGTGGACGGCAAATGACCTGACCGAAACTGACAAGCAGACGATTGAGTCCCTTGCGCTCCTCCGGTAGGAGTTCTCTCTCCAGGATACGGTCCGTCTCCTCTGGGCTTCGGCTCCGGACGAAACCCAGAAGATTCACGAGGCGGTGCACATGGGTATCCACGGCGGCGACTTCCGCACCGAAAGCATTTTCCAGGACGATTTTCGCGGTCTTCGGGCCCACCCCTTTGAGTTCGATAAGCTCCCGAAGCGTCGAAGGGACTTCGCCTTTATGACGTTCGAGAAGTTCACGACTCACGTGCCGAACCGAAGCGGCCTTTTTCCGCCAGAATCCCACCGGATAGATCGTCTCCGCGATCTTCTCTTCCGAGAGACGGAGCATCGCTTCGGGAGTATCGGCCAGAGCGAAGAGTCGCTTGCCCGCTTCCAGGGTCATTTCGTCACGGGTTTGAAAACTCAGTAAAGTGGAAATGAGAATCGTGTAGGGAGTCCGCCGATAGGCGTTTTCGAAGCGTTTGGCCGGAGCGTCCCATTTGGAATACTCCGCTCTCAGGAGCTCCAGGCAGTGAAAAAAGGTCTCTTTTGTCACTTTTCGGCGGGAATTTCCGCGACGATAACACCGCGCAGATCGCCCTCTTTGAAACCGACCGCTTGATCGTGCGGATATTTTTCGGCCAAGAGTTCGCGGACTTTCGGATCGATCCGATCGACCGCTCCGTGGCATTTCAAGCATCCCTTTTCTACAAAAAGAGGAACATAGACACGATTGACTCCGTCGACCTGCACCACCACAGGCTTTTTCTTCAAAGTCCCCTCTTTCGACTCCTCTTCCATCTTTTTCAGCACCTTCAGATCACTGGCGTCGGGTTTGTTTTTGGGATTGCGGATCTTCAGTGCGGTCCGACGGACGTGAATTCCCTCCGGGAACTTCGCATTGATCTCCTTTGTGATGCGTTCGGCACTTTTGGAGCAGAAGTAAGCCGACTGCAGACCGCTGGGGTCATCCTTCATCCGTTTCATCACGTTGCTTTTGAGCTCTTTGCCGAGGATCTTGATGTAATGCACCCCCTCCATCGCAATCGTTTTTTGATCGGCGGAAGCTCCTGCCGATGCGGTGATCGTCGCGGCAATCACCGACAGACTGAGAGTGAGAGTAAATTTTTTCATCGTTTGCCTTTTCTAATTTTTTTGAAACGATTATAAACAACAAGCCTTAACCAATGATAAAAATTATCATAATCGATGCCGAAGAGCGTACATCAAAATCGACGCCGCCATGGCGACGTTGAAGCTCTTGACATCGGTCTCCATCTCGATCCGTAGCACGGTGTCGGCCTCCCGCAAGAGCTCCTCGGGCACCCCCTCCTCTTCGTTTCCCAGAATCAGTACCCATTTCCCCGGTACCGGAGAAAAATCCGCCAAGGGGATTGCCTTCTCCGTCACTTCAGCGGCCAGGATACGGTATCCCCGCGCTTTGAAAGCTCGAATCGTCTCCAGGGGATCGTCATAGATATGAGTCGCCAGGCGGGTGATATGGCCGGTGCTGACCCGGATCGCCCGGCGGCCGTAGGGATGAGGGCCGGCGGTAGGCACCGCATATCCTCGAACCCCCAAAGCCGCGGCGGAACGGGCGATCGCTCCCACATTTTCCATATTGTTGAGGCGGCTCAGCATCAGCACCTGATCCGGCAGCTCCTCCAACGGAACGCTGGGGGGACGGCGCAAATGAGCCATCACGTTGTGATGGATCCGATGCCCCACGATCGCCTCCAGGAGCTTGCGCTCCCCCAGATAGACCCGGGGAACCCCCGCCGCTTCGATCAAGGAACGTCGCGCCTCCAAATACTCGGGGGTGCACAGCAGACTGAGAAACTCCAGGCCGCGACCGAGGAGCTGATCCACCACCCGGGGCGAATCGGCCACGAAACTGCCGTCGGCGTCAAAAAGGTTCCCTCGCAGGGTTCGATAAGGACGTAGTTCGGGCAGATCCAGGGAGTCAAGCTCCAGAAGCTCCATGCGATTCCTTTGTCTTCTCTTTCAGTTTGCCATACTACCAAAAGTAGGCCGGGCCGCCCCTGTGATAAAATAAACCCAAAATCCGCAATGCGCGGGAGCCATCTCTCCAGCAAAAAAGGATATCTATGTTCGGATTTTACCGTATGGTTACCGCTGTACCTCGACTCTATCTGGCCGATCCGGCCCGCAACGCCGAGGAGGTTTCGGCTCTGTGGCAAGAGGCCGAGGCGGATCAGGCCGCTGTCGTGCTCTTTCCCGAGCTGACGCTGACGGGCTACACCGCCGGAGATCTCTTTTTTCAGGAGCGACTCTACCTGGCCCAAAACGAGGCGTTGGATCGCCTCCTGCACGAGACCCGTACCCTGGAGAGCGTGGCGGTACTGGGCCTGATGCTCCGGCATAACGATCACCTCTACAACGTTGCCGCAGTGATCCACCGGGGCGAGATCCTGGGGATCGTCCCCAAAAGCTATCTACCCAACAAACGGGAGTTCTACGAAAAGCGTCACTTCCAATCCGGTCGGGAGATTCGCGGGGAGGAGATCACGTTTCTCAGAAAGCCCGTCCCCTTCGGCACCGATCTGCTCTTTGAGGATATGCAGGAGCTTTGCATGGGAATCGAACTCTGCGAAGACCTCTGGGCCCTCACGCCCCCCAGCAACGCCATGGCTGAAAGTGGCGCCAATCTCATCTGCAACCTCAGTGCCAGCAACGAACTGGTGGGCAAAGCCGACTACCGGGTCGAGCTGGTCCGCACCCAAAGCGCTCGGCTGGTCTGCGCATACGCCTACGCCTCCAGCGGCGTAGGAGAGAGCAGCACCGACACCGTCTACGGCGGGGACGCCATGATCGCCGAATACGGCTCGCTTTTAAGCCGGGCGGAACGCTTCCGGCGCGAATCGACCCTGATTCGCGCCGAGGTCGACCTCCAAAAACTCCGGGGCCTGCGGCTGGCCGAAACCGCCTACGCCGATGCCCCGCGTCATCCTTTCCGACGGATCGCTCTGGGGGAGTTGCCCCGGCCTTCGGATCTGCGGCGCTCTGTGGATCCCCACCCCTTCGTCCCCGGCGATCCTGCCCGACGACAAGAGCGCTGCCGCGAAATCACCCTGATCCAAGCTCACGGTCTGATCCGACGGATGGAACAGGCCCGCTCCGAACGGGCGATACTGGGGATCTCGGGAGGTCTCGATTCGACCCTGGCGTTGCTGGCGACTTGGGAGGCCCACAGAATTCTCGAACGCGCGCCCTCCCGAATTCTAGCCGTGACCATGCCCGGTTTCGGCACCAGCGAGCGGACCCGCCGCAACGCCGTGGCCCTCTGCCAAGCCCTCAGCGTGGAGCTGCGCCAGATCCCCATCCGGGATCTATCCGCCCTGGAAATGGCTGCCGTCGGCCATGACCCCTCGGTGCATGACGTGACCTACGAAAACATCCAGGCCCGGGCCCGCACCGAGATTTTGATGAACCTGGCCAACGAAGAGAAAGGTCTGGTCATCGGCACAGGGGACCTGAGCGAAATCGCCCTGGGCTGGAGCACCTACAACGGGGATCATATGAGCATGTACGCACTCAACGCCGGGATTCCCAAAACCCTGGTGCGCTATCTGGTGGAGTACTACGCCCGAAACCATCCCGAGCTGAGCGAGGTGCTCCACGACATCCTCGATACCCCCGTCAGCCCTGAGCTGCTCCCGACGGAAAAAGGAGAGATCGCCCAAAAGACCGAAGAGATCGTCGGCCCCTATGAGCTGCATGACTTTTTCCTCTACCATTTCGTCAAATACGGCGCCGAACCGGCCAAGATCCTCTATCTGGCTGCCCGGGCTTTCGAGGATCGTTACGACGAAACGACGATCCGACGATGGCTGGGCGTTTTCCTACGCCGCTTTTTCTCCCAGCAATTCAAACGCTCCTGCATACCCGACGGTCCCAAAGTGGGCACGATCAGCCTCAGCCCCAGAGCCGACTGGCGCATGCCCAGCGATGCGGAGTTCCGCTCCTGGATCGAGGCGCTAGGCACTCTATGAAGGGATGGCTCCAGCGGCTAATCATGGGTGGAGCCGTTCACTTTTCCAAAGCACTCAATTAAATGTCGGGTTGATAATATTTTCTCCCGTTTATCGACGTAGACAAAATCGCGATCAAAGCTAAAGTCATGTACAATCATAATTGTATAATAGGGGGATGTCATGAATAGCAAAAAGAAAGCTGCATCAGCTAAACATTTCGTAATAAAAAGAGAGAAGCGGCGCAGTTTTCTCAAAAAGGCCGTCTACAGCGCTCCGACTCTTGTGGCGTTGGGGACACTGATGCGACCGGAGAAAGGGCATGCCGATTTCGGCGGACCGCCGAGCGATGCGGGTGGATGGAATTAACAAATTCAAAAAGGATAGATAATTATGGAAAATAACATTAGAAAGGCCATGACAATAGGATTGGTAGTGACAACAAGCTACCTTTTTGCCGGTACCTATCCGAATGTACGGGATGATTTTGCTACCGTATCTTATTCCAACAATGACGGAAGTGTTGATTTTAGTAATGACTGGTACGACAGTGAAGATCAGGATCCCTCAACTGGACGTATCTGGATAGAAAATGGATATCTGAATTTTCAGAATTTGGACAATGAATATATTTACAGGGGTTTTGATGCGAGCAGTGCAAGCGGTGTGGCCTATTCGATGGAGATCAAAACGGACGGGCTTGAGTCTGAAGCACTGTATGTAGGGTGTTGGGATAATACTAATAGTCAATGGGTACAACTGCAATCTCTTACGGCTAACAGTGGAAACGGTACGCTGCAGGGCAATTTTCCCGCTGCATGTATCAGTAATGCTTCGTACATAGGTTTCGCATCAGACAGTAGTGGATGGACAACGACAGCCAATGCTTCTATCGGGTATGTCAATTTTGACCTTGTCCCTGATACGGATGGTGACGGAATCGCGGACAATATCGATATTGATGACGACAACGATGGTGTTTTGGATGCAGTTGAATGGAGCATTCCGCATACCGGCCTAAGTGCTCTTTGGACTGATCAAGGTAATTATCTGGCCACTAGTAACATGGGTACCACCGATATTCATTTTGATTCCGTTGCGGGAAACGGATCAACAGATTGGACCTATAAACCCAATGACCCGATCAACTCCAATAACGGTCCGGATCTATGGTCAAATCCTGATATTGTCAATGGTCCCAATGCACTTTATTTTACATTTGAGAATGCCACCGTCGGCGATACTCGTACTTTAACCGTAACCTTTTCTCAACCTCAAACACATGTTGTGGCACATTTTGACCGCATAGGTGGATCAGATGGATCCAATGCAAATTCCATAGAACTAACCTTAAATAACAGTGATGTGAGTCTCACGAGACTTTCAGGAAATGATCAATTCATCGCCGATAGTACTAACAAGAAAATCTATAGAGACACCACAAATAATCTTACCGATCCTGAATCCTCTAACAATGCAGACAGTGCTGCAGCGGGGAGTGTCGCCTTTGATAGTACCACACCCTTTACCAAGTTGACCTTCGATGTAGCCTGGTTAGGCTCCGATGGAAGCGATGCGGTAGAAGTCATTTTTGAAGGAAATTATTCAACAGCTGCCGATACCGATGGTGACGGTATCACTGATGATCTAGATCTCGACAGCGACAACGACGGCATTCCCGACAACGTCGAAGCCCAGAGCACCGGCAACTACACGGCTCCCAGCGGCACCGATGCCGATGGGGACGGTCTGGATGACGCTTACGATCAAAATACCAGCGGTGTTCCCGGCAGTAT
>WFQO01000172.1 GCA_015486995.1 Nitratifractor sp. | reverse complement strand
GAAAAAAGCCGCCAACAAAAAAAAGAAGGAGTCCTAAATGTCACAATTCGTCAAATGGTTCAAAGAGATCGGAATCGAGGATGTCCCCGAAGTCGGGGGCAAAAACGCATCCCTGGGAGAGATGTACCGCAACCTCACCGGTGAGGGGGTCCGCGTCCCCAACGGTTTCGCCGTCACGGCCACGGCCTATCGGCATGTCCTGGAGGCCAACGGCCTCAACGAGAAACTCCACGGGATCCTGGACAACCTGGATTACGACGATGTGGACGCCCTGCAAAAAGCCGGGGCGGCCTGCCGCAAGCTGATCCAGGAGGCGGAAGTCCCCGCCGACCTGAGAGAGGAGATTCTCGCCGGATACCGTGAACTGCAGAAAGAGTACGGCGACGGGCTCAGTCTGGCGGTGCGCTCCTCCGCGACGGCCGAAGACAGCCCCGAAGCCTCTTTTGCCGGCCAGAATGACACCTATCTCAACATCAAAGGCGACGACGCCCTCATCGACGCCTACCGCCGTTGCCTGGCCAGCAACTTCACCGACCGCAGCCTGCACTATAAGCACGACAACCACTTCGACTGGGCCAAAGTCTACCTTAGTGTCGTCGTGATGAAGATGGTCCGTTCCGACATCGGCGCCAGCGGCGTGATGTTCAGCCTCGATACCGAGACCGGTTTCCGCGACGTGGTCTTCATCAACGCTGCGCTTGGCCTGGGAGAGAACGTCGTGCAGGGTACCATCGACCCCGACAGCTTCTACGTGCACAAACCGACCTACGAAAAGGGGTACCGGGCCGTGCTGAAGCGCCGCCTGGGGACCAAAGAGAAGAAGATGGTCTTCACCGACACCCTCAACACCGACAATATCGCCGTCGAGTACACCAAGAATGTCCCGACAACCGAGGAGGAGCGCAACCACTTCGCCATCACAGACGACGACGTGATGGTGCTGGCCGACTACGCCATCAAGGTCGAGAAGCACTACTCCCAAAAAGCGGGCTATGAAAAGCCGATGGATATGGAGTGGGCCAAGGACGGCGAAGACGGCCACCTTTATATGGTGCAGGCGCGCCCCGAGACGGTCCAGTCGCAGAAGAAGGGAACGATCCTCGAGATCTACCACCTCAAAGAGCGGGGTAAGGTGTTGATCACCGGCCGGGCCGTCGGCACCAAGATCGGCCAGGGAAAAGTCCACTACATCCCCGACGTCAAGCATCTGGACGAGTTCAAGCCCGGCGAAGTCCTCGTCGCCGATACGACGACGCCGGATTGGGAGCCGATCATGAAGACCGCTTCGGCGATCATCACCAACAAAGGGGGCCGCACCTGCCACGCCGCGATCGTCAGCCGGGAGCTGGGCATCCCCGCCGTCGTCGGCGCCGAAGGGGCCACCGAGACGCTGAAAAACGGTCAGGAGGTGACCGTCAGCTGCGCCGAGGGAGAAACGGGCTACGTCTACGAGGGTAAGCTGCCCTTCGAGATCGAAAAAGTCGATCTCAGCGGCTTGCCCAAACCCAAGACCGAAATCATGATGAACCTGGGCAACCCCGATCAGGCCTTCAGTCTGGCCGACCTACCCGTCGACGGCATCGGCCTGGCGCGGATGGAGTTCATCATCAACGAATACATCAAAGCCCACCCGATGGCTCTAAAACACCCCGAAAAAGTGGACGAGGAGACACGCAAGCAGCTCGAAAACCTCTCCAGAGCCTACGACGATATGGTCGACTTCTTCGTCAAGACCCTCTCGGAGGGGGTCGCCACCATCGCCGCGGCGGTCTATCCCAAGCCCTGCGTCGTGCGGATGAGCGACTTCAAGAGTAACGAATACGCCACCTTGCTGGGGGGTAAATTCTTCGAACCGGTGGAAGATAACCCGATGATCGGCTTCCGTGGCGCGGCCCGCTACAGCCACCCGGCTTACGAAGAGGGCTTCGCCCTGGAGTGCGCGGCGATGAAGCGGGCCCGTGAAGTGATCGGTATGAACAATATCACGCTGATGATCCCCTTCTGCCGCCGAGTCGAAGAGGGACAGAAAGTGGTCGATACGATGGCCAAACACGGCCTCAAAAAAGGGGAAAAAGATCTCAAAATCTATGTGATGTGCGAAATCCCCAACAACGTCATCCAAATCGACCGCTTCAGTGAAATCTTCGACGGCTTCAGCATCGGAAGCAACGACCTGACCCAGTTGACTCTCGGCGTCGACCGCGACAGCGAGATCGTCGCCTTCGACTACGACGAGCGGGATCCGGGCGTGCTCAAGATGATCGAGATGGCCGTCGAGGGCTGCCAGCGCAATCACCGCCACAGCGGCATCTGCGGCCAGGCCCCTTCGGACTATCCGGAGGTAGCGGAATTCCTGGTCAAACTGGGCATCGACAGCATCAGTCTCAACCCCGACAGCGTCCTGCGCACGATTCAGGACATCGACAAGCTGGAGACGAAGCTGGGCCGGAAATAGTTCGGTCGGACTTGTAAAATGTGTGGATATCTGATAATATATATAAATAGATATCCACTATAAGGAGTCACAGATGGCGGTCGTTAAAAAACTGATCTCTTTTGATGAGGGAGTCGCCAGAGAATTGGAACGCGTTTCCAAAGCGATGGGAACGACGCAAAAGGATGTGATCGAAAGGGCGTTGGATTTCTATTTCGACCACACCGATGCGATTATGGCGGAGAAGATCTCCAATGAGATTCGTGAAGGGAAGGTCAAGGTCCACGACGCCGATGAAGTATTCAAAGCGTTGGGAATCGAATAGATGTATCGATTGAAGTTGAGTGATATCGCCATTGAAGACTTGAAAAATTTCAATCATGCCGAACAGACGCTGATCGGTAAAAAATTGCGATACTTGAGTGATAACTTCGATGAATTGAAAAAGACGAAAAAGGTGACCGAACTCAAAGGGACTTCTTACCGTCATTATCGATTCGTGATTGCACGGAAGATCCGAGCGATTTTCGAAATAGAAAACGATGAGTTGATTCTTTTGGTTTTGAAGATCGGCCGACGAAAAGATATCTACCGATGAAAAAGGAGAAACAATGATTCAAGAAGACATTCGAAACTTCCTTCCCGCCGATGTGCCGGAAGAGATGGAAAAGAGCTTTCTCGAAAATTTCGAGAAGACCACCAACGGAAGCGGGCGGCTGATGCTTTTCGCCGGGGATCAGAAAGTCGAGCACCTCAACAACGACTTCTACGGCCCCGACATCCCCGGGGAGGACAACGACCCCGAGCATCTCTTCCGTATCGCCAAAGCGGCGAAGATCGGGGTCTTCGCGACCCAGTTCGGGTTGATCAGCCGTTACGCCCGGGATTACAAGGACGTTCCCTACCTCGTCAAGCTCAACTCCAAGACCAATCTGGTCCCCTACGACGCCAAGGACCCCTACAGCCAGCAGTGGTTCGACGTCGAGGATGTAGTCCGCTTCCGCGACAGCAGCGGCCTGGATATCCGCGGGGTGGGCTACACCGTCTATCTGGGGGGCGAGCACGAGCATTCGATGCTGCGCGAAGCGGCCCGCATCGTCCACGAAGCGCACCTGCGCGGGATGCTGGCGGTGCTCTGGATGTACCCCAAGGGCCCCTTCGTCAAGAACCAGCACGATCCCCATCTGATCGCCGGAGCCGCGGGAGTGGCCGCCTGCCTGGGGGCCGACTTCGCCAAGGTCAAGGTCCCCTACGACCAAGAGGGGGCGTTCGTCCCCGAACTGCTCCGGGAAGCCACCACCGCCGCGGGCCGCACCGGCGTGCTCTGCGAAGGGGGCAGCAAAATGGATGAGGAAGCCTTCCTGCGCGAACTGCACGAGCAGATCCACATCGGCGGAAGCCGAGGCAACGGCACCGGCCGCAACATCCACCAGCGCCCCCTCGAAGAAGCGGTCAAGATGGCCGACGCCATCTATGCGATCACCTGCGAGAACAAGGGGGTGAAAGAGGCGTTGGAAATCCTTAATAAGTGAGGAGTGAGGAGTGAGGAGTTAGGAGTGAAGAGTTGTGGTTTGCGTTGCTTTGCAACGCCTTTACCTAACTAATAATAACTATCGACTAGTGACTATCGGCTGCGCCGAAGGCGCTAATAACCAATAAGACAAGGATTAAAATGACCCATTACGATCTCATCGTCATCGGCGCGGGGCCCGGCGGGACACCCGCCGCGACGGCCGCGGCGCAATTCGGCAAAAAGGTACTCATCGTCGACAAGCGGGGGGAGCCGGGGGGTGAATGCCTCTTCGAGGGGTGCATCCCCTCCAAGATTCTCGAAAATGCCGCCAACCGCTATGCGATGCTCAAAAATGCGACAGAGTTTCACATTGATTTGGAAGGGGCGCCCCAGATCCACTGGGAGCAGGTGATCGCCGAGAAGGAGAAGATCCTCGCGATGCGCTCCCAGGCGGCGCTCAAACAGATGGAGGCGATGAAGACTCTGGATTTCAAAGCGGGAACGGCCCGTTTTGTCGACGCCAATACCATCGACGTAGACGGCGAACGGTTCAGCTTCGACAAAGCGATCGTCGCCACGGGGGCGTCGGCTTACCTGCCGCCTATCCAGGGGGAGGGTGTCGCCCACGCCTGGACCAACGCCCACATTTTCAAGCAGACGAAACTCCCCGAAGAGATCGCCTTCATCGGTGCCGGGGCGATCAGCTGCGAGCTGGTGCAAATGTTCGCCAAGCTGGGGGTCAAGTGCCACCTCCTCGAACGCGGCCCCCGCATCCTCAAACGGATCGACGAAGAGGCGGCGCTGATGGTGCAAAAGCGGATGCAGGAGCAGGGGATCGACGTCATTTTGAACGTCACCTTCGGTGAAATCGAGGGTGCAGAGGGCGACTTTACCATCCATTACGAACAAAACGGCGAGCAAAAGAGCCTCAAAGTCCCTCATCTGCTCATCGCCACAGGCCGGGCCGCCAACGTCGAAGGGATCGGCCTGGAGGAGGCGGGCGTCGAATTCGACCGCCACGGGATCAAAGTGGACAAAACCCTGCAAACCAGCCAACCCCATATCTATGCGGTGGGCGACTGCGCCGTCGGGCCGAAGTTCGCCCATTGGGCGACGTATCAGGCGGGGATCGCGATCCACAATCTTTATGCCCCCAGCCGCCACGAGGCCGATGCTTCCAAGCTCAGCTGGGTGCTCTTCTCCGATCCTCAGATCGCGTCGGCGGGCCTGAGCGAAGCCGAGGCGCAAAAAGCGGGCAAGGAGGTCGAAGTGATCCGCTACGACTACCGCATCGACGCCCGGGCGCAGATCGACCACGCCCCCGAGGGGCTGCTCAAATTCGTCATCGACAAGAGTGACGGCAGCATCGTCGGCATCCAGATCGTCAGCGAAGACGCCTCCAGCCTCAGCGGCGAAGCGGCACTGATCGTCGCCAAAAAGATGAAACCGATGGAGGTGATGGGCGCGATCCATCCCCATCCCACGCTCACCGAGGCTTTTGGCAAGCTGGCCCAGAGCTACTTCTTTCAGTCGATGATGCGCCGCCCCCACGGCAGAGGAAAGCCGCCTCATGCATAAGACCAAAAAGAAAAAGCGCTTTCCCTGGGCACATTATCACAAGATCAGCTTCGTCTATTTCGTCGTCTTCGTGATGATCTTCGCGCTGATCGACTACTACGCCCTGATGGCCTTCAACTTCCTCTGGTTCCTCGCGCTCTCCGTCGTCCTGGGCTGGGGTGTGGGTTACCTCCACGTCAAAAAGCGCTGGCACGACAACATCGACGAAGTGGCGGAAGAGCTGCTCTAGCGCTTTGCGGGTCATTGGTCATTGGCGATTGGTCATTAGGAAAACGTTGAATGGCCACCCCAATGACCAGTGACCAATGACCAATGACAAAATAAAGGAATCATTATGTCCAACACACGCATCAAAAACGTCTACGCCCTCGAGATCCTCGACTCCCGAGGCAATCCCACCGTCCGGGTCTTTATGGAGCTCGAAGACGGCAGCAAAGTCAGCGCTTCGGTCCCCTCGGGAGCCAGTACCGGCGAGTACGAGGCGGTGGAGCTGCGCGACGGCGACCCCGCCCGCTACGGCGGTAAAGGGGTGCTCAAAGCCTGCGAAAACGTCAACCACATCATCGCTCCAGAGATCATCGGCAAGGATGCAGCGCAGCAGAGCCTGCTGGACCATTTCCTCATCGATCTCGACGGCACGGAGAACAAATCGCGCCTGGGGGCCAACGCCATCCTGGGAGTCTCGATGGCGGCGGCCAAAGCGGCGGCGCAGAGCCAGGGGACCGACCTCTACCGCTATCTCGGCGGCAGCGAAGCCCGGCGCATTCCCGTCCCCTGTATGAACATCCTCAACGGCGGGGAACACGCCGACAACAGCGTCGATTTTCAGGAGTTTATGGCGGTCCCCCACGGGGCGCCGACCTTCAG
>WFQO01000171.1 GCA_015486995.1 Nitratifractor sp. | reverse complement strand
TGAGGCTTTCGAGGCGTAGCCAAAGCTACGGCGAAGGAAGCATCAAGTGAAAGATCGCGTCTCCAAAATCCACCCTTGCGGGCATCACCGGTTTTCGCCCATGCTGTGTTATCGCTTCTTGACGTAGCTACGGCTATGCCTGCGAAGCGATACCTTGCCTGGACAAAAACTGGAGAGGTTGTGGGCACGACCTATTATAAGAGGTGCCCTTTGGTCAAAAAAAACGGACCGCGAATCACGAAGGACGAATCACGAACAACGCATTATAATCGATCTGCTACAATCAGCGAAAAACGGAGCGCTTCATGGACAAAGAGGCCTTTTTTATCTCCCGACTCGATTCGCGTTTTATCGGGGATGACGGTGCGGTGATCGGGGAGTGGATCTACAGTGCCGATGCTTTCTGCGAGGGGGCCCATTTTCTCAGAGAGTGGATGACTCCCCGTCAGATCGGACGCAAAGCGATGCTGGTCAATCTCTCCGACGCCGTGGCGATGAACGCTGATCCCGTCTATGCACTCCTGACACTTTCAATCCCCCGGCAGATGGAGGAGGCGGCGATCGCGGAGCTTGCAAACGGATTGCAGGAGTGTGCGGCCGAATACGGCTGTGCAATCGTGGGAGGTGATACCGTCGGAGGAGAAAAATTGCATCTGAGCATCACCCTCGTTTCCCGTTCACAGGCTCCGCTGTTGCGTCGGGGGATCCGGCCCGGGGATCTGCTGGCCTACACCGGAGAGCTCGGCGGAGTCAAACGGGACCTCGACGCGCTCTTTGCCGGAGAAAACGTTTCCCGGGATTCACGATTCTTCGAGCCGAAACTGCGTCGGGACTTCGTTCGTAGGGCAAGACCTCGGCTTCGGGCGGGTATGGACATCTCCGACGGACTCTACTGTGACGTAAACAAACTGCTCGATCTCAACGATCTGGGTATGGAAGCCTTGATCGAGATCCCCGCCTCCGTGGGAGAGAGCGGGGAAGAGTATGAAATGCTTATAGCCTTTGCTCCCGACGAGAGAGAAAAGATCGAAACGCTGGCGAAAGAGATGGGAGTTCCGCTGACGGTTTTCGGCCGGGTGGAGAAGAACGATTTTCGTTATTCCTGCCGTAGCCACCATTTCTATTGATCAGCGGCGCAGCCCACAATCCTTTTCAAAACGTTCGAAAGCGCTTTCGAGATCGTCGGCATCGGCTTTATGAGTGAGATCACGATAGTAGCTGTAGAGGAGGTGTGTCCCCCGGTAAAGTTCGAGCCGGACGAAAGCGGAGGGGAAATTACTGAGAGTTTTTTCCGGAGCATTGGCGTTGGAGTTGCATCGAATCCTCTCTTCGGTCGTGACGGAGAGCCGGTAGGGGCAGTGTGTCGTAAAAGGATAGAGTTTTTTCAACGTTTCGGCGACGCCTGGATTCATGGTCAGCGGATCGAGCCGCAGGCAGCCGGGAGGTGTCTTTGTCAGATTGCGATCGTAGATCTTTACATAGGTATCGTCCCGACCGCAGGCGCTCACTACGAAAAGCAGTCCGAGAAGGCTCAGGAAAAGTGCCCTCTTTTTTCCGAAAAGTTCCGAGAGGCTCATCGGTGCGGTTTCTCCTTTCCAAAGGGTTCGATCAGAGTCTAACAAAAAAGCATTACCCAATTACTCTCGAGGTTCACTTCTGATTAAGACCCCTCCAAGAGAAGGGAGAGTAGACTTTCGCATTTGCAGAATGTAACTTCTGAACCTTTTTAAATTTTCTTTCAGAAAAAGAAAAGGCTAGGGAAGAAGAGCAAAGGATGGGGTATGAGCGATCTGATCGAAGGCTACCTCGGCAAGCGCGTTGACGGGACCAAAAGCCGGATGCCGGCGGCCCTGGACCGTTGGCAGAGCATCACGGGGCTGATTCTCGGCCTCTTCATTATCGGGCATATGTTTTTCACCTCGTCGATCCTTCTGGGCAAGGACGTGATGTATGCCGAGACCAAACTCTTCGAGGGAAGCCTCTTCCTCTCCGAGCCCGAGCCGGCGCTTGTGAGTCTGGCGGCCGCTTTCATCTTCATCGTCTTCATCGTTCATGCCGGCCTGGCGATGCGTAAATTCCCCTACAAATACCGGGAG
>WFQO01000170.1 GCA_015486995.1 Nitratifractor sp. | reverse complement strand
TATCTGTCGTGCGGACCTCGGGAGGGGCGACGCCTTTGAGGTAGAAGAGGCTGAAGCCGAAAGGCGGCGTCAGGAAGGAGCTCTGGAGGTTCAGGGCGATGAGGATGGCGAACCACATCGGATCGATCCCGATCTTCTGAGCGATGGGCAGGAGAATCGGCACGACGATGTAAGAGATCTCGAAAAAGTCGATGAAGAACCCCAAAAACATGATGAAGAGCATCGAGAGGATCAAAAAACCCCACTTTTCGCCCGGCAGATGCGTCATAAACTGGTCGACGATCTCGTCGGCGCCGCTGTAGATGAAGACCATCGAGAAGGCCGTCGCCCCGACGAGGATCGCGAAGACCATC
Source organism: Nitratifractor sp. (assembly GCA_015486995.1). Lineage (GTDB taxonomy): Bacteria > Campylobacterota > Campylobacteria > Campylobacterales > Sulfurovaceae > Nitratifractor. The sequence goes on along the minus strand of WFQO01000170.1, from coordinate 2,363 downwards.
GAGGTGGTTTTGACGGTCTCCAGAGAGGCGTCACGGACCATTGGATAGTCGAGCTTGCCGTAGAGTGCGGCGAGGATGATACTGCCCAGCGCACCCAGCGATGCCGACTCGGTCGGGGTAGCGATCCCCGCGAAGATGGAGCCCAGGACCAGGACGATCAGCGTCAGGGGCGGGATGATGGCGATGAGCGCTTTTTTGACGCTGGCGCCGTAGTTCATCCCCTCCTCCGCTTCCAAAGCGGGAGCGACCTCGGGCTTTAGGAAGGAGACGATCAGGATATAGAGGATGTAGACACCCACCAGCGCCATGCCCGGCCAGATAGCGGCCTTGAAGAGGTCGCCGACGGGGAGCTGGAAGACGTCGGCCAAGACGATGAGGACGATGGAGGGAGGAATGATCTGCCCCAGCGTCCCCGCCGCACAGATCGTCCCGGTCGAGAGGGGTTTGTCGTAGCCGTGGCGCAGCATGATCGGCAGGCTGATGACCCCCATCGCCACGACCGAAGCCCCCACGACGCCGGTGGAAGCCGCCAGCAGCGCTCCGATGAGCACCGTGGAGATCGCCAAGCCGCCCCGGACTTTGCCGAAAAGCGTCCCCATACTCTCCAGCAGGCGCTCGGCGAGCTGCGACTTCTGCAGGACGATCCCCATAAAGATAAAGAGAGGCACGGCCATCAGGATTTTGTTGGTCATGATGGAGTAGATGCGAAAGGGCATCATCGAAAACATCGAGAGGAATTCGTCCCACCAGTCGGCGATCGTCACCCCGCCGTCGGGCAGCAGCTCGAAAAGCGCCGCCAGGGCCCCGAAGTAGAGAGAGACCGCTCCGAAAGTGAAGGCGACGGGATAACCGATGATCAGCAGCAACAGCGCCGCGCCGAACATAATCAGGCCGATCATTCGATCACCTCCTCTTCAGGCTCGGGAAGCGGCGCTTCAGCCCCCCGCAGGATGTTGATGTTGTGCAGCATAAAGTTGAAGGCGCAAAAGATCAGGAAGGTGAACGCCAGGGGGATCTGCGCTTTGATGATCCAGCGGTGGGTCAAGCCGCCCGGATCTTCGCTGATCTCGTGCGTCGTGTAGGAGTCCATCACGAAGTCCCACGAGCCGTAAATCACGAGCAGGGCCAACGGCAGGAGGAAAAAGACCGTCCCGAGGATATTGATCCAGGCCTGTTTGCCCGGGCTCATCCGGTCATAGAGGAAATCGACCCGCACGTGGGCGTTGTACCGCAGGGCATACCCCGTCCCGTAGAGCATAATGACGGAAAAGGTATGCCACTCCAGCTCCTGCATCGCGATGGAACTGTCGTGAAAGACGTAGCGCATCATCACGTCCCAGGCGACGTTGAGAATCAGCCAGAGCATCAGGATTCCCGTGAGGTATCCGACTCCGTCAATGATCCTGTCGGTGATTTTTTCGAGTTTGGTCAGCAAGGCAATCCTTCGGATTGGGTTATTAGTCTATTAGTATATTGGTTATTGAGTGCTCTGCAAAACAACCGGTTTCAAACCTTATTCAGGGCCTCGTATTTCGAAACCATCACTCTCAATCTACCAATACACTAATACACCAATAACTCGATAAGCGCCTAAGCGCTTATCGTTACTTCGCCAGCCCGAGCTCTTTGCTCATCTGGAGATAGTAGTACTGGCTCATCATCGACCAGGGGCGGGCTTTTTTCATATACGCGAAGTAGTCGTCATGAATCTCTTTGAACTTGGGATTCTGGGCGGAATACTTGGCGTAGACTTCATCCGCAGCCTTCTTCAGCGCTTTGAGAACCGGCAGAGGGAAAGTTCTGACCTGGATATCGGGGTACTCTTTTTTCATCTTCTGCCAGGCGTTGACCGACTCGGCGAAGTTTTCGATGTACATATCCATCGCCGCGGCTTTCATCCCGACGACCAGCATCGTCTGATACTTTTTGGGCAGTTTGTCGAAGGCTTTTTTGTTGACCAGGAACTGCATTTCGCTGGCGGGCTCATGCCATCCGGTGTAGTAGTATTTGGCGACTTTGTGGAAGCCCATCTTGATGTCCATTCCGGGCCCGACCCACTCCAGCGCATCGATCGTACCGCGGTCGAGAGAAGTGTAGAGTTCGCCGGCGGGGATGTTGGTGACATTAACTCCCAGCTTGGCCATGACTTCTCCGGCGAGGCCGGGAATCCGCATCTTGAGACCTTTGAGGTCGGCGACGCTGTTGATCGGCTTGCGGAACCAACCGCCCATTTGGTTGCCGGTGTTGCCGCCGGGGAAGCTGTAGACACCGAATTTGTCGTAGACTTCCCGCATATATTTCATTCCGTTACCGTAGTAGAACCAGGCGTACTGCTCGGAAGGAGTCATCCCGAAAGGAACGGT
>WFQO01000169.1 GCA_015486995.1 Nitratifractor sp. | reverse complement strand
TCCATCGACATCGTTGACGTCGTCGGCAACTACCTCGAGCTCAAAAAAGCCGGCGCCAACTACAAATGCACCTGCCCTTTTCATGACGAGAAGACCCCCAGTTTCAACGTCAGCCCCGCCAAACAGATCTACCACTGTTTCGGTTGCGGGGCAGGGGGCGATGCGATCAAATTCGTCATGGAGTACGAAAAGCTCAGCTACCCCGAAGCGATCGAAAAGCTGGCGGCGATGTACAACTTTACGCTGCGCTATACCCGGGGATCGGGGGGAGACTACGGCGAAGCGAAACGGGTCCTGGAGCTGATGCAGGAGTGGTACAGCGCCAATCTCGACCGCGAACCCCAGGCGCTGGAGTACCTTCGAAACCGGGGAGTGAGCCAGGCTTCCATCGAGGATTTCGGTATCGGCTACGTGCCCGACGGGGCGCAGGTGATGGCTTTTTTGCGTTCGCGGCACATTCCGCTGCCCAAAGCGCAGGAGGCGGGGATCGTCGCCGAGGGGGAGCGGGGAGAGTTCTACGCCCGCCTCAACCGCCGCGTCACCTTCCCCATCTACTCCCCCGCCGGCGCGCTGGTGGGGTTCGGAGGGCGGACGCTGGGGGACCACCCCGCCAAATACATCAACTCCCCCCAGACACGGCTCTTCAACAAATCCCGCCTCCTCTACGGGTACCACCGCGCCAAGGAGGAGATCTACCGCCGGCGTGAAATCCTCGTCTGCGAAGGGTATCTCGACGTGATCATGCTCCATCAGGCGGGTTTTCGTACCGCGGTAGCGACGCTGGGGACGGCTCTGACGGCGGAGCACCTGCCGCTGCTGCACAAGGGCGAACCCCGGGTGGTCCTCGCCTACGACGGCGACCGCGCCGGTGTCGCCGCCGCCCTCAAAGCCTCCCGACTGTTAGCCGCCCACGGTTTCGACGGCCGGGTCGTCCTCTTCCCCGACGCCCAGGATCCCGCCGATATGGTCCGGCAAGGCGATCTGGGGAGTCTGGAAGCACTGCTGCGAAGCGGCACGCCGCTGATCGATTTCGTCCTGGAGAAGATCGCCGCCTCCCACGACCTCAGCGCTCCCCGGGAAAAGGAGCGGGCTTTCGCCGAGATGAAAGGCTTCCTCGCCTCCCTCTCCCCGATCGTCCGTGAAAGCGTCGTCCCCAAAGCGGCCAACCTGCTCCAAGCCTCTCCTGCCCTCTTCGAACAGGCGGCGGATCAGCGTCCCGCACAGCGGCATCTGGCCGAGGAGCGGGAAGACCCCGCCTGGCAGTCGATCCTGCGCACCCTGATCGAGAACGAACGGCTCATCGACGAAGTGCTCGACATCATCGCCCCGGAGATGGCCGGCGAATACCGCGAAGCCTTCGAAGCGCTGGCGGCGGGCCGTCGGGATCACCCCCGGCTCCAGGGGCTCGCCATCGACGAGCGGATCCACCCCCTCGACGAGACAGCCTTTCGGCAGACCCTCCGGGCCCAGATCGAGCGTTACTACCGGCAGCGCCTCCGCCGACTGAGCCTCGATCCGTCGATCCCCTATCAGAAAAAGAGTTATTTGATACGCAAAATCAAAACGGATATACTTCCCCGACTGAAAAAAGGAGAACTGGTACCCTATGCGAGCGATCTCACTCTTTAGCGGCGGACTGGACAGCATGCTGGCGGTCAAACTGATGACCGATCAGGGCATCGACGTCACGGCCCTGCATGTGCACATCGGCTTCGGCAGTACCGGCGATGTGAGCGAACAGCTCAGGCGCCGGGCGGAGATGGCCGGAGCCGATTTTCGGATGGTGGATGTACGTGAAGACTATATCCAGAACATCCTCTTCGATCCGGTCTACGGCTACGGCAAGAATTTCAACCCCTGCATCGACTGCCACGGCTATATGTTCAAAATCGCCCGGGCCCTGATGCCCGAGGAGGGGGCGTCCTTTCTCGTTACCGGTGAAGTGGTCGGCCAGCGTCCCATGAGCCAGAGGCCCGACGCCCTGCGCCAGGTGAGCAAACTGGCCGGTGACAACGAGGACCGCCTGATCCTGCGTCCCCTGTCGGCCAAACTCCTGGAGCCCACCAAACCCGAGATCGAAGGATGGGTCGATCGGGAAAAGCTGCTCGACATCAACGGCCGCAGCCGGGAACGCCAGCTCAAGATGGCGGCGGAATACGGCTGGGAGGATTACGAGAGCCCCGGCGGCGGCTGCCTGCTCACCGATCCGGCCTTTAGCGCCAAACTGAGGGATTTCGTCGCCCACGAAGAGTTCGGCGTGGAGGATATCGATCTGCTCAAACACGGCCGCCACTTCCGCCTCCCCGACGGAGCCAAACTAGTGGTGGGACGGCACAAAGAGGACAACGAAGCCCTCTTGCGGGTGGTCAACCCCGACTACCTCCCCATCCGCCTACCCGTCACCGGCCCCTACTCCCTGCTCTACCGGGGCGCGACCGAAGCCGACCGCCGCCTGGCCGCCCGGATCGCTCTCACCTACGGCAAGAGCCGCCCCGGTGAACTCTACGAAGTTCGGGTGGGTAATGAGAGCTACGAAGTGGAGCCCTTCGAAAGCAAAGCGGAGGCCCAGCGCTATTTTGTTCTCAAACTCTGAGGAAAACCTTGGAACTTTTCAAGTTTCTTTAAAGTTGTCTCGGCTATAATGCCGTCACTTCTTTCCCGGGCCCTTAGCTCAGCTGGGAGAGCGCCACGCTGGCAGCGTGGAGGTCACCGGTTCGATCCCGGTAGGGTCCACCATTACCCCGTTTTTTCCAATCCAATACAATCCAATAACTTCCCAAAAAATGGCTCTTTTGGCTAATTTTCTATCTAATTTCATCCAAAACAATCCAAGCCAAGCCAGAAAATTTAAGGGTAACTTTGGCCCATTCACAATAAGGAGAAGTCTAAAGGGAATTGAGAGAAACCGGTTTCCATCCGTGCCAATTCCAGGGCATCTTGCCTTCAATGTATCTCAATTTTCCCAAGGGTGTGCCTATCTCCCTCTTTCCACCGATGGGACAAACCTCTGATCCATTGTGATAAAGATGGGTGACATGCCCCTCACTCCGTGTTCCTTTCGCCGTCACCCAGATCTCCAGGACCCATCCTTTTTTTTCGATGACACGATCGGGTGTTTGACTCACCGGCGGGGGCGGACAGGCAAAAATCAATATACTGAATGCGAACAAAACCATCAATCCCCTCTTCATCTTTATTCTCCTCTCGAAATTCTCGTTAAGTCAAAATCGCGTTGAAGATAAACCCGATCAGCATGATTCCCAGGGCCACGGTGCCGAAGAAGATGGCGATGAGCTTCGTCGAGAGGATCTTTTTGAGGATCATCGCTTCAGGCAGGCTGAGCGCCGTGATGGCCATCATGAAGCTTAGTGCCGTGCCCATCAGCATCCCTTTCTGGGTCAGGACTTCGATCAGGGGCATGACCCCGGCGGCGTTGGAGTACATCGGCACCCCCAGGATCGTCGCCAGGGGCACGGCGTACCAGGCATCCCCGCCGGCGTAGCGGACGATGAAGTCACTGGGGACGTAGCCGTGGATGAAAGCACCGATCCCGACCCCGGCCAGGACATAGAGGCCCACCTTTTTGAGCAGGTCGAGGGTGTAGTCCCAGGCCTCTTCGAGCCGCTCTTTGACGGGGATTTTCACCTCCTCGATGTGGGGCGGCTTGACCGGCGGCGGTTTGATGAGGAGCTCATCCTCCAGGTCGAGTCTGTCGATGACGATCCCCGCGACGATCGCCACCAGCAGGCCGAAGCCGATATAAAGCGCCGTGATTTTCCAGCCGAAGAGGCTAAAGAGCATTGCGATAGCGATCTCGTTGTTCATGGGCGCGGAGATGAGGTAACTGAAGGTCACCCCCAGAGGGATGCGCGCCTGGATGAATCCCAGAAAGAGCGGGATCGCCGAGCAGCTGCAAAAGGGGGTGATAATCCCGAAAAGCGCCGCGGCCACGTAGCCGACCAGCGGAGGCTTCCCCTCCAGCCAGTCGCGCACCTTTTCGGTGGGGAAGTAGCTTCGGATGAAAGTGATGAGAAAAATGATCACCGCCAGCAGCGTCAGGATTTTGACCGTATCGTAGAGGAAAAAGTCCAGCGCCGATCCGGCGGCACTCTGGGGGCTCAGCCCCAGGGTCTCGAAGACGAAACGGCTGACGATACGGTGCCACCACTCAAACATCATTTATCCGATCAATTCAGCGATTTCGTCGGGGGTCAGGAGTTTGCCGACACTGACGACCTTGCCGTCGATCACTAAGCCGGGAGTGCTCATGACGCCGTACTCCATAATCTTCTGGAGGTCTTCGACCTTTTCGACTTCGGCGAACTTGCCGGTCTGGGCCAGGGCGGTCAGGACGTTTTTTTCCAGCTGTTTGCATTTCGGGCATCCGGTCCCGAGGATTTCGATTTTCATTGGGTCTCCTTTATATGGTTAGTGACAATTGGTTCTTCAAAACTACCGGTTTCACTCGATAGTTCCGGCAGTCGCTAATGCCTTTGGCACCCCTTCGGGGCAAGCGCTCCTTCCTTTGTCGCCATCGAGTGAAACCTCTCTATGACGTTTTCAAAGGATACTATTGAATCGGGCAACTTTCCGAGAGCCGTTTGAGTTCCGGCAGCTCGATGGGCAGGGTGCGGATCTCTTCGATGGCCGAGGCGCGGAAGCGATCCAGCGGGCTGCGGATGGCGTAGTAGGCCCAGCGCCCTTCCCTCTGCACTTTCAAAAAGCCCGCCTCTTTGAGGATCTTCAGATGCCGCGAAAGCCGGGACTGGATCATCCCGAAGGACTCCTGCAGATCGCAGACGCACAAAGGGCCGTGGCGATCGAGAAATTTGAGCAGCCGCACCCGCGTCGCATCGTAGAGAGCGCCGGTGGTCGCCAGGAAATCCTCCAGCGCCGCTTCCTGCTCGCTCATGGCGTCACTCCCAGTCCAGCTGCTCGTAGTAGTCATTGGCATTATGGCGTCCCAGCTGCTCGGCGTGCTTGAGGTGCTTGAATTTCGACAGATCCACGTGTTTCATCAGTTCGCTCATATCGACGTCGTTGTCGTAAGCGGCCTTGACCTGCTTTTGCAGGCTCTGCAGGTACTCCAGGGTTGTTTTGTAAGCGTCGGGGCCCATCGTGCCGCCGTGGCCTCCCAGGACGATTTTGGGGTGCATCGCGGCGATCTTGTGGAGCGCTTCGATCCACCCCTTCATATTGCTGTTTTTGGTGTAGTTGAGGGCCCGGTCGTTGAAGACGATGTTCCCGGCGAAGAGAAACTTCACATCGGGCACCCAGACCACGATATCAGAGTGCTCTTCGCTCACCGGCGAAAGCTTGAGCAGCTCCACGGACCGTTTGCTCCCTTTGATGACATATTTTTTGTCGAAGAGAGTGTCGGGAGTGACCAGTTTGGTCCCCGCGAACTCCTCTTTGCTCAGCAGATGAGGCATACGTTTGAACTTACCCGGGTTCTTTTTGATATCCTCGACGATGTTTTTGTGAGCGATGACGGGGATGTGCTTGTCCTTGTAATAGCTGGCACCGTAGAGGCGGTCGTCGTGGTAGTTGGTCACGACCACCGCTTTGATGGGTTTGCCGGTTTGTTTCTCGGCCAACTCGGCGAACTCTTTGGCGAACGCGTAGGTCGGCCCCGGATCGACGATCACCAGGCCGTCGCCGATGTCGATCCAGCAGGTATTGTTGACGTTGCCTTTGTTGGCTTTGGTCGGAGGATTGAGATCCCCGATGGAGCAGGTGATGCCGTCGGCCACTTTGACCGGTTTGAGGTCGTAGAGGGGTTTGGCCCAAAGGCTTGTTCCCGCCAAAAAAGTGACGAGTGCGATGAGAAGTTTTGTCATTTCGATCCTTTCAGATATACTTCGAAAACGCAGTATATCAAAATATCTTGATGTATAAAAGGGTAGTATTCACGTTGCGTTCAGGCCCTTTCGATAAAGTATCTCTATGAAAAAACTGACCATCTCTACCGATGATCGATGCATATGGCGTGAAGTCTAATGCAAAATTTTGGATAAAACGTTCGCACGGGTTTTGGAGTTTTCCTCCACTTTCGGTGTCGCGATCCGTAAGTATTGAAGAGACGCATTGCCGAGTAAGGGGGGACCGGATCGGTGCAGCCCAATGCACGTTCACATTGCGTTCATATCACAGAGATAAACTTCTTACTGTGTGTTATTCTCCATAAACTTATGCAAAGAGGGCATCGACCAATGTGTTGGTCGAGTTTAATCTTCTCGGAAGAAGAAAGAGGAAAAGGAGAAAGCAATACACCGAGAATCACGCTGTCTGTAGGTTCAGAACAAAAATCCAAAGGGGGAAAAATGAAAAGAAAAATGATGATTTTGAGCATTGCTGTCGGAATGTTCTTATCCGGGATATCCTTAAGCGCGGCAGATATGACAGAAGACCAACCTTCGGTAGCAACGGCAGTCCACCCCCGGCTTACATTGACAAAGGCCCGGATCACGAGGCTCTTTGCAGGGAAAACCCTTTACTATATTGACTGGCATTTGAAGGATCATCCGATCATCGGTGTTGCGGATTTTGATGAATCGATGAAGACGATGATTTACCGCCAGATTATTGGAGGGAATAAGCGCGGTAGCGTGGAGCTCATCCTACGAAAAGAGGGGTTCACCGTTCTCTGGCCGAAGAAACGCTACGTGAAAATCACTAAGATTCGCAAGAGATTTATCGAAACCAACAATAGAAGATTGTTCCGTTTTTATGAAAACAAAAAGGCTGCCCAGGCCTATCTGACTCGCAAGGGTCATGACGTCATACCGCCGAAGATTGAACTTCTCGGAGACAACCCGATGACTGTGGAACAGTACCGGGATTTTGTCGATCCGGGTGCGATTGCTGTCGATGCAGTGGATGGGACCGTGGAGGTTTCAAGTCGGGGAAGAGTCAATACGAATAAGATAGGTACTTATTTCATCAAATACTGGGCGAAAGATAGCTCGGGCAATCGCGCGGTGAAGCGTCGCAAAGTAAAAGTAGTTTCCGGTAATAAGTTGAGTGATGAACAGAAATACGCCCTTGCCTACATGTGGAACGAAGAGAAGCTGGCCAAGGACATCTATCTCGCACTCAACGAATTGACCCCTCACAACACCCTCTACAACATCGCAACCCGCTCGGAGGTGCGGCACGAGGCGGCGGTAGAAGATTTAGTCCGAAAATACGACATTAACATCACCAATCTCGAAAACTACGAAATCAGCTATTCGGAAGAGGAACTCAGGGCCCTGGCGCCCGGAGAGTACGCCGTCCCTGAGATTCAGGAGCTCTACGATACTCTCTACGCCATGGGAAGCCAGTCACTTCAGGATGCCCTAGAGGTCGGGTGTGTGGTAGAGGTGACCGATGTGAACGACCTGAACCGATACATCGAAATCGCCGAAGGGGAGGAGGATCTTGTGGAAACCTTCGAGTTTTTACGCAGCGGAAGCTACAACCACTACTGGGCCTTCGACCGGGCACTCAAAAGCATGGGCGTAAACGACGGCTGCTGCTCGCTGGGTGAAGAGTATTGCAAGACGGAGGAGGAATATCCGAAAGGCGGAGGGAAAGGTGGAGGCGGAGGGAAAAAAAGGCGGCGCTGATGAGACTAAAATTTTAGAGTAGCATCAATTTTTACTAACAAGATGGATATTACTCCAAATACCTTTGTTGCAGAGAAAAACATAACACAAAAGCTGTCGATTCCAAAAACATGGAATCGGAGACTTTGGCCCAGCCTTAGATTTCGTGTATGCTCGAACGATGTGTAAGTTTGAAAAAATATCACAGAGTGAACCAAGTTAATAAAACAAAGGAACACAAATGAAACGAATACTTCTCTCGGCACTCTTTCTGAGTGGGCTTCTCTTCGCGCAGAACGCGCAGGAGATCATAGAGCAAAACGGATGCCTCAACTGCCACGCCATAGCCAGTAAAAAAGCCGCTCCCGCCTTCGCCGGAATCGGAAAAAGAAACCAGCGCTTCGAGGGGGCCAACGCAAAGACGGCCATCATGAACGCTATCAAAAACGGCTCCACAGGAAAATACCCGATGTTCT
>WFQO01000168.1 GCA_015486995.1 Nitratifractor sp. | reverse complement strand
GTCGTGACGATGGTCTTCGGCGTCGTGCTGCTCTCGATCTTCATCCAGGGGCTCAGCATCGCGCCTCTGGCCACCTGGCTGGGGGTCTTGGGCAAAAAGCGGGAGCTGCAGGCCTACGAAAGCTCCCGTGTCCAGGCGATGCTGGCCCAGAGTGTCCTGGACGAGATCGACTACCTCCAGAAGCACCACATCGCCTCCAAAGAGACCCTCGAAGAGGTGGCTCAGGAGTATCAGGAGCTCAAGAAGCAGGCCGAAGCGGCGATCCAGCAGAACAAACCGCAAAAGGAGACTCTCACCTCCGAAGAGAAGCTCCGGGTCCAGCGCCACCTCATCAATCTCCAGAAATCCCGCCTCCTCGAAGCCTATCAGAAGGGCTCCATCAGCCGCGAACTCTTCGAAAAGCTCACCGCCGAACTCGACGCGAAGCTGCTGGAGATCGACAACCTCGAGAGTTGAAACTATGTGACCCAAGTCACTATGATCCTCAGGAGATTCGGTTATAATTTGAGACTTAACGACAAGTAAGAAAGGGAAGAAATGCCGAAATGGGATTACCGAAAAATAGACTACGACGCCATCGACAAAGAGAGGATCGCCCCCAACGATTTTCTCTTCAAAGTGGTCGCCATCGCCTCGTTCATCGAAATCACTTCCGATCTCTACGAACGCAATCTCGTGGAGTTCTACGCCGGGGACGAAGCGATCGTCGGCTGGCTGGAATCGACCTGGGAACCCGAGGAGATCCAGCACGGCAAAGCGCTGCGACGCTACGTGGAGACGGTTTGGCCCGAGTTTGACTGGGAGAGCGCCTACGCGGGCTTCCGCAAGGAATACGGAGCGCTCTGTACCCTGGATGAGTTTCAGCCCACACGCGCGAAGGAGATGTTGGCGCGGATGGTCGTCGAGACCGGGACCTCGACCCTCTACCGGGCGATGCACGACTACGCCGAATCGATCGACGAGCCGATCCTGGCCGAGATCGCCCACAACATCCACAAAGACGAAGTCTATCACTACGAACAGTTCGACAGAGGCTTCGAAAAGTACAACCGCGAAGAGAAGCTGGGCCGTGGAGAGATCACCAAAGTGATCTACGCCCGCCTCAAGATGGCCAACGACGAAGACATCGCCATCGCCCACAAATACATCGCCCCCGATGAGGATTTCGAAGCTTTCCGCCTCGAAACCAAAGAGTTCGCCAAAAAGTTCTACCCTTACAAGATGGCCGTCAAAATGCTGATGCACCCGCTGCACCTGCATCGCCACATCGAAAACGCCACCGCCGCCACGGCTCAGAAAGCACTGCAGATCCTGGGGATCTGAGGCATTAAGAGAATGCATCGGCGTTTGGCATCAGATCTGTTCTCCGGTCCATCGCTGCATTTTCACAATCCTCCCGGGCAGAGACTTCCACAGTGACCTTTCGCACCTTCCGCCGAAAAAGCCTGGATCTGCTGAGCAAAGAGTGGCTTTTTTTCAGCGCTTTGCTGGGACTGGTCGTCACCTCCCTCTGGCTGGGGCAGCTGCCGACAATGCACTGGAGCGATCTGGAGCCGATCGGACTGCTCTGGGGACTCTTCGTCTCCATTCGAGGGATCGAGCGCAGCCACGCCCTCTGTCGGGTGGGGCGTGGGATGGAGCGCCTGCCCGCACCGGGAATCAGCCTGGTGATCCTGGGCTTCCTACTCGGGATGTTTCTGACCATCGACGTGGCGCTGGTGACGCTGGTGCCGATCATCTTCGCGATGGGGCTGCGCGGACGGATCCGGGTACTGCTGCTCGCCTCCTTCGCCGCCCACGCCGGCGCGGCGCTTCTGCCGTTCGGTACGCCGCAGAATCTTTTCATCTATTACCGTTTCCAGCCCGGCCTGCTCGAGTTCATCCGCGCCATCGCCCCGCTCTCTTTCTCCCTCCTCGGGCTCTTTCTCTTCGCCGGCGCCCTCTCGGGAGCCCGCGTCGAAGCCCCCGCCCGACGCAAAGAGCCCCGGGAGCTCCGGAAGGTTCCGGCACTGCTCTATCTGCTCTTTTTCCTCCTGGTCGCCGCCGCGGTGCTGGGGCTGCTCCCTTCCGGCATCGTTTTGCTGCCGCTGCTCTATGCCTGGCTCTTCGATACCGAGACCTTGAAAGTGGACTATTTCCTGCTGCTGACCTTTGTCGTTTTTCTGGCTCTGGCCGCCAATGTACGGACGATGGTGGCTCCCTGGTTCCACCGGGGCGAAGATATCTTTTTTCTCAGCGCTCTTTTGAGTCAGGTCATCAGCAACGTCCCGGCCACCCTGCTGCTCGAACCCATCACGCCCCACTGGCGCTCGCTGCTCTGGGGGACCAACGTCGGAAGCTTCGGTACCCCTGTCGCCGCCCTGGCCAATCTGATCCTCATCCGTCTCGTCCGCAGCCACGCCGGCAGCACCGAAGGCTTGATGAAACCCTTCTGGCTCGCCAACATACCCGTGCTGCTCTTCGGCGCCGCCCTCTACTACGCCCTACGGCATCTTTGAAAGGTTCGATATGCCTGACAAACTCCCTCTGCGTCAACGCATCCGTGACGACATTATTAAAAACCGTGAGCGCATCAAAGAGCTCGGCCCGGGGCTCATCACCGGCGGCGCGGGGGACGACCCCGCGGGCATCGTCACTTACACTGTAGTGGGCGCCACTACCGGCTTCTCCCAACTTTGGCTGCTGCTGCTTTCGACGCCGATGATGATCGCCATCCAGAATATGGCCGCCCGCATCGCTATCGTCACGGGCAAGAGCCTCCCGGAGATCACCACCGCTTTCTACTCCCGGAAGCTGACGGTCTTTATGGTGCTGGTGCTGGCGGTGGCCAACATCCTCACCATCGGCGCCGACATCAACGCCCTCGCGGCGATCTTCCATATCCTTTTCGGCTTTCCCGTGATCCACTGGCTGCTGCTGGTGACGGCTCTGATCGCCGGGCTCATCATCTTCGGCTCCTACCGCACCGTCAAAAAGGTGCTCATCTGGCTGACGGCGGTCCTGGGGGTCTATATCGTCTCTGCGATCCTGGCCAAGCCCCCCGTGCTCAAACTCCTCGCCGATACCTTTATCCCCCAGATCCATCTGCAGAGCGCCTGGATCGTCGCCGCCCTGGGGATGCTGGGGACGACCATCTCCCCCTATCTGATGTTTTGGCAGGCATCCGAGGAGCGGGAAGAGAAAAAGAGCGTCGTCCAGGCCGACGAAGCGGACTTCGATACCGTCGTAGGAATGATCTGGTCCAACCTGCTGGCCTACGCGATGATCGTCACCGGTGCCGTGCTGCTCTACGGTACCCACGCGAACATCCAGGATGTCCGCACCCTGGCCGAAACCCTTCGCCCCGCCGCCGGGGACTACGCCTTCGCCCTCTTCTCCATGGGGATCGTGGCGGCGGGCTTCCTGGCGATCCCGGTGCTGGCGGGCTCCACCGCCTACGCCGTCGCCGACACCTTCGGCTGGCGGGAGGGGATGGACAACCGCGTCAGCGATGCCAAAGGCTTCTACCTCGTCTTCGTTGGCGCCATTCTCGTCGGGGCGGGAATCAACCTGGCCCAAAGCGTCAACGTCGTCGACGCCCTCTACTACTCCCAGGTCCTCGACGGGATGCTGATCCCGGTGCTGATCCTCATCGCCTGGATGATCTCCAACAATCCCAAAATCATGGGCACCTACGTCTCCGGGCGATTCGAAAACATCTTCGCCGTGCTCGCCTTCGGCGTCACCGTGGCCCTCAGCGGTGTAATGATCTGGCAATGGTTCTCCTGAACCTTGCAGAGGGTATAATCCCAAAATTTTGGATAATTTTCGTACAGTAACACAGAGTGGAGAAAAGATGCAACACCGAAAAGAAAAGAAAAAGAAGAAGTCGCCGATCCTTTCACAGCTTTCGGAAAAAATAGGCGATGCCCCAGGGCAGTGCCGCTTTGTTGGGGAGAGAAAAATCGATGAACCTGCGATAAGAGTCTTCCAATACGACGCATCGGAATTCCGGGAAATCAATGAAAATGACCCGGAAAAATTGCCTCAAGTTCTCCGGCAGGAATCGGTCACCTGGATCGATGTATCCGGCCTTCATGACAAAAACCTGATCGAAAAAATCTGCACTCGATTTTTCATTCACCCCCTGGTCATCGAAGACATCCTTGAAACCTCCCACCGCCCCAAGATGGACGAATACGACGATTATCTCTTTGTGATCCTTCGGATCATCGGTTACGACGATCAGAAAGATGAAATCGTCAACGAGCAGTTGAGCCTCATTTTGGGAGACGGCTTCGTTCTGAGCTTCGTGGAACGGCCAAACCCCCGTTTCCTTCAACTTGTAGAGCGCTTGAAAAACCCGAAATACCGTATTCGAAAAGAGCAGAGCGACTATCTCGCCTATGCACTGATGGATGCGACGATCGACGACTATTTCTCCACGTTGGAGATCCTGGGGGAAAAGATCGAAACCCTCCAGGAAGAGCTCCTGAGCGATCCCCAACCCGATATGCTCGAACAGATTCATACCTTCAAAAGCAGAATGATCGAACTGCGCCGGGCGGTCTGGCCCCTGCGGGAAACCATCGGAAAACTGGAACGATCCGAATCGGAACTGATCCGTCCGACGACTCTGCCCTATTTCCGGGATCTCTACGACAACGTCATCCAGGTCATGGATGTGATCGAAAACTACCGGGACATACTGGCCGGAATGCTCGATACCTTTCTCTCTTCCGTAAGCAACCGAATGAACGAAGTGATGCAACGCCTGACAGTCATCGCGACGCTTTTTATTCCCCTGACCTTCATCGTCGGTGTCTATGGAATGAATTTCGAATGGATGCCCGAACTAAAACTCAAATGGGGTTATCCCGCTGTCTGGGTACTGATGATCGTCATCACATTGGTCCAGTTGCGCTATTTTAGAAAGAAAGGATGGTTTTGATTCTTGATATTCATAAAAAGAGTTATAATTCTCCTTTGAATTTTCCGGAAATGGCGGCACAATGATCCTGCAACTCTTCAGCATTCCCGTATTCGTTCTGATGAAGTACGGCTACCTGGCCCTCTTCATCTGGAGCATCCTCGAGGGGGAAATCGGGCTGATGCTCACAGGGTGGCTCGCCTCCCGAGGCGAAGTCTTCACCCTGGAGGGGGCATTCGCCGTGGCGATCGCCGGTGCTTTCCTCGGTGACAATTCCGTCTTTCTTTTCGGCCGGCTCTTCGAACGCCAGGCGATGGCTTGGCTGGAGCGCTCCCGTTGGAAAAAAGAGCGCGTGCTGGCCTGGTTCCAACGCTGGGGATCGGCGCTCATCGTCTTCGAGCGCTTCATCTACGGCACCCACATTCCCGCGCTGCTGACTATAGGAATGTCAGGCTACCCCTACTGGAAATTCCTGCTCTACGATATCCTGGGCATCGTCCTCTGGGCAGCGGCCTTTCTCTCCATCGGATACCACTTCGGCCAGCAGGCGATCAACCTGGTCCTATTCGTTCAGAAAAATTTCGTGCTGGTTCTTTTTGTCG
>WFQO01000167.1 GCA_015486995.1 Nitratifractor sp. | reverse complement strand
TCGTGATCGCAGAGTCGCAGAGCGATCTTCTCTCCCTTGGCGACGAGGCGGGCGTATTTGGCGGCACTGACCTGCGCCTGGGAAATCCCGACAAAAAGGAAGACGAACAAAAGGGGAATTTTCATATTTTTTCCGTTCTAAAGAGATGTCAGAATTGTAGCACTTTGAAAAGGATGTAGCGGTTGACGAATGTCAAAGAATCTTTCGATGACGGGAAAGACCCCCGTCTGGATAGGAAGAGCTCTTACTGCCCGATCGACTTGAGATAGAGAGCGACCGCCTGAAGGGGCTTGCCTCTGAGGCCGCCGCAGACATTGTTCATTTTGATGTAGGCTTTGGCTTCGGCAGCGGTGGCGAACTTCTTTTCGATGGGTTTGCACATCTTTTTGTAGATCTGTTCCCCCTTCTTCGCCATCATCGCCTGGCGCTTGGCGACCATCGCCGCCTCTTTGTCGAAGTTGGCCTCAACCATTTTCAGCACCTCGGCATAAGGCATAACCTTTCCCCCGAACTCTTCGGCGAATTTCTCCGCAGCCTCTTTGGTTCCGAAAGCGTATTTGCTCACCTTCGACATCGTGCCGGGCTTGGAGCTGCCGACGACGTACCAGGCCTTTTCTGCGGGAATGAATTTGAGGGTACTGTTGTCCACAACCTGAACGTCGGTGACCTTCTTGCCCGACTTCATCTCTTCGACCAAACAATGCATCGAGCAGAACTGCTCCATCTTGCCGTTGACCTTGGCGGCGTGGTTGGTCCGATAGAACATCGGCAGAGTCATCCCGCACTTGGGACAGAACATCTTCGCGGGTCCCTTCTGGAGGATCTGAGCTTTATCCATCGAAACCATCCGGAAATTTTTGGGCATCATTTTGCCGTGCCCCATTCCGTGGTGCATCATTCCATTCCCCATACCCTCGGCTTGAAGGCCTACGACCATCGCGACGGCCAAGGTTGCGATCAACCACAGTTTTTTCATTCATCACTCCTTTGAATTTGATGGAACGATTGTAAAACAGTAGTGTTAATTTTGTGTTAAATATCCCCCGATTATGACGAAATTCAAGAATATACTCGCTATTTAATCGTCAGGTAAATCAATATTGTAACTTCTGTTAATTATTGAACTGAATTTAACACTCAATTAACACTGGATATACGAGAATTTCTTCATCTATCAAAAGGAGCGAATTTCGATGAAAAAAACAGTGTTACTCTCCGTCGCTACCGCCGCGACGCTTTGGGCGGCCCCTTCCGAGGATCTGGGAGCGATCGATGTCAACGCCACGGCGTTTGAAACCACCGTGGTCGAGGATGTGGCCGGTGAAGAGATCCGCTCGGCCGATGTTGCCGACGCCCTGGCCCAAAAGGTCCCCGGCATCTCTCTGGTACGCCGTAGTGCCGTCGCCAACGATATCATCGTCCGCGGACTGAAAAAGGACAACCTCTCCGTCACCATCGACGGCGCCCAGATCTACGGCGCCTGCCCCAACCGGATGGATCCGCCCATCTCCCACATTCTGGCCAACAACATCGACAACATCGAAGTGACCGAAGGGCCCTTCGACGTCACGGAGCCGGGAGCTCTGGGCGCTTCGATCAAGATCAACACGCTCAAGCCCTCCAAAGAATTTGCCGGAGACATCAACCTGGGTCTTGGGTCCTGGAAATACAGCAAACTCTCCACCGATCTCAGCGGCGGGACCGACACCTTTCGCTTTCTTTTGAGTCTCTCCACCGAAACCAGCGATCAGTACAAAGACGGTCACGGCGACACTTTTGCCGAACAGCAGGATCGCTACATTCGGGAGCACCCTTCGGCTGCGGGGATGGGATATCTTCCTCAGTATCGGGATCTGAAAGCCTATACCAAATCGACGATGATGGGCAAAATCTTCTGGGACGTCACCGACGATCAAACCCTCCAGATGAGCTACACCGCCAACCGCAGTGACAACATTCTCTATCCCAATACCCCGATGGATGCCGAGTACGACAACTCCGATCTCTTCGATACCAAATACATCTTCCGCAGTCTCGGAGAGTACTCCGACAAGCTGACCCTCCACTACTATCGGACCAAAGTCGACCACCCGATGTCCAACCGCTACCGAAAATCGAGTCTAATGAAAGGGGTGATCAAACATTGGCTGAGCACACAGGTCGACGGAGCCGCGATTGTCAACGAATACCGGCTCGGCGAACACACTCTCGAAAGCGGACTGGAGTTCAGCCGACGAAACTGGGACGGCAAATATTACAAAAACGACCACCCTTTTCCGGCTCCGCTGTTTCACAGTATCTACGATGTCGACACCGACGATTACGGCGCCTATACCAAAGACCGCTTCTCCACGGGCGATGTGGATTGGAACCTGGGCGTGCGCCTGGATCACTACAAAATCGACACGCCCCGGCCCGGCGATCGTGACCGGACCTTCGACGGCCTGGGCGGGAATCTGCTCGCCTCCTATCGGCTGAGTGAGGCGTGGACACTCTTTTTGGGAACGGGGAGCGCGATGCGGGTCCCCGATCCCAAAGAGCTCTATTTCCGAAACAAAATGGGAATGATGGTGGGCAACGACAACCTCGACGCGGTGCGCAACTACGAGATCGATACCGGGGCCGAATGGAATGTCGCCGATCTCAACTTCCGCCTCAAAGGTTTCTACAACTACCTCAGCAACGATATTCTCTACAACGCTACGGCCAAGAAATATGAAAACGATGACGCCTACATCTACGGGGTGGAACTCAGCGGCAGTTACACCTACAGCCATACCCTCTATTTCGACGGCAGCTTTACCTGGCTACGGGGTAAAAAGAAAGATCCACTCAACGGCCAGAGCGACACCGACCTGCCGGACATCGCTCCGATGAAAGTCACCCTCGCCGCCAACTGGTCTCCCTGGGCGGATACGATGCTTCGTGCCGAATTTATGGCTTCTGCACGATGGGACCACATCGATGCCGACAACGGCGAACAGGTCATCGCCGGCTGGGGGATCGTCAACCTCAGAGCCCAAAACAGCTGGGGCGAACATCTGGAGCTGACGGCGGGGAACGACAACCTCTTCGACAAAACCTACGCCCTCTCCAACACCTACAAGGATCTCACCCTTATCTCCGGCGGCACCGATGCTCCGACGATGCTTCTCAACGAACCGGGCCGCTACGTCTACGCCAACATACGTTACAAATTCTGATCCGATCCCTGGGAAACCTGGGGCTTCGCCATGACAGCCTCTCTTCCCAATCCACATTTTCTATGCAGGTGTCAGGAGACAGCTTGAGCCGGTCCAACACCTCGACAAATCACTCATATTTCACCTGTTTGTCCCCGGAGAGGAAGATAGAACTTTTTGGATTTTTCACCTGAAGTATGCTTGCGATCTCTTCCACTATTCGTCAGATCTCCATTGACATAGATCTCCCTTTTGGCCGAAGATCGAAATACGGATCGCTTCTTTTTACGGAAAGTTCTGTGAACTTTTCCCCGATGGGAGCTCCAGGGGGATCACCCCTTTGGAGACGAGGCGCATATTTGGCAGCACTGATCTGAGCCTTGGAAAACCCGCAGAACAAAAAAACGAATAAAAGAAGAACTTTTATGATTTTCCGTTCTAAATCGCCAACAGAGGGTTGGAAGAAATCCAAAGTTTTATTATAAGACTTAATAATAACTTAACACTCCTCCATTATGATTTGCATTGAACTAATATCAGAAGGAGAAAGAATGAGGAATAGGATTTTTCTGAGTGCGGTGCTTGCTTGCTCTCTGGTGGCAGCGGAGGAGATGGAGCTGGGAACCATCTACGTCGAATCGTCCACCATCGAAGGGATCGCGCCCGACGCCAGAACGGAGGCATCGACCGTCAACGATATCAACGAAACAACGATCGAGGAGATCGACCCCAAAAATATCAACGACATACTGCAGACCATTCCCGGAGTCACGGCGGATGTCCGAAGTGATTCGGTAGAAATTCACATTCGGGGAGTCAACCAGCAGGAGTTCATGTGGGAAGATACCGGGGTCGCCGTGGTGATCGACGGCGTCCCGGTGATGCAGGATGGAGGAAAAGTACGCGGGATCAACGTCGACGAGATCGAATCGATCAAAGTGATCAAGGGAAGTGCCGCCTATCTCTACGGGGCCGACGCCTCCGCGGGCGCGATCATCATCACAACCAAGAAACCCAAGGCAGGAAGCGGAATCGACCTGGGAGCGGAAGGCGGAAGCTACGGCTACCAGAACTATCGTGCCAGAGCCTACAAAAGTAGCGATCGTTACGCCGTCAACATTTTCGCGAACTACAAAAAAGAGGATGGCTATTGGTATCAGACCTCCAACTACATGAAGACAGGAAACGGAAAATTCACCTACTACATCGACGAAAGCAGCGACCTGACCTTCAACGTCGCCGTCACCAAAGGATACGAAGAGACGACTCGGGGCGGGGTGACCGGGATCACGGAGGCCCGGGAAAATCCCAAAGGGAACGACGAGGATCTAGCCTGGGGCAAGGATTACTACTCCGATATCTACCGATATTCCCTCACCTACAACAAGGATTTCAGCGATACGGCGAATCTGCAGGTGATCGGATACTACTACAAAGACCTCTACAACTACAAATCCTCGCCTCAGGATACGAATCATGACGATATAGAAGACACCTATACAAGGGACAACGACGACGACATCAAACAGTACGGGGTCAAGTCGGAGTTCCGGGACAGCATCGGAGATTTCGCCTATATGCTGGGCCTCGATATCGGAAGAAGAGAGTATGACAAATACCGGGAAACGATTGCCCAGTACTCAAGCTATAGCTGGTGGACACATTCCTATGAAACGTATTACGTTGGGGAAAGCAGTCTGGATCAATCAACGGAAGATATTTACGCCGTCTATGGGGAGGGGAAATACCAAGTGACCGATCGATTCACCGCCGTTTTGAACCTTCGCTACGACTACAACAAATATTCGGTAGATGTATTGGATCATGAGTACGATGACAAAAACGATCAATGGATCGATACGCGGACGACGGGAAGCGAAGAGTTCAGGAATCTGACCTATCGAGTCGGTGCGACCTACGAACTGAGCGAAAACCATATTCTCTACGGCAACGTCGCCACCGGATTCCGAAACCCATCCGTGACCCAGAAGGCCGACAATCCGGATCTGGACAAAGAGACCTACATCACCTATGAAATCGGTTTGCGAGGGAATCTAGCATACGGCCTGCGCTATCAGGCGAGCGCCTTTCTCACCAATACGAAGGATATCATCGCCCGCTCCGACGGTACCTACAACTGGGACAGCGACAACTTCGCCAATGTGGGAGACGCCCGAAACCAGGGGATCGAGCTGAGCCTGAAGAGCGACCGGAGCAAAGAACTCTCCTTCAGCCTCGCTTATACCTATCTCAACGCATACTATACCTCGCATGATCCCTTCTATATCCAGGGGATCACCGATGCAAACGGTAATCCTTTGAGTTATGATGTGACCGGCAACAAGCTGCCGAGGGTCCCTCATCATATGATCGACCTGATCGTCAACTACCGGTTCCTTCCCAAATGGAACCTGATGACGGAACTCTACGCCCAGAGCCGATACTACGCGGATGAAACGAACCTCGTAAGCATGCCGGGATATGGGAAAGTGAACCTTCGGCTCGATTACAATCTCAACAAAAACCTGAACTTCTACCTAAAAGTGGACAATGTCCTGGATAAACAGTATTTCCGAACGGTCTATCTCTTTAAAGATAGCAACCGAGACGGCAGGCTGGATGCGGAAGACGCCACCATTACCGTGGATCCCGGTCGGGTCTTCTATGCGGGATTCAATTATAAATTCTAAATGAAGGAATTGACTAGCTTTTTGTCGATCTACATCATCGGCCTCTCCTACGGTGCGACGGCCTGCATGCTCTCCTGCATGCCTTTTTTGACGCCGCTGCTCTTCAGCGGTTCCAACAGCACCAAAGAGGCGATGGGGGTCATTCTGCCCTTCAGCTTCGGAAGGATCTTCAGCTATACCCTGCTCTCGGTCCTGGCCTTCATGGGCTCCTATTGGCTGAAAAGAGTCCTGGATGATCATGTAGTCTCCAGTGTTCTTCTCGGCTCGGTGACCGTGCTCATGGGGATCTACATCCTCTACCGAAGTTTCGGGAGGAAACGCAGCTGTGACAGTGTCAGGAGCGCGGGCGGAGGGAAGGGGCATCTGGGACTCTTCACGATGGGGGCGAGCATCTCTCTGAATCCATGTACACCGGTATTGGCTCTTCTTGGATTTTCGATCAATGCCGGCACGTTGAGCGTGGCTCTCTTCGAAGGAATCTTTTTCGGCATGGGTGCCGTAACCTTTTCGATTCTTTTCTACGGTTTTGTCTTTTCGAAACTGGTACGGGGGCTTGTGGCGCAGTTTCAGCCCTACAAGATCTGGATCGAACGGGGAAGTGCGCTCTTCCTCGTGGTATTGGGCGTAGCGGTTTTCAACAATCAGCTGAAGCTGTAAAAGGAGTGTGAGGTGGTCGACTTTATACGTAGGGACAAAAACGATATCTATTCCAAAAAGATACTCGGCTTTCTGTTCAAAAATCAAAAGTTTCTGTTTATATTCCGGGTGATCGTAGCCGGGCTCTTCTTTTATGCGATCTTTCTGGGATTCTATGAACCTTCCAAAGAAAATACCTTCACCACGGCGCTATTCTGGTCCATTTTCTGGCCGCTTTTTATGGTAGTGACTCTCCCGACCTTCGGAAGGATCTTCTGCGGGATCTGCCCCCACGGGTTTCTCGGGAAATATATCACCCGGATCGGTCTCAAAAAGAAAATGCCCAAATGGATGCAAAACCGCTATATCGGGATCCTGCTGCTGGTGATCGGATGGTGGGGTGTCTACTACGTCTTCCCTGGGATCTACCGAACCCCCCTGGGAACGGCGCTTCTTTTTACCGTGATGACCCTATTGGCTTTCGGTCTCTATTTTCTCTACCGGGATATGAGCTATTGCAAATATATCTGCCCCATCGGTACACTTACCCGCGCCTATGCCAAGCTCTCCTTTACCTGGCTGGGCACCTACCAAAGCGCCTGCAGCGAGTGCAGATCCTTCGAGTGTGCCGCCGCCTGTCCCTACAATCTCAAACCCTTCACCTTCGACAAACGCAACTCCATGACCGATTGCACCCTGTGCATGGAGTGCAGCCACGCCTGTGAAGCGATCAGCTTCAAATTCAAAAAACCCTCCTTTTCCCTCTTTTCCCGTTTTCAGATCGAAAAGGCGGAGGTATGGGCCTATCTCCTGATCCTCGCTTCGATCCCCATCGCCATGGCCTTTCATCACGGCATCGGCCGAAGCAACGCGGCGGGGGAGATGATCTGGTCGAAAACCGCCGGAATCTTCCAATCCCTCTTCGGACCGGGGATCGATTGGGTAGGGCTCTTCGCCTTCCTCTACGCGATGCTTTTTACGATCCTGGCGGGAACGATCGGCATGTACCTGGCGTCAAAAATCCTCAAAAGACCGTTCAAAGAGGTCTTTTACTCCCTGGGATACTCCTACGCGCCGCTCTTTATCCTCTCCTCTCTCGGGCATGCTCTGAGCAGCTTCTTTACCGGAGGATACGAAAGGATCGTCGAAGGCTTCGCCTGGGCCTTCGGTTTCAGCGTCAATGTGGAGCCTCTGGCCGGAAGGGGTGACGATTGGCTGATGATCTTTTCCGCTTTCAAATGGATCGGCATCGCATGGGCACTGCTGCTGCTTTACAAACGCATGAAGCTCATCAAAGCGGAAAAGCTGCGCAAAATCCTGGCCTTCCCGTTCGCCGCATCCTTGATCATCTTCTTTTTGGGGGTGAATATGTACCGAAATCACATCATCGATACCTACGGAAGAGCCTCCGGCGGCCACGGGCATATGCACCGAAGCGGCAAAATGTTCCAAACGGTCCCTCCGGAGAAAGCAACGATCCTCCAAACCGGCCCGAGGAGAGAGTCCTGTGCTGTCTGCGGGATGAAACTTGCAATGTTCTACAAAACCAACCACGCAGCCGAATCCGACGACAAGATCCGACAATACTGTTCTCTCCACTGCCTGGCCGCGGACAAGGCTAACAACAAACGCAGCCTCTCCGAATTGAAGGTGGTCGATACCGCCTCTTTGAAATTCATCAATGCCGACCAAGCCTTCTATGTCGTCGGCAGCAGAAAAAAGGGGACGATGAGCCGGGTCAGCAAATATGCCTTCGCCAAGCGGGAGGATGCAGAGCGCTTCCGCCGGCAATTCGGAGGGAAGATCGTAGACTTCGACACCGCCCTGAAAATCGCCGAAAGAGACTTCGAAAAGAACTCTTTCGTCGCAAAACCGGAGGATACACTCTTTTTCACTACCAGAAATCCCGCCGCCAAGGCAAGGGGCGGTATGGAGATGCGACACGGCGGCATGCACCGCGGCGGCCTGCAAAATGCGGTACCCGCCGCATCACTCTGGCTAGCGGGCAAAAGCCTGGCAAGGCCCCAATGCGTCCGAAACGTCGAGGGGGTCTTCTATCTGCTGAATGCCGACGGCAGGAGAGGCAAACCGAGAATCAGCAAAAAGAACGGCTGCACGAAAGTGAGTTTCGCCGTACCCAAAAGCGGATATTACCCTCTCTATTACGTACGCTCCTCCCGGGGGCTCGTCAATATCGCCAAATATGAATACAAAAGAATCGATCACGGCGGAGAGGAAGTTTTCACCAAAGCGGTCGTCGCTCCCAAAACCCTCAAAGAGATCCCCATCGACCTCCAGCGCCTTAAAGATCACGAAGACTCCTTCTACTCCCGACTCCATAGCGGTGAGAAGGTCCGATTCAGAGTCTTGAAAGACGGCATACCGTTAGAGAAGGCGAGCGTCACCCTCCAGACCCAATTCGGCTGGCAGAAAACGGTCCGGAGCGACAAAAACGGCATCGCGGAATTCCAACTGATCAACGACTACGATCCGGAGTGGAAAAAGTTCAACAAACGATTTCGGGAAAATTACCTTGTGGTCGCCACCTACGACAAGGGAACCCAGAGGTACAAGATCAGCTACAGCGGGTTTTATCTCCCTTCTCGGGAACGCTATCAATCCTACGCATACGCGCTTCTGATCTTTTTGGGTCTGTTGGTTGTCATCGGTGTGGGAGTCTTCGCATACCGGTATCGAGTGCAGAAACCTTTTCGGGAGGTGAGCTTCGATGAATAGGATCCGAGACGCCATCAATCGTATCGATCTGAGAAAATTCCGCTTCTGGATTCAGCTCTTTTTTTTTGTACTCTTCGTCTACGGCGCCTATTTCGCCATCGACCTGGGAAGGGAGCTTCCGATCTTCTCCTGCGGATACAACCGGGAAACCGGCGGCACCTGCTATTTCCTGGCGCTGCAGCATCAGTTGGCCCGCCCGTGGGATCGTCTCTTCAGTACCGCGAGTATCGGTGTCTTGACCGGGTTCCTGACCTTTCTGGCCTGGTTCATCATTTTCAACAAGGCTTGGTGCGGCTACGCATGTCCTCTGGGGACCCTGCAGGATTGGATCACGAGTTTCAGAAAAATGCTCAAGATCCCCTACGGCACCTATTCCCAGTCCCAGTACAAGGCCCTGAAAAAGATCAAATATATCTTTCTCTTCATCGTTATCGTCTTTCCCCTGCTCTTGGGGATCGGATTACTCGACGGCGAGTGGAGAGGAGCCTTTTGCAAAATGTGTCCGGGGCGATTGATCACTCCGCTCTTTACCGGAGATGTTTCCCAATGGACGATCGACTTTTCCACCAATACCGCCATCTTTCTGACCACTTTCGGATTGGGCTTTACGGTCCTTTTCTTCGTGGGATCCTTCATAAAAAAACGGTTCTTCTGCTTCTTCTGCCCCATGAGCGCTATGCATTACATCTTCAGCGACTGGGCCCTGTTGAAATTGCGAAAAGATGGAGAGAAGTGTACGAAGTGCGGGGATTGCTACAACGTATGCGATATGCAGATCAAGGATATCGCCGACGATGTCACGAGCAAAAACATCCTTCGGGATGATTGCATCTTTTGTATGAAATGTGTCGCCGCCTGTCCCGAGGAGGATGCGCTTCATGTGGACATACTGAATATGAAAGTCTTCACCTCAACCAAGGGGGGATTCACCAAGCGGATGGGGATGGACAAACCAAACAAAGATGAGAACGATGAGAAATAGGCGAAAGATCGAAACCCAGATGGAGAGGCAAAACCGCCACAAAGCCATGGAGAGTGTGGCGGTCCTGGACAAACTCAAAAACGACTTCTCCAAGCCCCTGGAGGCAATGAACTACTTCTACGATCTTTTTGAACGGGTCTACTGCAAGCGGGAGTCTCTGCACGACCGAAGTGTCAAGGTAGGAACCCTCTGCATCCAGGTCCCCTACGAGATCATCTACGCCCTGGATGCCGTCCCCGTTCGTCTGTGCAACGGATTCCACACCGATGACGAGATCGGAAGTGATTTCGCCCCGTCAAAAGCCTGCCCCCTCGTCAAAGCCACCGTGGGTCAGTTCAGCTCCGGTAATTTCGTCGACCGGCCGGACCTGGTGGTCTCTCCCACCACCTGCGATCAAAAGTCCAAGGCAGGCGCGATCATCGAAAGCATGGGATATCCGATCTACGATATGGAGTTTCCTCGTACGAAAGAGAGCGAAGAGAGTCGGGAGTACTGGCGCAGAAGTGTCAGGAAATTCACCAAAGATCTCTCCAAAGAGCTGGGAGTGAAGCTGACCCGGAGCAAACTGAAAAAGACGATCCGGCGGATCGGGTACGCCCAATACCTTTATCACCGCCTGAACACTTTGCGAAAGAGCGACAACCCTCCCATACTCGGGGTGGATATGTTTCTGGTGACGAACGCATTTTTCTTCGACCGGCTGGAGAGCTGGATCGAAGCGGTAGAGAGACTCGTGGAGGAGTGTGCCGCCAAAACCGAAGAGGAGAGCGCAACGTACCAAAACAGCCCCAGGATCGTCTATACAGGTTCGCCCCCTATCTTTCCGAATTTGAAAATCCCTCTACTCATCGAGCAGTCGGACGGTCTGATCGTAGCGGACGAAACCTGCTCCTCCAACCGAATGTTCAACGACATGATCAGTGTCGACGAATGGTTTCTCTACGATATGGTCGATTCGATCTCGGACAAATACCTCAAAGGGTGCACCTGTCCGATCTTCACCAAAAACAGTGATCGGATCCGAAGGATCATTAATCTTGTCAAAGAGTACCATGCCGAAGGAGTCGTCTATCAGGCCTTTGCGGGATGCCAGGTTTATGAGATGGAGCAGCGGAGCGTACTTAGCGCGATGGAAAAAGAGGGAATCCCCATCCTCTATCTGGAAAGCGATTACAGCCCAAGCCATCTGGGACAACTGACGACAAGAATCGAAGCGTTCATCGAGTCTCTCAAAAACCGAAGGAGAAAGAAAGCATGCGCTATTTCGCAGGAATAGATATCGGATCGACCGCGATCAAGATCGCCATCGTCGACGAAAACGGCGACCTGGTCGGACACAAAATCAGTGCCAGCGGCAGTATGTTCTACAAATACGCCAAAGAGTCCCTGGTCGACCTGCTTCGATCCCTGGATCTAAAAGAAGAACAAGTGGTCTACACGGTAGCGACGGGATACGGGCGAAAACTTTTCAAAGAGGCCAATGAAAAGATCAGCGAAATCACCGCCAACGCCATCGGCGCAAAAGCGGCAGCCAAGGATGAGTGCGAAATCCGGACCATCATCAATATCGGGGGGCAGGACTCCAAAGCTATCTCCATCGACAACGAGGGGAATGTGGTCAATTTCGCTATGAATGATCGATGTGCGGCCGGGACCGGAAAATTTCTGGATGTGGTGGCGATGAACCTTGAGATCGGAGTCGACGAGCTGGGCAAGTATCACTTCATGTCCCAGGGAACTCCTCTGTCGATCAACAGTACCTGCGCGGTCTTCGCCGAATCGGAGATCATCGGTCTGCTGGGGAACAATCACTCCATCGAAGATATCGTGGCCGGAGTCCATTACTCCATCGCGAAACGAATCATCAAACTGGTCAAACGCGTCGGCATCAAAGACGCCATCTATTTCGATGGGGGACCCGCACTCAACGAAGGCTTGGTCAACGCAATCGAGAATGAACTCTCCAAAGAGATCTACATCCCCAAACACCCCCAGATCACCACCGCCTTCGGTGCGGCCATTCTGGCAAGAGAATCCTATGGGTATCTGCAAAACTCCTGAGAGACGGCATACCCTCCATGTTTGACAGGCTGTTGAAGTTTTTCATCGAAAACTACAAGCTCAACTATATTCTATTTTTCCTGATTTTCGGGATCGGGATCTACAGTTACCTACTCCTTCCCAAAGAGATCTCTCCCGTAGTCGAACCCGATTCGATCACCGTCCGGGGAAGCTACAGCGGAGCCTCCCTCGATACACTGAACAAAATCGCCGTCGAGGAGATCGAAGCGGAGATAAGGAACATCGACGGAGTCGACAATATCTCCTCCCGCATCGTTCCCGGCCGCTTCACGATCACATTGGAGCTGAAAAAGGGGGCCGACAAAGCACGGGTCCGGAAAGAGGTGGAGGATGCCATCAAGGCCATCCGATCAAACCTGCCAAACGACATGGATGAACCGACCACCAGCAGCGTCGCACACACCCGGGGGTTGATGCAAGTCTCTATTTTCAGCAAAACCCTCGACAGAGACAGGCTTATCGAGAAAGCCAAAGAGTTGAGGCTGCGTCTCCTTCGACTGAAAGATATCGCCAATGTGACCATCTTCGGCGACGCCGATGTCTACTATGAGATACTGATCGACGACAAAAAAGCCGAAGCCTACGGCCTGACACAAAAGCAGATCGTGGATGCGATCTCCGACGTCTCCTACATCTTTCCTCTCGGAAAACTCCAAAACAATAAACAGGAACTCTATATCTCTCTGGATAACAAGCAATTGGATGTCGACGGTTTGAAGAACACCCTGTTGGATATCGACGGGAAAATCGTGCCGCTAAAAGATATAGCCAAGGTGGCGAAACGTTACAGCGACTCCTCCACCCTGGCCAGCATGAACGGGAAAAACGCGATCACGCTCTCCATTTCGCAAAATCCGCTGGGCAACGCCATCGAAATCTCCCAAGAGGTCAGAAAGCTTATCCGTAGCCTCCGAAACGACGAGGTCGAGTACGAAATCCGCCACGATAATTCCACCGTGATCCGGGAGCGGCTCGACATCGTCATTTCAAACATTTTGATGGGGATCGTACTGATCACGGTCCTGACCGCCGTTTTGATCAATCTGAGGATGGCGATCGTGATCGCCCTGGGAATTCCCACCTCCTTCGTAATCGCCGCAATCTA
>WFQO01000166.1 GCA_015486995.1 Nitratifractor sp. | reverse complement strand
GCGCGGAAAGCGGGCTCGTACTCGACGAGAGCTTTGGAGATACCGTGCTTGAGGGCGTCGGCCTGGGCGCTGTATCCGCCGCCGAGAGTCGAAGCGTTGATGGTGACCGCTTCGAGCTGCTTGGTCGCTTCGAGGGGGAGGCGGACCTTCATCTTCAGAGTCTCGTGGCCGCCGAGCCACTGATCCAGGGTCAGGCCGTTGACGGTGATGCCGCCGTTGCCGGGGGTCAGCCAGACTTTGGCGATCGCGGTTTTTCTTTTGCCGGTTGCGTAGACTTTCGCCATCTTACTTTCCTTTGTTCAGTTGTGCGGTATGGGGATGCTCGGGGCCTTCGTAGACCTTGAGCTTCTTGAGCATCTGGCGGCCCAGCTTGGTCTTGGGCAGCATGCCGCGGACGGCCAGGCGGTAGAGCTTCTCGGTGTGGTTTTCGAGCATATCGGAGAGCTTGTTGCTCTTGGTGCTTCCGAAATATCCGCTGTGGCGGAAGTACTCTTTGTCGTCCAGTTTGTTACCGCTGAAGACCGCTTTTTTGGCGTTGATGATCACCACGTAATCGCCGCAGTCGACGTTGGGGGTGAACGAGGGCTTGTGCTTGCCCCGCAGATAGGTGGCGGCTTCAGTCAGGATGCGTCCGAAGGTCTTGCCTTCCGCATCGATCAGAATCCAGTCGCGCTCCACTTCATGAGGCTTGACGACTTTAGTCATTTTCATGATCTGTCCTTTGTTGTTTTCAAACGGTATTCCGGGGGAAATCGTTTTGTGGATGGGATTGTAGCGGTAAAAACTTAAAAAAAAGTTAATTTAAGTATATTTTAAATTATTATCCCGCCAAGTAAAAACCCGATCCTTCTAATGCAATAGAAAAATCAGGAGAATGACGTTGACGATCAGGGAAGCGGTAAAAGCCCAGCGATAGACTTTGACCGGTTCGCGCTCGAGAAGGGTGGCGTTTTCGGGATAGTAGGGGAGGACCTTTTCGGGATGGGTCAACTCATACTCCATTTCGCTGTAGTGGGCGTAGCGGCGATCTTTTTCTTTTTCGACCGCGCGCATCACCACCGATTCCAGCCAGGCGGGGACGATCGGATTGAGCCGCCGGAGTGGCTGGGGGGTTTTGAACGTCGGGTTTTGGAAGGGTTCGATCTCCCCATAAGGGTATTTGCGGCTCAGCGCCTCGTAGAGGGTCACCCCGATGGCGAAAATCTCCGACTGTTCGCTGATCGGATCGCCGGCAAAGCGCTCAGGGGCCAGGTAGCTGGGAGTCCCCGCCCTCGAGGCGATGGAGAAGATCTCCACGATGGAGCCGAAATCGATCAGTTTGTAGACCCGTTTGCCCCGGCGCTCCAGCACGACGATGTTTTCGGGTTTGATGTCGCCGTGGACCAGATCGTATTTGAGCAGGTAGCTGCAGGCGTTGAGGAGGAATTTGCCCAGCTGGATCGCGTCTTCGACGGAGAGGGGTTTTTTGGCGATCACCTCCTTGAGGGTGGGGCCCTCGAGGTACTCCATCACGTAGTAGCGCACCGTCCGGTTGCGGGGGATCACCGCCTTGGGGAAAAAGCCCGCTTTGAGCCGTGCGGCGTTCCATGCTTCCCGGACGAAGAGGTCCAGGTGGGCTTCGTCGTCGATTGCTTCGGCCGAAGGGAATTTCAGGACATAGCGCACCCCTTTCTTCTCTGTCAGCCAGGTTCGTTCGTTGGCGATGAGGGGCCGCAGGAGGCGATAGCCGTCGATCACCTCCCCTTTTTTGAGGCGTGCGGGGATGGGGAGGTCGATCTTTTTGAGGCGGCAGGTCTTGCTCTCGGCGAGGACCTCGATGACGAGAGCGGTAGTGTCGTCGGGAAGGTCGTCTTTGACCTGCTTGCTGGCGTATTTGATCAGTGCCGTCGCTCCGCCGGGGACCCGCTGGGCGATCTCCTGCTCGTCGAGGACCGCTTCCAACCCGTCGCTGGCGAGCAGGAGGCGATCTCCGGGGCGCAGATTGTTCTCGAAGAGGTAGGGATCCACGGTTTCACTCAGGCCGATCGCCTGGGTGAGGACATGCTCCATCCCCTTTTCGTCGCTGCTATGGGGGATGCTCAGACGCAGCAGTTCCCCCTCCCGCTGGAGCCAGATCGGGCTGTCGCCCACGTTGGCGCCGTAGAGACGGTTGTCTTCGATCACCACGACGCTGAGGGTGGTGACATACTCGGGATCTTCATACTCCTCCATCCCTTCCCGGTAGAGGATTTCGTTGATGTTGGCGATGAAGTGACGCAGGGATTTTTCGATGCTCCAGGAGCGGGGACGGGTTTTGAAGTTGTTCATCAGGTAGTTGACGGTCCGGCGCGCCGCCGTGCCGCCGGCCCGGGCGCTCCCGACTCCGTCACAGAGCACCCCGATGCAGAGCCCATCCTCCATCACCCGCACCGCGGCGTAATCGTCGCTGAGCGCTTCGTGTCCCTTGGCGAGACCGAAGGAAGAGGTTTTGAAACGGTTGGTGGACATAAAAATCCTTTCAGGAGTCATTGGTCATTGGAAACTGGCCATTGGGGCAGGAAACGATCTCCCAATGACCCGTGACCAATGACGCGGTCGTATCTTTTTAGATACGGCCGCCGGCACTCATCCCCCAGGTCGTGCGCCAGCGGGTTTTGACCAGACTGATACCGACGATGGCGACGGCGACAACGGCGGCGAAGAGAAAGAAGCCCGCGGCGTAGCTGCCGAAGGCACTCTTGGACCAGCCCAGGGTTTTGATCAGAGCCGTTCCGCCCAGGCCGCCGGCGCAGCCGACGATGCCGGTCATGATCCCCATATCCTTGCCGAAGCGCTGGGGGACCAGCTGGAAAACGGCGCCGTTGGCCATCCCGAGGTTGGCCATAATCAGGAAGAGCACCAGAATCGCCAGGTAAAAGTTATGCACCAGCGTCGCATTGATCACCGCCAGGACGACGATGGCGCCAAAGAAGATGTAGAGGCTCTTGACCCCGCCGAGCTTATCGGCGATGCCCCCGCCGACGGGGCGCAGCACGGCCCCGGCGAAGATACAGAGCGCTCCGAAGTAGCCGGCGACCACTTTGACGTTGGGTTCGTTCAGATACTCCAGGCCGAAGTGACTCATATCGACCTGGTAAGTGTTCATCAGGTAAACCTTCATATAGTTGGCGAAACCGACGAAGCCTCCGAAGCTGACGGCGTAGAAGAGGCTGAACCACCAGGTATCCTTATCCCGCAGGAGTTTCAGGTAGTCGCTGACTTTTTTGGGGCGAGGTTTGTAGACGTCGGCGGGCGCGTCCTTGGCCATCAGGGCGTACATAATAAAGATAAAAGTCGACAGTACCCCACCGACAAGGAAGACCGCCTGCCAACCCCAGTACTCCGCGATCTTGGGGGCGAAGAGGAAGTCGAGGACCACGCCGATGTTTCCCGCACCGGCAAGCCCGAGGACCAGCCCCTGCAGTCTGGGGGGATACCACTGCCCCGCCTGGGGAAGCGCCACGGCGAAAGAGGCTCCGGCGAAACCGAGGCCGAAGGCGACGAGGAGCAGCTCATTGTAGGTGATGTGTTCTCCGCGCATATAGCCGTAGAAAAGCGAAGCGATGACGATCCCCTGAGCGATCAGCGCCGTCTTTTTTGGACCGATCTGATCGACGAGAAAGCCCAGAAGGATGCGAAGGATCGCTCCGGAGAGGATCGGAAGCGCCAGCAGGGTCGCTTTCTGGTTGGGATCGAGATGGAAGCCGTTGGCCGCCAGGGACTGGCTGATCTCCGTCGCCAGCGGCCCCAGCATCGTCCAGACCATAAAGCTGAAGTCGAAATAGAGGAACGCCGCCAGCAACGTGGGGAGGTGGCCGGCGGTTTTGAGTTCACCGAGTTTCATTCGTCGTGCTCCTTGAAGTGATAAGTGGCGGAATTATAGATCAGATACTGCGGCAAGGTATGTCTATTTTTTGAGCAGAGCTCTGAAATCTTTTTGAATATACTTGCGACAGAAAAATGATTTCCACGAGGTATATCTATGAAACTGGAAGCGATCACCGCCCGACATACAAAAATCAACAAAATCGAGAAGCTTAAAGAGAGTCGAAACTATCAGGAAGCCTGGGAAGCGCTGCAGCGCTACGCCAAGGAGGGGTACGACGCCATCAGCAAAGAGGATAGGAGCTACTTCCTCAAAACCTTCGGCATCTTCGATCGCCCGGCAACCCCCGGTAAATTTATGCTCCGTGTCCGTATCCCCGGCGGGCGCCTGAGCAGCGAGCAGGCGGTCCGGCTGGGCGAGCTCTCCCGGGATTACGGCGAAGACGCGATGGATCTGACGACCCGGATGCAGGTGCAGCTGCGCTACCTGAAGATCGAGGACCTCCCCACGGTCCTGGAGGGGCTCGAAGCGGTCGGCATCACCAGCTGGCAGACGGGGGTGGACAACTTCCGCAACATCGTCACCGATCCCCTGGACGGCCTGGCCTTCGACAACCTCATCGAGTGCGCCCCTCTCATCCGACAGATGCAGTCGCTCTGGCTCAAGCAGCCCGACTATATCAATGTCCTTCCCAGGAAGTTCAACACCGCCATCAGCGGCTCGATGGCCAACCGCTGCAACCTCTTCGCCCACGACATCTGCTTCGCCCTGGCCAACAGGGACGGGGAGTACGGCTTCAACCTCTATCTGGGAGGCAAGGTCGGCGCCATCGCCGAGCGGGCCGACATCTTCGTCACCACCGACGAGCTGATGGAGCTCTACAAAGCGGTCATTGATACCTACATAAAGTACGGATTCCGTGACAGCCGCAACCGCAACCGGCTCCACTATCTCATCAAAGAGGCGGGGATGGAAGCCTTCGTCGAAGCGGTCAAAGCCACTGCCGGCCGGGATTTCGAGAGCGCCGGAGAGACTCTGGTCAAAACCCCCCGCACCGAAGAGGCCGACGGGCGTATCCGCCTCCAAGACGGCAGCTGGGCCCTGCACACAGTGGTTCCCTCGGGGATCTTCCACGGCACGGCGATGATCGAGGCGGCGAAAAACGCCGAAAAACACGGCACGGGGACCCTCAACATCTCCACGACCCAGAACCTCTTCCTCCTCGGCGTCCCCACGGAAAAGATCGACGCCGCCCTGGCCGAAGCCCCCTTTGATCGCTACCGCAACGTCAGCACCCCCTATTTCAACCAGCTCGTCGCCTGCGCCGGCTCCGATCTCTGCCCATTCGGTGTCATCCCCAACAAAGCCGACGCCATCGAGATGGCCGAAAAACTGGGCGAACGGGTCCCCCTCCCCGCCGACGCATCGATCCGGATGCACTGGTCGGGCTGCGTCAAGGGCTGCGGTGTCCACGAGCTGGGCGATATCGGCTTCGTCGGCTGCAAAGTCAAAATAGACGGCCAGAGCGCCTACGGCGTCCACATCGATCTGGGCGGCAAATCCACCGCCAGCCAGAAGGAAGCCTACACGATCCTCAAAAGCATCCCCCTCACCCGGGCCACCGACTACATCGCCCAGCTGGCCACAGCCTATCGGGACCTGCGCCGCAAGCGCGAGAGCTTCGAGCGTTTCGAGAGCCGGGTCCTGCGCCGCTACTCCAAAGGCGCCCTGGGCTTCCTGCTGCACTGGAACGTCCGCTACGCCGACGCGAAAGGGTGGAAACCTCTGGAGATCCGTGAAAACCGGGAAATCTGCGAAGAGCGCAACGAAATCTTCCTGCTGGGCCTGGAGATCTACAAAACCCTCGCCGGCAAAAACGCCTACCAGGGCATCCACCACTACAACCCCATCGAGAAGACCCCCGCCGAGCCTCTCCACCGCCTCAACCCCTCGGTGGACAAGGAGCTCAGCGCCGTGGTGATGAAAATGATCGCGCCCTCCGAAAAACGCTACGAGGTCTTTACCGAAGTATTGGCGGATCTGGGAATTAAGTAAGATGGAGAATGGAAGATGGAAGATTTTGGATAATCATTTTAATGAGATAAACAACGGAAACATTTTTCATAACACATACCACTTAGCACATAACACCAACCCCTCGACGGTGCCGAAGGCGCTCCCTAATAACCAATACACCAATGACCAATCACCCCTTTGGCGAACGCCAAAGGCCCCAATTGCCTAAATTTTAATCACCTTATCCTCCCAAAAACTCTCCATTTTCAATTACAATGAGTCCATCCAAATCCCAAACGAAAAAGGACGTTTTATGAAGAAAAAACTTCTGACGTTACTCGCAACGCTCCTTCCCGTCGCCGCGATGGCGGGGGAAGCCAAGATCGACACCGGCGATACCGCCTGGATGATCGTCGCCACCGCCTTCGTCATGCTGATGACACCTGCGGGGCTTGCCCTCTTCTACGGCGGACTGACCCGCCGAAAAAACGTACTCAACACCATCGGGATGAGCCTCATCGCCTTCGCCGTCGGCACCCTGGTCTGGGTCGTCGCCGGCTACTCCATCGCCTTCGGTTCCGGTGACCTGATCGGTACCGGCAAAATTCTGCTCTCCGGCATCACCGACAAGACGGTCAACGGCTCCATTCCCGAGCTCCTCTTCGTCGCCTTCCAGGGCACCTTCGCCGCTATCGCCGTGGCCATCGCCAGCGGCTCGATGATCGAGCGGGTCAAGTTCTCCACTTTCACCCTCTTCGCGGCGCTCTGGATCCTCGTCGTCTACGCCCCCATCACCCACTGGGCCTGGGGTGGCGGTGAAATGCTGAACTTCGGCGAAATGGACTTCGCCGGCGGTACCGTCGTGCATATCAACGCCGGGGTTGCCGGATTTGTCGTCGCGATGATCCTCGGCAAGCGCCGGGATTTCGGCAAATCCGCCTACAAGCCCTTCTCCCCCGTGCTGGTCGTCCTGGGGGCCGCCCTGCTCTGGTTCGGATGGTTCGGCTTCAACGCCGGGTCCGAAGTCGCCGCTGACGGTGTCGCCGCCAACGCCTTCCTCGTCACCAACGTCGCCGCCTCTCTCGGTGTCCTCGGCTGGCTAATCGTCGAATACCTCTTCTACAAAAAAGCGACCCTCGTCGGTGGGGCTTCCGGTGCCGTCGCCGGCCTGGTCGCCATCACCCCCGCTTCCGGTAGTGCGGGAGTCGTCGGCGCCATCATCATCGGCCTCGTCGGCGGAGCCCTGGGTGCCTTCGGCGTCTCCAAGATCAAGAAGCTCTTCAAGGTCGACGATTCGCTGGATGCCTTCTGGGTCCACGGCCTGGTCGGGATCTGGGGCTCCATCGCCACGGCGCTCTTCATCGCCCCCTATCTGATGCCCGAAAACTTCCATCTCGGCAGCCAGTTGATGGCCCAGATCAAAGCGGTTCTGCTCACCATCGTCTACAGCGGCATCATGACCGCCGTCGTCTACTTCATCTCCAGCCTGCTCACCGGCGGCGGACGTGTCGACGACGAGACCGAGCTGATGGGTCTGGACGAAGCGGTCCACGGCGAAGAAGCGATCAACCTCTGATCCCGCAGCCCCTTGACGGGCTCTTTCCTACCAAGCAAAACGAAAAAGGATAGCGAATGAAAAAAATCGAAGCAGTCATCAAACCCTTCAAACTCGAAGAGGTCAAAGAGGCGCTGGTCGAAGCGGGCATCGAAGGGATGACCGTCACCGAAGTCAAAGGTTACGGACGCCAGCAGGGCCACAGCGAACTCTACCGCGGGGCCGAGTACGTCGTCGACTTCATCCCCAAGGTCAAGATCGAGATCGTCGTCAGCAACGACGACTACCTCAACACCGCCGTCAACACCATCAAAGAGGCGGCCCGCACCGGAAAGATCGGCGACGGTAAGATCTTCGTCACCCCCGTCGAGCACACCGTCCGGATCCGTACCGGCGAAGAGGACGAAGAAGCACTCTAAACTTCGCCTCCGAAAAGGGAACTTCCCTTTTCCCTCCCACTCTTTTCCCCACAACTTTTACCCATACTCTCGAAACCCGGCAGACAAAAAGCGTGGCAAATCCACAAATATATACTCGAAAATCTTTGCCATAACCCAAGAGGAAAAAATCGTGGAGCGAGCACGATCCGGGAAACGGACCGCAGCAGGAAGAGAAGCGTTTTATCCTACAGGTCTTTGGGACAGCTCATCTCCACGGCGACTTTGACGACACCGGACTGATCGGGATCTTCGTAGACGTAGAAGCGGTGTTTCTTGCACCAGTTGGCGTTGGCATGGTTGGCCAGGCGCAGCGCGGCGTTTTCCGCCTCCTCGAGCGTCGCATACTCTTTGTCGAGCCATTGGGGTTGGAGTGTCTCATCCTTTTTGGCACATCCGCACATTTTTTCCATTTGAATCTTGTACATATTAGGCTCCTTGTGTTGTTTTCCACCGATCCGCTCCGGAAGACCCCGGAGGAGATCGGAGGCGCAATTATATACCAAGCGATGCGGCAACAGCGTGGAGCGATAAGCTTGAGAAAAGTTCTGATCTTTCCGGCCTTTCCGGCTCATACCTTTGCTACAATGCACTCATTCTTCTGGAGAATCCGATGGCCGATTTTCTAAGCTTTAACCGCTTTATCACCCAGGACGTCCTGATCGTCTTTTACTATTTCGGCGCCCTACTGATGCCGATTTTGCTCTATTTCTTCCGGGGAGTTCTTTTGAAAAAGGTCTCCTTCCTGCGAAGCGTCGATGAGAAACTGCGCGCCTTCTACGGAAAATTCGGCCTGAGAGAAAAGATTCTCTTCTGGATGACCTTTTTGACGATCTTCTTCTGTATGGAACTCTGCTG
>WFQO01000165.1 GCA_015486995.1 Nitratifractor sp. | reverse complement strand
ATCCCAGATTCTCGTTTGGAAACTGCTTGTGCACGATCGTCGTTTCATTGGTTGCACTGGTTACGTGCAGGGAGACTTTGTCGGAAAATCACGCAGTTTAATGAACTTTTTTGGGCATTTTACGTCATAATATAGGCATCATCAACGATAGGAGTAACAGAGAAAATGCAACCCAAAGGCTTGGACAAACTGGGAATCGAAAACATCGCCGGCGTGATTTACAATCCCGACTACGCCCGCTTGAGTGAAGACGAGAAGAAGCGGGGCGAGTGCGAGTTTACCGAGAACGGGACGGCGATGGTCGACACCGGGATCTTCACCGGCCGCAGCCCCAAAGACAAGTATTTCGTCGAGCAGCCCCCCTCCAACGAGCACATCGCCTGGGGCTCGGTCAATCAGCCCGTCACTCCGGAGATCTACGAGGAGCTGCGTGAGACCACGATGAAGCAACTCTCGGGCAAAGAGCTCTACATCATCGACGCCTACGCCGGTGCCAGCCCTGCCAGCCGCAAAGCGATCCGTTTCGTTACCGAGATCGCCTGGCAGGCGCACTTCATCGAAAACATGTTCATCATGCCCAGCGACGAGGAATTGGAAAATTTCGAGCCCGATTTTGTCCTCTACAACGCTTGCAAGGCTACGAATCCCAAGTTCAAGGAACATGGACTCAACTCCGAAGTCTACGTCGTCTTCAACATCGAGCAAAACGAAGCGATCATCGGCGGCACCTGGTACGGTGGAGAGATCAAGAAGGGCATCTTCACGATGATGAACTATTGGCTCCCCCTCGAGGGCAAGCTCTCGATGCACTGCTCCGCCAATGTCGGCAAAGCGGGGGACGTCTGCCTCTTTTTCGGCCTCTCCGGGACCGGTAAAACCACTCTCTCCACCGACCCCAACCGTGCGCTGATCGGTGATGACGAGCACGGCTGGGACGAGCACGGCGTCTTCAACTTCGAAGGGGGCTGCTACGCCAAGGTCATCAACCTCGACGCCGAGAGCGAACCCGAGATCTTCAACGCCATCCGCCCCGGCGCCCTGCTGGAAAACGTCGTCGCCGACGAAGCGGGCCATGTCGACTACAGCGACGCTTCCAAGACCGAAAACACCCGGGTCAGCTATCCTATCGAGCACATCGAGAACCACGAATGCACCCTGATGGGCGGTCATCCCAAAAACATCATCTTCCTCACCGCCGACGCTTTCGGTGTCTTGCCTCCGGTAAGCAAACTCACCAAAGAGCAGGCGATGTACTACTTCCTCAGCGGTTACACCGCCAAAGTCGCCGGAACCGAGCGGGGCATCACTGAGCCCGTCGCGACTTTCAGCGCCTGTTTCGGCGAAGCCTTCCTGCCGCTGCACCCCACCGTCTACGCCAAACTCCTGGGTGAGAAGATCGACCAGCACGAGGTCAATGTCTATCTGGTCAACACCGGCTGGACCGGCGGCCCCTACGGGGTGGGCAAGCGGATGAGCATCAAAGACACCCGTGCCTGCATCAACGGCATCCTCAACGGCTCCATCAACGACGCCGAGTTCGAAACCCTGCCCGTCTTCGACCTGCAAATTCCCAAGTCTCTCGACGGTGTCGCCGACGACTCCATCCTCAACCCCCGCAACACTTGGGAAGACAAAATCGCCTACGATGAGCAGCTGCGCAAACTCGCCGCGATGTTCATCGAAAACTTCGAGCGCTACAACGACCGCGGCGCAGAGTTCGACTACTCCTCCGCCGGCCCCAAACTCTGAGTCAACCTCTTCCGGCTTTCGGCCGGAAACACTTCAAATAATAATCTACTTAGTTAGAATTTGTAACTGATCGAACCGATGAAAATGTCGATGCCGTCGTTGGGTTTTTTGATGGAGGCGTTGGAGTAGTGCATATAACGAAAACCGAAGTCCCAACGCCCTATGCGCAGACCGCCGCCGAAACGATCCTCGAAAAGGTAATGGGTGGAGAGGTCCCGGGGTCCCATTTCCGTTTTGCTGAAGAGGGAGGCGCCGATGCCGCCCTCGAGATAGGGGTGCACTTTGTCGGAGACGTTGAAGTAGTAGGCGAAGACGGGGGAGAGAGCGATGCCGAAATTGTCGACACCGTATCCGTTCCAGTAGTTCAATGATCCCTCCCAGTATCCGGAGAGATAACCGACGGAACTCTCGAACCATCGGGAAGAGAAATCTTTGCGCAGGCCGAGGCGGTAGATATCGATGTTGTCTTTGCTTTGTCCGTAATTGATGGTGACGGCATCGATCCAGCTTTGTTCCTCGACAACGGGTGCGGGAGAGGGTGAGCGTAAATCGCCTCCTCCATAGAGCGACAACGTCGCCAGTGCCAGGATGCCCGTTCGTACAATTTTCATTGTTCCCCTTTTTATCTTAAGCTTTCTGAATATCGGAGGTTTAGCAGGCATACAAACCTCTTTGCAGCGGTAAATCCGTTGAAAACAGAATGTTTAGAGCGCTGCAATACTAAATAATATATCATACAATTTTACCGTCAGTAAGGTTAAATGATAATAAACAAGATTAGAAAGCTAATAAACCGTTTGTGAACAGAACAACAGCTATGGAGAGAAAAATCGATATAATTCGCTTACATCAGGTCTTTGACCACTCCAACGAACGATAAGGATCCAACAATTATGCGTGTACTTTCCGGCATTCAGCCTTCGGGCAAACTTCATCTGGGCAACTATTTCGGAGCCATCGCGCAGATGCTCCGACTGCAGGAGGAGCATGAACTCTTCGCTTTCATCGCCAATTATCACGCTCTCAGCGGCGGAGCGGATCTGGCGGAGCTTAAGCGCAACACTTTCGAAGTGGCCGTGGACTTTCTGGCCCTGGGGATCGATCCCGAAAAAACCGTTTTTTGGGTCCAGAGTCATGCCAAGGAGGTTCTGGAGCTTTACTGGATCCTCTCTCGCTATACGCCGGTCGGCCTCCTGGAGCGGGCCCACAGCTACAAAGACAAAGTGGCCAAAGGGATCGCCCCGAGCCATGCGCTTTTCAGTTATCCGGTGCTGATGGCCGCCGATATTCTCCTCTATGACGCCGAGAAGGTTCCCGTGGGCAAAGATCAGATCCAGCATCTGGAGATGACGCGGGACATCGCCATCAAGTTCAACAATGAACACGGAGCGGTTTTCACGATCCCCGAAGCGATGGTGGAGGAATCGGTCGCCACGGTCCCGGGTCTGGACGGAGCGAAAATGAGCAAAAGCTACAAAAATACCGTTGAGATTTTTATGGAGGAGAAAGCGCTTCAGAAACGCTGCAATAAAATCGTCACCGACTCAACCCCGCTGGGTGAGCCTCTCGATCCCGAGACCTGTAACGTCTATGCGCTTTGCAGTCTCTTCCTGGACGAGGAGGGACGTCAGGAGCTGGCTGAGCGCTACCGCAGCGGTGCGGAGGGCTACGGCGCGTTCAAGAAGTTTCTCAAAGAGTTGATCTGGGAGCATTTTGCCGAAGCGCGAGAGCGCCGTGCCTACTATCTCTCCCGTCCCGACGAAGTGACGGACATCCTCGAAGCCGGTGCCGCACGGGCCCGGGCCATCGCTGAACCCAAAATGGCTCTGGTGCGTGACGCCGTGGGCATCCTCTGATCGGAGAGAATGTTTGAAAGATCTCAAAGTCGTCTTTCGACGGTTGGTTCTACCCTATTGGCACGATTACATTCTCTATTTTTCACTGGCGATTTTTGGGATGATTCTCTCTGCGGCGGGGGCCTCCGCCTCCGCCTATCTGGTCAAACCGGTTCTGGACAAGATCTTCATCGCCAAGAACGAGCAGGCACTGCATCTGCTTCCCTACGCCATTGTCCTCGTCTACGCGATGAAGGGAGTGGGAAAATACATTCAAGTCTACTACTCCGCCTACATCGGGCAGGACATTATTCGTCGTGTCCGTAACGAGATGCTGGAGCGGATCCTCTCTTTGGATCTGGGCTTTTTCCATCGCTTTCGTTCGGGAGAGTTGATCAGCCGGAATATCAACGACGTGGGCCAGATCCGTAACATCGTCTCCACGATGCTTCCGGAGTTGGGCCGACAGATCCTCATCTCTCTGGGTTTGCTGGGGGTGGTGATCTATCAGAGTCCCAAACTCGCTTTTTTCGCCCTCGTTGGCCTTCCTCTGGTGGTCCTGCCCCTGCGTCTCATCGCCAAAAAACTCAAAAAACTCTCCCACCGTTCCCAGGAAAAGACATCGGATATCACTTCGCGCCTGACAGAAATCTTCAACAACATCGAAATCATCAAAGCGCGATCCGCTGAAGCTTTCGAACATGAAAAGTTCGCCAAAGAGAACCGCGACTATTTCGATCTCAACATGAAAACGGTCAAAACCTCCCAGTTGACCGATCCGTTGATGGAGACGATGGGTGCCGCCGGAGTGGCGTTGGTGATTATCGTCGGAGGGCATCAAGTGATCCACGACGAGATGACCGTGGGGAGTTTTTTCTCCTTTCTAACAGCGCTTTTTATGCTTTATACGCCGATCAAACGGATCACTTCGATCTACAATCAGCTCCAAAACGCTTTGGCCGCCAGTGAGAGAATCCTTTTTCTTCTTGATCAAAAGCCGACGATTATCGCCCAGGGGGATGAGAGAGTCGGCAAAGCCGAAAGTCTGAGCTTTCGAGACGTCCATTTGAGTTACGGGGAAAAAGAGGCACTCAAGGGGGTCAGCTTCACGGTGGAAAAAGGAGAAAAATTGGCTCTGGTCGGCGACAGCGGCGGCGGAAAGAGTTCGATCGTCAATCTCATCGTACGCTTCTTCGATCCCGACTCGGGTGAAATTCTGCTCGACGGTATCCCTCTGCGGAATTACCGACTTGATAGTCTGCGGGATGCGATCTCCATCGTCACGCAACGGGTCTATATCTTCAACGACACCGTCGCCGCCAACGTCGCCTACGGCAAGGCAATCGACGAAGAGCGGGTCATCCGGGCTCTGAAAGAGGCCAACGCCTGGGAGTTCGTCGAAGAGATGGGTGGGATCCACACCCCGCTGCATGAACATGGAGCCAATCTCTCGGGAGGGCAACGGCAGCGGATCGCCATCGCCCGGGCGCTCTATGTCGATCCGAAGATCGTTATCTTCGACGAAGCGACCAGCGCACTCGACACCCAAAGCGAACGGCGGATCGTCGAAGCGATCGAGCGGATTTCCCGCGAACGGATCACGATCCTCATCGCCCACCGTCTCAGTACGGTGGAGCATGCCGATCGTATCGCCGTCATCAAAGGAGGGGAGATCCTCTGCCTCGATCGGGCCGAGGTCCTCCAACGCGACTGCGCCGAATACCGTCGCCTGATCGGTGAATTGCGCGATGCCGGAAGTTGAGATCGAAAAAGCCGCCAGTGAGGCCGCTCGCAACGCACCCGAAAAGGAGGTTTTCTCCTTCGCTGTCGGAGAAAAACGCTACTGGATCAAACGGGCCCGTCCGACGGGCTCCAACCTCCTGCATCACGCGGCCTGGCGGGTGACGAAACTCCCGCTGCTGGTCCCCGTAGAACGGCAGAATGCCGCAGAGGCACTGCAGCACGAAAGCTCCAAGCTCCGACGTCTTGCCGCCGGGGGAATTCCCGTGCCCAAGGTCGTTCTGGTGACGGAGGAGTATTTCGTGATGGAGGACAACGGTACGAGTCTGCGCAGGATTCTGCGGGAAGGGAGGGAGGATGAACTTTCCCGACGACTCTATCGGGAACTTTTCGAAACCTTGGGCACTCTACATTTTATTGGCGAGTACCACGGCGGTTCCCAATTGCGCAATTTCAATTACAGGAAAGGGCGAATTTACTTTCTCGATTTCGAAGAGAAGTTTCCGGAGACGATTCCTCTACAGACGCTGCAGTTTCGCGATCTTTTTCTTTTGCTTTTTTCGCTGGTCAAAGATCGTCATCCTCTCGATTATTCCGAAGTGATCGGCCGTTACATGCACAGCAGCGGCAACGACTGGGCCGTGGAGGAGCTCAAAAAGCTTACCGAAAAGACGCATACTCTCGAAGCATTGGTCCGCTTCCCTCCCATCTGGAAAATTCTCGACAAAGACAGCAAAGCGACCTATCGGATGATTCAGGAGATCAGAAAGCTTTAGAGATTTTCATTCGTTGTTTGTGCTTCGTTATTCGTTTCTCGCCTTCAGCTACTCTGAATACGAACTACGAAACAAGAATAATGAACAACGAAAAAGAATCCCTATCTTCGAATGCTTTCGAAAAGTCGGTGGAGAATTTCCGCGTCGCTGCCGAGACGGTGCCGGATCCCGTCGACGGCGATGAGACGGGCGATCCAGGAGAAGCGTCGATAGAGGCGGTGGAGTTCGAGAGCGAAATCGTCGTTGCCGCTGCTGCGCATGTACCGTTCGATCAGTCGGGGATAATCGGTTTCGGTACGTTGGCGGTGCAGCGAGTAGAGGAGGAGAAAGAGATCGCGAAACTGCAGAGAACGTAACGAAGCGGTAGAAGGGAAACTCTCTTCGAAGTCGATGATACTTACGTTACCGCTTTTGTCGAGAACAAAGTTCCGCACCTGGGAAGCTCCGTGGTACTCCCCGGCCCGGTGTAGCGCTCCCAAGGCATCGATACACTCTCCCAACAGTATCTCTCTTTCGTCGGACAAAGCAGTTTTGAGGCGATCGGCCAGTGATTCGCC
Source organism: Nitratifractor sp. (assembly GCA_015486995.1). GTDB lineage: Bacteria > Campylobacterota > Campylobacteria > Campylobacterales > Sulfurovaceae > Nitratifractor. The sequence goes on along the minus strand of WFQO01000165.1, from coordinate 2,941 downwards.
CCGATCTTCCATGATGAAAAAATCGGGAAAGGTCCAACAGACCGAAGGAACGGGCAGGCCGGCTTCATGAAGTCTTTGGAGTTTTTGCGCTTCGAAGCGGACACTCTGTCGGGGATCCTTGGCTTCGACGGGATGCAGGAAAGGAAGGCCGCTGACGCGGTAGCCCAAGGCATGAATCTTTGTCGAACCGGTGGGACGACCATGTTTGATCCAGTAGCGTTTTCCGTCGGCTTCCCAGCGGAAAATTTCACGTCCGGCATTTTGTGCGATCGCTTCGTCGATCCATGAGGGAGCCTGAACTTTTTTCCTCTTTTTATCCTGTCGATTCATGGAGATATTTCCTTCATGATTGCTGTGCCCATTTATGGAGTATCTCATTCATCAGTAGTCTCTCGCTACTTTGTAGTCGGGGTCGTCTTCTTCCTGGGTGATGTTGGCCTGGGCACGGGCGAGGACGGCTTTGCAGTCGTCGCTGAGGTGGCGGAGGGTGAGTTTCTTGCCGGCTCGGGCGTATCGCTGGGTTAGTTTTTCGATCGCTTCGACCCCGGAGGAGTCCATGACCCGGGCGTTTTTGAAATCGATGACGACCACGTCGGGGTCGTTCTCTACATCGAAGGTGTCGTGAAAGGATTGCACCGAACCGAAAAAGAGCGGGCCGGAGAGTTCGTAGAGCTTGGCCCGGCTTCCCAGCGGCCGGCTGTGGGCATAGATGCGGGCGTGTTTCCAGGCGAAGACCAGGGCGGAGATGATGACGCCGATGATGACCGCGATGGCCAGATCGAAGAAGATCGTCACGATTGTCACGACGAGCATGACAAAGGCGTCTTCAGGGGGCATCTTTTTGAGATGGCCGAAGCTGCTCCACTCGAAGGTGCCGATGCTCACCATAAACATAATGCCCACGAGGACGCCGACGGGGATGACGTTGAGCAGGTCGGTCAGGGAAGCGACCAGGACCATCAATCCGATGGCGGCGGTGGCGGAGGAGAGACGTCCGAGGCCGCCGGAGGTGAAGTTGATGATTGATTGGCCGATCATCGCGCAGCCGGGCATCGCGCCGAAAAATCCGCAGGTGACGTTGCCCACCCCCTGGGCGATGCACTCTTTGTTGCCGCTGCCGCGGGTGCCGCTCATCTCGTCGAGGACCGCTAGCGTCAGCAGAGATTCGATGAGGCCGACGAGGGCGACGATCACGGCGTAGGGGGCGACCATCTTCAGCGCTTCCCAACTGAAAAGCGTCGGCGGGACGTGGAAAGAGGGGAGCTGCCCCTTGAATTCGCTGAGGTTGGCCAGGTCGCCGATGAGGAGGGTGTGGATGTGGCCGAAGTAGACGACGAGAGTCAGTAGCACGATGGCGACGAGGCCGGCGGGGACGGCTTTGGTATAGCGGGGGAGCCAGACCATGATCGCCATGGTGACGGCGACGACCAGATACATCGTCCAGCCCTGCCCGTGGAAAAACTTCAGTTGCGCCAGGGCGATGACGATCGCCAGGCCGTTGACGAAACCGTAGATGGCGGGCAGGGGAACGAGGCGGATGAATTTGCCGAAACGCAGGACGCCGAAGAGGATCTGAATGATCCCCGCAAGAATCGCGGCGAGGAAGATGTACTGCAGCACGCCGATCGCCAGGGCGTCGCCCGTGATTCCGGCATGTCGGAGCATCGATTCCGCTTCGAGGGCCAGACCCACGAGGACGACGGCGACGGAGCCGGTGGCCCCGCTGATCATCCCGGGCTTGCCGCCGAGGATCGCGGTCACGAGGCCGAGGATAAAAGCGGTGTAAAGGCCGATGATGGGGTTGATGCCGACGATGAAGCTGAAAGCGATCGCCTCGGGGACGAGGGCGACGGCGACGACGAGGCCGGAGAGAATATCGTTTTTGAGGTTGTCGCGGTTGTAGTTTTTGAGGGTGAACATCGAATGGGTTCCTAATCTTGCTGCTTGAAAATCTGCAGGATAAAAATGGAGGGAATTCTACCCAAAAGCGGCTGCGAAACCGATGCATCGATGTCCGGGAATTCGATGGCGGGGTGGGCCTTTTCGGTGCTACGTTCGAGCTATTTCCCTGTGTTATAATCGGTGACATCCCAAAACGACGAGGAGGCGAGCGATGAGCAAAAAGACCATGACCCTGATCGACAACCGCAACGGTGCGAGTTATGAATATCCGATCCTGGAAGGGCCCCGGGGGCCCGCGGCGGTGGATATGCGCAGCTTCTACCGCGACAGTGGGATGTTCAGCTACGACCCCGGCTTCACCTCCACCGCCAGCTGCCGTTCCGAGATCACCTTCATCAACGGAGAAAAGGGGGAGCTGCGCTACCGGGGCCTGCCGATCGAGGAGTTGGCCACGGGACACAGCTATCTGGAGGTTTGTCACCTTTTGCTTGAGGGAGAGCTCCCCATCGACGAGGAGCTTACGGCACTCGACTTGGAGATCCGTCACCGCTCCTTCCTCCCCGAGAGTCTGGTCAAGCTCTTCGAGACGATGCCCGACAACGCCCACCCGATGTCATCGCTCAGTGCCGGGGTGACCGCACTGTCGGCTTTCTATTACGAGCACCTTCAGCTCGAGACCGATGACGACTATCGGGCGATGGCCCACCGCATCATCGCCAAGATGCCGACACTGGCGGCCTTCGCCTACCGCCACAGCATCGGGGCGACCTACATCTACCCCGACATCGACCGCAGTTTCACCGAAAATTTCCTCTATATGCTGCGCGCCTATCCGGGGGGCAAAATGCACCGCGATCCCGACGGCCCCCGCGCAATCAAGCCCATCGAGGTCGCGGCGCTCGATACGATCTTCACCCTCCACGCGGACCACGAGCAAAACGCGTCGACGACGGTCGTGCGCAGTGTTGCTTCTACCGGAGCGCACCCCTACGTAGCGATCTCCTCCGGAATCGCGGCGCTCTGGGGACGGGCCCATGGC
>WFQO01000164.1 GCA_015486995.1 Nitratifractor sp. | reverse complement strand
CGGAACGACAACAATCGTCAACGCCGCCCGTGAACCGGAGATCATCCAGCTCTGCGAAATGCTTGTTTCCGGAGGAGTCTCGATCGACGGCATCGGCAGCGGACGACTCATTGTAACCGGAAGCGGCGGTATTCCCCTCCACTTTTCCGATCCGATCCGCGTCATTCCCGATCGCATCGAAGCGGGAACCTATCTCGCTGCAGGAGCGATCACCTATTCGAAAATCACTCTGGAAAACATCAACGTGGAGCATCTCCAAAGTGTGCTGGACAAACTTGAAAGCATGGGCTGCAGCTTCGAGATATCCGGAGGAAAGTTGACCCTTCTCCCTCCGACTCGACGTCTGCGCGAAGTCAATATCGTCACGGCGGAATATCCGGGTTTCCCAACCGACATGCAGGCGCAGTTGATGGCAGTAGCGACGATGGCGGAGGGAGAGAGCCTTATCGAAGAACGACTTTTCGAGAATCGCTTTATGCATGTCAGTGAACTCAACCGTCTCGGAGCCGACATTTGGCTCAAAGGCAACGTCGCCGCGGTCCGTCCGGTCGAAAAACTCTACGGAGCGGATGTCATGGCTACCGATCTTCGGGCCAGTTCGGCGCTGGTTCTTGCGGCACTTGCTGCAGAAGGAACCAGCCGTATCCGCCGCATCTACCATCTCGATCGCGGTTACGAAGATCTGGAGGGAAAATTGGCGGCATTGGGCGCAACGATTCGCAGGCGCAAAGAGTAGAACGATAATAGAATCCGATTTTGAGGGGGCGGGACCTCCATCCCGCGGTGCAAATCTATATCCCCACCCTCTTACTAGGAATAATTTCCGCAGCCGTAAGAGTAACTTATTGTGCCGGTGTCAACTCCACGGGCTGCGGCTCATCGGACCGGAGCGTTTCCCGAAGTAGCCGAATTCACAGGCGGCGGAGGCGTCTGTGAATATCCCGCAGGGGTCTGTTGGACGATGGTTCCGCTCACCGGCTTTGCGGGAGCACCCGGTTGTAGGATGACCGCACCCCGGTTCACCGTCGGCGCAGCGTTTGTTCCTTGAGTCCTTTGTGTCGCTCCCAATCGTTTAAGAGAAGCCACCGTCTCGTCAAGATTGCGGTCGTTAGTCGTTTTGGCGGTAGAGACCAGTCGGTACTCCTCATCGAAACCGAGACGGGTCGAAGGAGTCAACCCGTAAGCGGCACGATAGTCCGCGATCGCCCTTCGAGTCATCGGCCCGCTGGATCCGTCCAATTTACCGTTGTAGAAACCGAGAATTTTCAATGCGGTCTGAATCCGTCGGGTTCGGGTTCGACGATCGGTTCCGGGCGCATTGAGGTTGCGATCGAAGAGCAGAAGCGTCCCCAAATAGATCAGCGCATCCCGCTCCTGGGGACTCATGCTGGGTGTGTCTCCAATCTCGTAAGCTCGGTTGAGCTCCCGAATGGCGGTTCGGGTACCGTAGGAGTTGATCTGGCCATCGATCGGTCCCCGGTAAAATCCGAGATTCTGCAAAGCAATCTGGATCTTCTTCTCATCGGTCATAAGTGGAGCACTTCGATGCGTTCGGTGATGTCGGGTAGAGTGATAGGTTCGATGATGCCCATGATAAACTTCGTTTGTGATGACCGATCCGACCACACCGCCGACCACACCGCCGACTACGGCGTCACCGAATCCGGCCACACCGGAAACAGTTAACGCCACCATGAAGATTCCCGTTTTCACTCCCCGTCCGATAAATCTCCCTCTTTCCATTTTTCTCTCCTCCTTTTTGATATGATTAATGTTATATCTGCAAGATAATTTTATCTATTTTACTAGATATTTGGAGACTTTATAGAAAAAAAGAGTCTTTTTTTCACTATCCAGGTTCAAAATCAAGGAGAGCTTCTTTCCGCTGATCTTTGGATAACTGACCCTGTAGATTGCGAACCATGGGGGAATGTTTCCTCTCAACCCTGCAGGGAGTTGATCAACTCTCAGCGCACGACTTGAGAAAGGCGGATGACCGTCAAGCCGACTATGCCCCAAAAGAGTCTTTGTTATCGTCTTTTTCGGAGTCCCGGCGAGAATGAACTCCTCATATTCTCCACTCCTTGCAGGTAGGTAACTTGCAAGCACCAGCACTTCGGCGTCCGTCCCGGTACGGAAAGTAGCTTTCTCAGTGTTTTGCAAAGTATGAAAGCGGTTCGAATCGTTACGAATCGTACGATACAACCCCCGATCGTTTTTGTAGCTACAACCCGAACAGAGGAGAAACGTTGCAATAGGTATCGAAACAATCTGCATCTTTTTCAACAACATTACCACCTTTCTTTGAGTCAATACGAAATTTGAGGATTGTAACATAGGCCGCCCTTTTCCCCGGAGAGCTTCAGGGAGATTGATCTATAATATAGAAAGTAGAAGAAAGGGAATTGAATGGAACAAAAAGCGGTTGCGTTCACCGGACCGTCCGGAAGCGGCAAAACTACGCTGATCGAAAAGATAGCCAAACGGTTGATATCTCAACGAAAGATCGCTATCGTCAAACACGACCCGTCGGACAAAGCCGTATTCGATCGGGAGGGGAAGGATAGCGACCGTTTTTTCAAGACGGGAGCCGAAGTCGCGGTGCTCTCCCCTAGCCGGACCTCTCTCTTCTCCCATCGTCCCCGTACAATCGCAGAGGTCGCCGATCTTTTCGGTGACTTCGATCTGCTTCTCGTCGAAGGGATGAAAACGCTGCCTCTTCCACGGCTCGGCGTTTTCCGCGGACGGATCGACCCCGACTACCTACCGGTTCTGCAGGCCGTCGCCATCGACGACTCGATTCCCCGTCCCCTGCCCTCTTCGCTCGAGGGGATCGACGTACTTGATCTCAACGATCTCGACGCAATCATCAACTGGATCGATGCTCACGCCCTACCCATGAAATGAAAGGAACATTCACATGCTTACCATATTCGAACGGCTCAAAGATATCGCCCTGGAGATCGATAAAGCGATCAAAAACGAAGATCTCGGCTACAGCGACCAACAAAACGCCACCGGTGACGAACAACTCAAACTCGATGTCGCCTCCGACAGCCTCATCGAGCACACCCTCAAAAAGGTCTCACTCGTCCACTCCATCATCAGTGAGGAAAAAGAGGAGATCATGCCCGTCAATCCCGACGGTAAGTACACGATCTGCTACGACCCGCTGGACGGCTCGAGTATCGTTGACGTCAACCTCTCTGTGGGAACGATCTTCGGTATCTACGACCGGGGAAATCTCTCGGGGTCCGGGCTTCGGGCGGCAGCGTACATCGTCTACGGCCCCCGACTCGAACTGGTCGTCGCCGTCCGGGGTAAAGCGCCCCGTCACTACCGTAGCGGTGCCCGCGGCCTCTTTAGTAGTCGAGCCCCCGTCCGTTTGAACGAAAAAGGCAAGATCAACGCCCCCGGGGGTACACAGAAATACTGGAGCCCGACGCACAAAGCCTTCATCGACTCCCTCTTCCAAGAGGGATATCGGCTGCGCTACAGCGGCGGGATGGTCCCCGACTTGCATCAGATCCTGCTCAAAGGCGGCGGGCTCTTCAGCTACCCCGGAGCCCAGGACCGCCCCAAGGGCAAGCTGCGTATGCTTTTTGAAGCCCTCCCCTTCGCGATGGTCTTCGAGTCCGCTGGCGGTGAGGCGATCGACGACCGGGGACGTCGCCTCCTCGACCTGACACCCGAGCATCCCCACGCGACGACCCCCTGCTTTTTCGGCTCGAAGTACGAGATTGGCAAACTTCGGGAGGCTTACGGCGTATGAGCCTGCAGGCCCATTCCGAAGACCGTTGGCAAAAAGCACTTCGGGAAAAGACACAGGAGTTGAAACGCTGCCAAAAAGAGCACGACGTACGCAGCTGTCTCGCTTGCAAAAAGATCCTGGGATGCACAGTACGCAATGCCTACGTCAATGCCGTCTACGAAAGTATGAACAAGGGCCGGGGAGGCGGCTTCGAGTTTTGACCTCTCCTTTCCACCCCACCAAATTTTTCGAGTAAGAGGAGTGACTATGGAACATCTCGATCCCACCGACAGAGAAAAAATCCTCTCCAGCATCCGGACCATTCCCGATTTTCCCAAACCGGGTATCCAGTTCAAGGACATCACGACGCTTCTGAACAATCCCGACGCCTTCGGGACCTTGATGACTCACCTCGAGAAGCGCTACGCAGGGCGCAATCTCGACTACATCGCGGGGATCGACGCCCGGGGTTTCATCTTCGGCGCGGCTCTCGCCGACCGCCTCGGAATCGGCTTCGTTCCCGTCCGTAAAAAGGACAAACTCCCCTACACCACCGTTTCCGAAAAATACAGCCTCGAATACGGCTTCGACGAAGTGGAGATCCACATCGACGCCTTCGGAGAGGATACCGCCTGCCGGAGCGACGCCCCGCGGGTCCTCCTCGTCGATGACCTTCTCGCCACAGGCGGCACAGCCTCGGCCGCTTCACGCCTCATCGGCAGAGTCGGCGCCGACTGCGTCGAATGTTGTTTTATTCTAGAGTTGGGATTTTTGAAGGGGAGAGAGAAGATCGATGCACCGGTCTATTCGGTGATCGAACTCTGAGTCAGGGGTTTTCGACGACCCGAATTGAACGGATCGTATCGTCCATTTCGATGCTGTCGAGCGTTTTGTAGCTCTCTTCGTCGTCGGGCTCGATACCTCCGAAAACCGTATGTACTCCATCGAGGTGCGGTGTATCGACGAAGGTGATGAAAAACTGGCTGCCGCCGGTATCTTTGCCGGCATGCGCCATCGAGATCACGCCGCGACGATGTTTGACGCCGTTGTCGGTCTCGCAGCGGATCGCCCAGTCGGGTCCGCCGGTGCCTGCCAGGCGAGGGTTGTCCTTGGAGTGCGGGCAGCCCCCCTGTGCCATAAAGCCGGGGATGACCCGATGAAACTTCAATCCGTCGTAGAAGCCGCTGTTGGCCAGGTGTGCGAAGTTCGCGACCGTATTGGGGGCTTTGTCGGGATAGAGTTTGATTTTAATCGTCCCTTTGTCCGTATCGAGGATCGCCCACTGGAGTTTCGCCAATTCCTCGGGGCTGAGATTGTACTCTTTGAGTTTTTTGCGTCCAAACATCATTTTGCTCCTTGCTGCTGTACTACGGTGGATTTGGGGTGCGCCATTTCACTCGCTTTGTTGAGCCCCCGGATGATAAAGATGGTCCCGATGGCAAAAAGCGCCAGGACAATCAACGGTGCCAATTTCTGAAACATAACGTCACCTCCATTTTCGGTCGATCGATTGTATCGGATTTTCTCCAATACATCAAGACAAAACACGCACCGTTTTCAGCTTTGTTTCAAGTACCTTCGACTATAATGCCACTCCACAAACGGAGACGTGGGTGAGCTGGCTGAAACCACACCCCTGCTAAGGGTGCGTACCTTAACGGGTACCGAGGGTTCGAATCCCTCCGTCTCCGCCATTTCTTTCATATAAAAAACTCCTCAATCAACAGATTTTAACTCATTTATATAAAAACTGATATTTCGTTCTTTAATCACACCGGATCCATTCATCCCTTCACGTTTTCTTCGACCAATCGATAACATTCTTCTGCGATCACACCCTCTTCATCGGTGGGTATAACCCAGAGTTCACTTCGGCTTTCAGCACTGTGGACGGGACGGGCGTCGGTTCGGACAGCCTCGTTGGCAGCTAAATCCAGCTCTATTCCCAGCGCGGTCAGTCCTTTGCAGAGCGCCTGCCGTACAGGAGCGCTGTGTTCACCGATCCCACCGGTAAAAACCAGCGCATCCAGACGGTCAAGGAGTACCGCATAAGCACCGACATATTTGCGTAGTCTGTGGACGAAGAGATCGAAAGCCAGTTTCGCGGATTCATCCCCTTGCTCCATCCTGTGTTGGATCACGCGCATATCATTACTGCCTGCGATTCCCTTCAGGCCGCTCTCTTTGTTCAGAATCCGATCGATCTCTTCGGGAGATTTGCCGGTGCATCGGTGGATGTAATAATGCACTCCGGGATCGAGGTCCCCGCTGCGTGTTCCCATAACCAACCCTTCCAAGGGTGTCAATCCCATCGACGTTTCGATGCTCTTGCCGCCTCGGACGGCACAAACGCTGGCCCCGTTTCCCAGATGAAGTGTAATGCAGTTGAGCCCTTCAAGAGGAGTATCTTTCAGCCGAGCCAATTCCCGGGAAACATAGAAGTGGGAAGTCCCGTGAAAACCGTAACGTCGCACCTTCCACTCACGATACCAAGAGTCCGGGACCGCATAATGATACGCCTCGGGCGACATACTCTGGTGAAACGCCGTATCGAAAACTGCCACCTGCGGTGTCTCGGGCGCCAAAGCCGTGAACGCATCGATCCCCATCAGGTTGGCCGGATTGTGCAGCGGGGCCAGTGGGATCAACGCCTCGATGGCTGAACGAACGGTAGCGTCGATGAGCGTAGGGGCGGTGAAAGATTCGCCTCCGTGAACCACCCGATGTCCGACTCCTCCCAATTCTTTGAAGCTCGGGAGAATACCGAAACGGGGAAAAATCTTTTCAAGTATCTCCAACGCGTGTCGATGATCGTGAACGGGCTCCGAAGATTCGTAGGTAGGACCGTCATAGCGCAGATGGATCAGCGAACGCTCTTCGCCGATGCGTTCGACCAGTCCTTGAGCCAAAACTTTCTTGGAGGGCATTTCGTAGAGTTTGAACTTCAGTGAAGAGCTTCCGGAGTTGAGGACGAGGATCTTCATCGGGGTGTCTCCTGCGCCTGGATCGCCGTAATGCTGACCGTGTCGATGATGTCGTCGACCGTACAGCCGCGGCTCAGGTCATTGACCGGCTTGCGCAGCCCCTGCATGACGGGACCGACGGCAACGGCGCCGCTGGAGCGCTGGACTGCCTTGTAGGCGATGTTGCCGGTATCGAGGTCGGGGAAGATGAAGACGGTGGCATGCCCGGCGACGGGATTGTCGGGCATCTTGATCTTCGCCACCCCGGGGTCGATCGCAGCGTCGTACTGGATCGGGCCGGCGACGGGGAGATCGGGGCGGCGTTCCTGGACGATCTGCGTCGCTTTGCGGACCTTTTCCACGTCGATCCCGATCCCGGAATTTCCCGTGGAGTACGAAAGCATCGCCACACGGGGGTCGATCCCGAATTTTTCGGAGGTTTCGACTGTCTGCAGCGCGATGACCGCCAACTCTTCGGCCGTGGGGTCGAGGTTGATGGCACAGTCGGCGTAGACCAGCACTTTCGTCGGCAGGCACATAAAGAAGCAGCTCGAGGCAATCGGGTCGCCCTCGCGGGTCTTGATGATCTGCAGCGCCGGGGAGATGGTATCGCGCGTGGAGTGGATCGCCCCGCTGACCATCCCGTCGGCCTGCCCATCGTAGAGGAGCATCGTACTAAAGAGCGTCTTGTTGCCGCTGATGCGGTCCATCGCCATATCGTAGCTGACTCCTTTCTCTTTGCGCAGTTCGTGGTAGAGCCGGGCGAAACGTTCACGTAGCTGCGTATCTTCCCACTCCACGATCTTCGCCCCGGAGAGGTCGATGCCCAGCCTTTTGGCCCGTCGGCCGATCTCTTCGCGGGAGCCGACGAGTAGGATCTGTACGACTCCCCGGCGCAGCAGAGCGTCGGCGGCCCGCAGGATACGATCGTCTTCGATCTCGGGAAGAAGGATCGTCTTGAGATCGCTGCGGGCCCGTTCGAAGAGCCGCAGGCGGAACATCGTCGGGGTGATGACATCGCTGCCCATCGTATCGAGGCGCTCTTCGAGGCGGCGCACATCGACATTTTCCGAGAAGAGCCGCAGAGCGTAGTCGATTTTGCGCCGGTTGCCGCTGCGGATCGAGGGCTTGATCTCCAGCGCACGCGGGATGAACTCGTGCTCGGCTTCTTCGATATAGAGAATAGGCGTCGGGACTTCCCGCAAGCCGTGGAGAAGCTTCTTGAGTGCGGGACCGGGGCGGCGGCCGCAGAGCATGATCCCTCCCGAGGGGGGCATCTCCGGGTTCTGGCTCGCCAGGAGCACCCCGCTGACGAGATCCACACGATCCGAGGAGGTCACGACGAATTCGTGGGGGCGCAGTGTCTCCAGAAGGCCGGCGAGCTCCATCGTCCCGAGGCGGAAGTGATGGATGTCGTTCTCCTTGCGCCCTTCGTCGCCGGCAAGCCACTCGACGGGAAGATTTTCCATAATGTCGACGATGGTACGGTACTCGAGAGCCCGGGAACGGGGAAGGCAGAAAAAAGGAAAGTCGAAAAGCTTCGCGCACAAATCCTCTTTCTGACAGCTCTCGTGCAGCCGGGGATCGCAGTGGTTGGCACAGAGGAGGAAGATCTCCGCCCCCTGCTTGCGGATCGCCTGGCTCCAGAGCCGGGCCCCCTCCTCCAGCGCTTCGGGCTCTTCGTCCAGCATCGAGAAAATCCCGGCGACGGGCGCCGAGAGGTTCTTGGCCATTTCGATGTTGAGATCCATCCCGACTTGCCGGTTAAGCCCATCGAGCCGCGTCCCCATACAGAGGACGAAGTCGTAGGATTCGTGCAGGGCTTCGTAACGTTCGAGGACCCGTTCGAGCAGGATCTCCAGCCCCTCTTCGGCCAGGATCCGCTCCGCTTCGTCGAGATCCACCCCCCGCGTCGTCTCCGGAGCCTGGTTGAGCCCGTAGCGCTCCAGCAGCGTGGCGATGTCGCTGTCGGTCTTGTGGTGAAAGGTCAGAGGGCGAAAGAGCGCAATCCGCCCGTAGTGGCGGCGGAGAATCTCCATCAACCCCAGAGCCAGGACCATACTGCCCGCCCCCGCCTCGCGGGAACTGACATAGAGAGATTCGATTCGGTTGTTTTGCATAGAGTTTTCCTGATGCTTATATGTAGAGAATGTATCGGCGTCGCTGTGGGACAGGAGAAATCTCCCCTCCCGTGAAAAGCCGGTTCAGTCGAGGGTATCGGGGGTGAGCCCGATCGATTCGAGCCAGTGGCGCAGGCGGACGATTTCATCCTTGCCCAGATGGTCACCGTGGGGCAGCGCGATGAAGAGCTCCTCTTCGTCCGAATGGAGCAGCCGGGCCCGGTTTTTCTTGGTGTGTTCAACGGTGATGCCGTAATGCTCCAACGCCGCGAAGAGCTTCTTGACGTCGATGTTCGTGGAGAGGGGATGCTCGAAGAGTTTTTCGATTTTTGCTTTGTGTTTGTGACTCATTCGGTACTCCTTGAATAATGGTCACTACAATCATAGCACGCAATCGTAAAGCCCAGACCTAAAGCTCCTCGTATTCCAGCATCCATTCGAGCTCGGGGAAATGACGCTCGAGCAGCCGCTCGATGCTTTCACGGCAACGAGCCGCTTCCCGGGCGTCATGCACGAGACAGGCGAAAGCCAGATCGGCTTCACGGACATACTCTCCGCTGAGATCCAACAGAGAGAGGTTTCTCCTTTTCAGCCGATCTTTGAGACTGTTGAGCACCGCCCGCCGCCCTTTGAGCGAATGGACCTCCGGCAGATCGAGATGAATCACTCCATGCACCAATAGCATCGTTTTCTTTCCTCATTTGAAATATTCGTATCCTCCATTGTAACCGAACGGTTGAGATTGTCTTTCATCGATTTCAACCCGCCTTTGCTATCATTGGGACTCTATCAAACGTTTGCCGGTACGCTATTCATACAAATAGTAAAACGATGCTCCCGGGCTGCTCCCACTTTAGAACACCGTAAAGATTCAAACTCTGTCCCATATCTCACAATTCCCCCTCTTCCGAAAAACTGTACCAGCCGTCACGGGTGAGGATTACATGATCGAGGAGTTCGATACCGAGCAGGCGGCCAGCTTCGGCCAGGCGCTGGGTCACGCGGCGGTCCTGAGCACTGGGAAAGCACTGGCCGCTGGGGTGATTGTGGGCGATGACGATACCGGCGGCCCGATCGGCGATGGCATCGGCGAAAACTTCCCGGGGGTGAACCAGAGATTGGTTCAGAGTTCCCACGCTGATTACCCGCTTCTCGATTAGATGAGAAGCACCGTCGAGGGTCAGGGCCAGGAAATACTCCTGTTTGCGGCCGTGATACTCTTTGAGTTCCTTCCAGACATCTTCCGCACTGCGGACCACGGCTTTTTCGCGGATCAGGAAACGTCGGCTGAGCTCGAGCGCCGCGAGGATCTGAGCAGCTTTGGCCTCTCCTACTCCGTGGATCGATGAGAGTTTATCGATCTCGAGATCATCGACCCCTTCGCGTAGCAACTCCACCAGTTCTTTCGAGAGTCGAAGGACATCTTTGCCCCGCACGCCCCGTCCCAGGAGTACCGCCATCAATTCATGATCTTTGAGCGCCTCCGCACCGCGGGAGAGAAGCTTTTCGCGGGGGCGATCTCCTTCATAGAGTTCTTTGAGTTTTTTCATACGAAGGATCCTATCCAAATTCTCTGATGCCATTCGATAAAATGACTCCATGAAAAATCTTCACAATGCCCTACAGCTCAAACAGCTCTATATCCTGAAACAACTTGGAAGTCGGTACACCGATATCAAACCTTCGGATCTGGAGGAAGAACCGGATCAACTCCCCGACGATCTCGATGCACTGAGACAGCTCGTCGAAACCTGTCATCTCTGTGACTTGAGCAAGAGCCGGCACAAAGTGGTTTTCGGTGAGGGAAATCCCCGAGCGGAGCTGATGTTCGTCGGAGAAGGTCCCGGCGCCACGGAGGATAGTACGGGTCGCCCTTTCGTCGGACGCGCGGGAGAGCTCTTGACCAAAATGATCGAAAACGTTCTCTACATTCCCCGATCCCAAGTCTACATCGCCAACATCGTCAAATGCCGTCCTCCGGGCAACCGTGTCCCCACTCCCGCTGAAGCGTTGACCTGTCGTCCCTATCTGCTGAAACAGATCGAACTGATCCGTCCCCGCATCATCGTGACCCTCGGTGCGACCGCCTACCGCTATCTCAGCAACGACCAGAGCCCCATCGGTCGAGTCCGGGGTCATCCGATACAGATGGATGGCTATCTACTCGTTCCGACTTTTCATCCCAGTTATCTGCTTCGCAACCCTTCCGCAAAAAAAGAAGCTTTCCACGACATGCTTCTTGTCAAAGAATTATGGGAAAAGGGAAGAAAGCCTAAGAGGACGGATCGTGGAAACTCTGAGAAAGAAGTTGGATGAGATATCTGCTTAGATTTTCGTCATCGAGCAATACTCCCTCATTTAGCAAAGATGTGGCAATGATCCCATCCAGATTGCAGGGGGCAACGCGGTTGTGAGCCTTTAGATCCACATTGACATTCAGTGAAACACCGTGCAGACTCACGCCCTTTCGGTAGCGAAATCCCAGAGAGGCGATCTTGCGATTGTCGATGTACCATCCGGGACGTTTGGCATCGTAGCGAACTTCGGGCAAAAGCTGCGCGAAGAGTTCGTCGTAGGCTCGCCGGACTTTGCGATAAAATGCGGCGGGTTCCGGGGCCTGAAAACAGAAATAAGCCACCAATTGCCCTTCCGAGTGGCAGGTAATCGACCCGCCCCGATCGGCCGGAATCACAACCACGGGCCAACCGCCCGGATCGTCACTGCCCACGGTATAGCAAAGCGGATGGGAGCAAAGGATCAGATGATTTCGCCCGTCACGGCAGGCTGTAGCGTGGACCTCATCCATCTTTTGCCGGGCCTCTTCGTAGGGAATCAGACCCCAGTGATGAAGGATCATAGCCGCAAAAAGGCCTTCTCCAGCGATTCGCTGAAGGTCGGATGGGCCAGGATCGTCCGTTTGGCGGTGGCGGCGTCCATTTCACCGGCCAGGGCCATCGCGACGGTAGCGATGAGCTCTTCGGCATTGGGGGCGAAGATTTCACCGCCGGCAATGAAGTCCTCCGCATCGGCATAGACGATCATCACACCATCGGCTCCATCGTGGGTGACGGCAAAAGGCAACCCCGTCAGCGGGACGACGCTTTCAGAGTATTTGATGCCGCTTTTCTCCAGTTCCGCTTTGCTTTTACCCACCACCGCGTAGGAGCACGGCAAGGTGTGAATGAATTTGACCACATGCTCCAGGTTTAGTGTTTCGGGCTTTTTGCCCAGGATCCGTCGCACCACGTAGAGCACTTCGGCCCGGGCGGCGTGGGCCAGCTGGAGCTTGCCGTTGCAGTCACCGATGGCGTAGTGGTCACGCAGCGTCGTTTCAAAATGCTCGTCGGTGACGATCCCTTTTTTACCGATTTCGATCTCGGGGACCTGCACCGCATCGGTGGCTGCGTGGCGCCCTGTAGCCACCAACAGCGTCGGCACGTAGTGCTCTTTACCGTCGGCAAAAGTGATATGCACCCCCCGTTTGGTGCTCTTGGCGTTTTGAATGGAGCGGTTGGGTAGCAGCTTTACCCCGAGAGCTTCCATCTGCTTCATCAGATTCTGCCCGATCATCGGGTGGGCTTTGCGCAGCAGCGCATCATGCCGCCAGATCAGCTCCGTCTCTACCCCCGCGGCGGCGAAAAAACTCGCCATCTCCAGGCCGATCGCCCCATCACCGTAGACGGCGATCTTTTCGGGGAGATCTTTCATATTGAGCACCTCGTCGCTGGTGATGACACCCTGGCCGTCATATTCGATGCCTTCAGGAATGAAGGGGCGCGACCCGGTGCCGACGATCACGTAGCGTCCCGTCATCTTCTTGGCGCCCGCTTCGACGGTATGGGGCACGGTCAATTTCCCCTCCCCCGCGATGATATCGACCTGGGCGCACTGCCGGGTGATCGCTTTCGTCGCCCGATCCAGCAGCGCTTCTTTCTCCGCGTCCAGCTTCGCCATATCCAGGGCGATGCCTTCGGTAAAGTGCTCTTTTTTCGCTTTGCGCACCGTTTCGGCGGCCTCCAGATACATTTTGGAAGGGATGCAGCCGTTGTGCAGGCAGGTCCCCCCCAGATGCTCGGGATTCCTCTCTACCAACGCACACTTGAGCCCCGCTTTGGAAGCTACCACCGCCCCGGCGTAGTTGAGTCCGCCGCCGAGAAATAGAATGTCGTAGTCATAGTGCATAGTACAGTCCTTCTTTAGGGCACCTCTACTAATAGGTCGTGCCCACAACATCTCCAGTTTTTGTCCAGGCAAGGCATCGCTTCGCAGGCATAGCCGTCGCTACGTCAAGAAGCGATAACACAGCATGGGCGAAAACTGGTGATGCCCGCAAAGGTGGGCTTTGGTGACGCGATCTTTCACTCGATGCTCCCTTCGCCGTAGCTTTGGCTACGCCTCGAAAGCCTCAAGCAAAATCTCACATCTCCAAAGCCCATTGTGAGTATGACCTATTATTAGAGGTGCCCT
>WFQO01000163.1 GCA_015486995.1 Nitratifractor sp. | reverse complement strand
GCAAAGACCGTAGCCCCAGCTGCGGGGTTTGTAGCGCCCGCCTTTATGATCGGGAAAAGTCGCTCCTGAGCCGGGAGGCGGCGGGATTGATGGCGGCTGAAGCGGCCAGGCGGGGGATCGAGTGCTGGGATTCGGAGTCCTTTCTCGACGCGCATCCCGCTCCTCCCATCCTGGGCAGTTGAGGAGCAGGGATGTCCGAGACGATCCTCGAAGCCCGTTCGTTGGCACACGCGTTCGATTATCCGCTCTACCGCGACGTCTCCCTGACGATGAAGGCGGGAGATACTGTGGCGGTGATGGGGCGCAGCGGCAGCGGCAAATCGACGCTGCTGCACAGCCTGGCCGGCCTGATCGAACCGCTGGAAGGGGAGGTGAAGCTTTTCGGGCAGTCGCTCTACCGCCTCAAAGAGGAGGAGAAGGAGCGTCTGCGGCGCTACCGCACGGGAATCGTTTTTCAGTCGCATTATCTCTTCAAAGGTTTGACGGGGCGTGAAAACATCGAGATCGCCGCGATGCTGGCGGGCAGGGAAGTGGATGGAGCGCTTCTCGAGCGTCTGGAGATCGCACGGGTCGTGGATCAGAAAGTGAGCCAGCTTTCGGGAGGGCAGCAGCAGCGAGTCTCTCTCGCCCGGGTCCTGAGCAAAGAGCCGGAGATTGTCTTTGCCGACGAACCGACGGGCAATCTGGACGACGAGACGGCGGAAGCGGTGATGGCGGCGTTGCTTGCCTACGTCCAGGAGAAAAATGCCACCCTCTTTATGGTGACCCATGATCCCGCAGTCGCAAGGCTCTGTCGTCAGGTCTACCGCCTCGAGAGTGGACAACTTCTGGATGTCGGTGAATTATAAGAAAATGTCACCCAACCGACTTTTGAAAAACCACAACGAACCCAATTCTATTTGGATCAATTCCTAGTCGACTGTCGACACATTTGAAGCACTTTCTATTGCATCGTATGGGTTTAAAAAGTGCTATTTGTATGCGTGGGATTGTCATCCCACGGAATCGGCGCTTATTGAATCGTAAAGACCTTGTCGCTGGCATCTGCAGCGATGTTTCTATTGCTATCGTCTTTGAGCAATACCCGAACCTTGCAGTTCGTGCTCGGAGTGTTCGGGACCGTCCATCGGAAGCGTCCCGGGTTTCTTCCGGTGAAGGTTTTGACGGTTTTCCAGCGTTTTCCACCGTTGGTCGAATACTGCAGCAGGACCTTGGCGACATTCCGGGTCAGGGCGTAGGTCCTCCAGCGGATCAGAGACCGGCTTTTCGTTGTGAGCGTCTCTCCCCCGTTGGGTGAAACCAGCTTCAGGACATCGATCACAAAGGGCCGGTTGGAGAGATCCTGACCGATCACTTTGCCTCCGGCGTTTCTGGCGATTACCTTGACGAAGCACTTCGGTTTTTTACCCTCCTGGGCCGGTACCCTCCATCGATACGCTCTGACATTTCCGACAGTCGCGATGGATGTCCATGAGGCTTTGTTGTCGGTCGAATAGAAGAGAGCGAATTTGACCGCTTTCAGCGGTGCCTGCCAGGAGATTTTGTAGGCTCTGCCCGCTGCCACTCTCTCCCGCCCGTTGGGTGCCAACACTTTGAGGACAAAGTCTTTTCCCCTGCTCAGACGCTCTTTGTAGAGGAGGATTCCCTTGTTGCCTTTGCCGGTGATGTCCCGGACCGTTCCGTAACGGTTGAAGGGTTCGTCGAAAGTGTAGTAGGCGACCAGTCCCGCCTCTTTGCCGCTCAGACCGATCTTCATTTTGTTCTGGATCTCTTTTTGGCTCAGGGCCCGGTTCCAGAAACGCAGTTCGTCGATGGAGAGGTTGTTGTAGACCAGATAGGGAGCTTCCCATGCTCCGATCAGCAGGTTGTGCCTACTTTGTAGCAGGCTGCCGGTCGCTGTCTGCTGCCCGACCAATTCGCCATTGACGTAGACTTTGAAGTTGTTCTCTCCTCCGTTGGCGTTGTAGGTCATCGCCACGTGGGTCCAACGGCCATTGGGGATCGGGTCACCGCCTCTGATTTCGTATTCTCCGTCCGTCGTAACGATATATCCGTCGATTTTTCCGTCACTCGACTGCCCCAACTTATAGGGTCTTTCGGCATAAGTGCCGGTTTTAACGATGAAAAATCCACCGCGGTCCGATTTGTTTACCTTGATCCACGCTTCTACCGTCAATGAGTTTTTGAACTCCAAAGCTGGGCTGGAGGCGATCTCCATCATGTCCCAACGTTCATCCCCCGTACCGTCACCTTCATTTTCTTTATGGGTGAGGAAGAGAGCCTTGTTGCCGGTTGGGTTAAGGACGGGAACGGTGGGGTTGAAGACTCGATAGAAAATATCGCTGTCGCCCCAAACTCCCGTTTCGTACCAAGTAATCTGACCGTTTGCGACCAGATGAACCTCACCATTATTTCCAATAGCGATCTGTGGTCCTCCCAAATTAGAGCGATAATAAGGATCAAGTTCTACTGGAGCGGTAAAATAAGCCCCTGAATTTTTCGAATAGACAAAGAAAAGTCTAGTACCTGCTACATAGACCCGGGAGCCGGTTTTATCAGATGGATCGAGTTTAATGACCGGCGCCCACGTTGTCGTGGCCCACGCACCGTAATAATCAGGTATGGTAAGTTCCTGAATCGCCTTGAAACTCCGACCTGAATTCATCGACCGTTTAAGATAGAGTGGGGTGCTATAATCGTTCATACTTTCATAGATCTGCATCAGAACATAGACTTTTGTTCCCCGGGCCGCCAGCGTCACCGCTCCACTTTGTATATCCTTATCGGGAAGTTCGTCATGAGAGAGGTTGACCGCCGGAGCGAAGGTCGTCCCGTTATCCTCGGAGCGTCGCAGGTAGACCGAAAAATTCCCGTCTGCACCGTAGCCGTTGAAGACCGTATAGACGTTCGACCCGGCGAAGGCGATCTTGGGAACGTAGTGATCATCCTGGTCCGCCATCGATTTGGGTTTGTTGTCCTCGTCGGAAGGGACATCGATCTCCTGGGTTTTGAAGGTCGTTCCCCCGTCGAGAGAGCGTGCGAAAAAGAGCCGTGCCCATCTCAGGCCATAAAAGTAACTGTCATCCCCATAGACGAGATAAACCTTGTCTCCATCCACCTGCATATCGTAGAGTGTCGGCCCGTGGTCCCCGTTCTCATAGTCGAAGAAGGCCACCTGATGGCTGGTGAAGGTATCGCCGTTGTCGTTAGAGACCAAAACGTTAACTGAATCTTTGGTCTCCCAATTTCGGATAAAGGTATAGCCTACGATCACTTTTCCATTGGCAGCGTGGGCGTAGATATTTCGATAATAGTGGGCATCGGGTGCGACGAGGATTTGCCTTTCATTCTCAAAAGTTGCACCGTTGTCTATCGAACGAACATAGGTCAGAACTCCGTACCATGAGCCGCGTGTTCCATGGAGAAAGATGTGAATATTTTGACCATCCACCGCCATTTTCCTATCGGCACTATCGAGGCCGATGTTACCGTAGGGCTGTTCGCTGATCAGGACTTTGGGCTGCCAGGTTTTCCCCTTATCGAGGGAGCGTCGGTAGTAGATTCTTCCGAGGCTCCAATCGGCCGTTCTGGTGACCCAGAGCACGTGCACCGTATCGCCGGAGACAACGACCTGCGGTGCCCAGTCGGGATCGCCCGGCGCGGTCTCCATCGCGCTTTCGGAAAGGTTTTTCAACCACCGTGAAAGATCGGCGTTTTTCCCAAACGCCTGTGTCGAGAAAAGCATCAATGCAATCAATGCCACCATTTCCAAGAGTCTCGTTCTGGTTTTCATCTTTTTTCCTTTCATCCCATCCGGGAGTTGAAAACCTTTCCTTGTCAACTTAACTCTTCCAGTAT
>WFQO01000162.1 GCA_015486995.1 Nitratifractor sp. | reverse complement strand
TTTTTGTCCTGCTCTTCGGCGGAGTGGAGCTGGCGGGGGTGACGGCGGGGGTTTTGATCGTCCAGGGGATGCTCTTGCCGGGTCTCCTGCTCTACGGGCTCAAGATCCCCATCGCCGCTTTTACTTTCTGGCTCTTCGGCGTCAGCCGCGAACAGCTTCTCTCTTTTGCCTGGTTCGCCTGGGCCTACGAGAAAATCCTGGCATTCCTCGCCTGGCTCAAATCCCGGGAAATCTACCGCAAGAGCATGGCGGCGGTTCATCGTCTCAAGGCGGACCTTCGCCGAATCTGGCAGAAAGTCAAAGCCTTTCTTCCCGCCGGAGAAGGCGGTCTCCTGCACCGGCTCAAAGCCCTCTACCGCAAGGTGCGTAACGAACTGCGACGCAACAAAATCCAATAAGCGTTTGCTATCAAAGTCCCCGATTTTTCATCGCTTGGGCCGCTTCGCGATCGAGGGTGCGGCGTTTGAGGGTTTCGCGTTTGTCGTGGAGTTTTTTCCCTTTGGCCAGGGCGATGGAGAGTTTGGCCCGGTTGCGTTCGTTGAAGTAGAGCATCAGGGGGACGATGGTGAGCCCCTCTTTGTTGACTTTGCCGTAGAGTGAGTGGAGCTGCTTTTTATGCAGCAGCAGTTTACGTGGGGCCCGTTCTTCCCGGGCGAAGTGGCGGTTGGCGGTCTCCAGGTGGCCGATATGGGCGTTGAGGAGCCAGAGTTCGCCTTTGATGAAGCGGCAGTAGGCGTCGTTGAGATTGACCCGCCCCTGGCGCAGCGCTTTGACCTCGCTGCCCTGGAGCTCGATTCCCGCTTCATATTTTTCCAGAATTTCATATTCATGTCGTGCTTTTTTATTTCGAGCAATGATTTTGATGGCCATGATCCGTTATTTCTCTTTCTTTGTGCCTCTTCGGCTATATAGGCTATAATTGAAAAAATTATAGCAGGAAAAGGGAAGAGCCGATGCGAGGTGGAAAGAGATGGTTTATCGTCGCTCTCGCTCTCTTAGCGGGCTTGGATTTGCTGGAGGGGGAGAAGATCGATTCGCGTTATGCGACCAATAGAAACTGTGAAGCGTGTCATACGGACATCTCGAAACAGTGGCAGACGTCACGTCATGCTCATTCTCATTTCACCAAAAACGATCTTTATGACAAAACCCTTGACTACATTGTGGCCCACGAAATGACGAAGACCAAAGAGGAGATCGTTGTAGAGTGTGCGAAATGCCATAATCCCCGGATAGAAAAACGGTCGATCAACAGTGCGGATAAATTGGGACTGCTGCTAGATATTGACAAACAATCGGTGGATCGGATGCTTAAGACCCCGACGATGAAAAATGGTATCAACTGCATCGTCTGCCATAATGTGGATAAAATCCATTTAGACAAAGAGGGTGGGAAACGGGGATTTGATGTGGTGGAGTTCGGACCGCAGGGAACCATGTTCGGCCCCTTCGAAGGGGCCGTCTCTCCCTATCACAAGACTCAAAAGCGGGAGTTCTTCGTCAACAACCCCAACCGTCTCTGTTTTGTGTGTCACTACAGTGATACAAACGATTTTGGAGTTGAAGTCTACAGCACCGGCAAAGAGTATGAAACGGCCAAAGCTGAGCATCCGAATGCACCGCAGTGCATCGAATGTCACATGAGCGGCAAGAAAAAGGGAATCGCCTCCAATTTCGGAGGGGAAGGCGGACGGGTCAAGCGTCTGGTCCGAGATCATCTCTTTGCCAGTATCGACAACAGCAAAATCTATGAAAAATATCTCAAGATTTCCGCAGAACGGCAAAAAGATCAACTGACGGTTTCGATAGAAAGTCAGGTTCCCCACAAGGTCCCAACCGGATATGGACTGAGAGATCTCGAGATTCGTGTCGCTTTTTTTGGAAAAGACGGCAAACAGATCTCCGAACAGCGTAAACTCTATACCGCTCACTGGATCGATGCAGAGGGAGAGGAGACGATTCCCCATCTGGCCAGGAAAAAAGGCCCGGACAGCCGGCTGGCTCCCTACGCAAGCGTTGCCGAGACCTTCACAATTCCCAAGGGGACACATTTGATCAACTACAAAGTGATCTACCGACAGATCGATCCGAAAATGGATCGGAGGCTTGGGGTGCGGGATCCCTTTTTTAGCAACGAATATGTTCTTAAAAACGGGGTGATCGAATTCTGATGAAATTCTAGAGTCGTTATCCGGAAGAGGAGGGACGGAAGAAGCTGCTTCCGCTTCCGCTGAAGAACCATCCGGGGCGTTCGTATTCCCGGAGTTTGGGACAGGCGAGAAGCGCAGCGGGGTAGAGATCGTTGAGGAGGCGGGGATCCGCGATGCGATCGAGAAGATCGATGGAGGGGAGCTTTTCCCATCCTTGGAAAGAGAGCGGATCGATCTGCGGTAAAAAGCGCTCTTTGAAAATTTTGTAGACTTCGGCGGTGTCGCAGCCTATCGGAGGGGTGTAAATTTCGAGGGGGAGGGGAACTTCGTCGAAAGCTTCGACGATCTCTCCGAAGCCCGAAACATTGGCGCTGGTATAATCGTGAATGAAAAAAGGTACATCCGCACCGATTCGGCTGCCCAGGTCAGCCAAGTCGTCGAGGCCGATCTTGAGGTCGCAGACCCGATGAACCAGCCGCATAAAAGCCCCCGCGTCGGAGCTGCCGCCCCCCAGGCCCGCCTGGGAAGGGATACGCTTTTGTACCACCACCTTGTGATGATAGAAGAACTCCAGAAGATCCAGGTCACCGGTCGTTTCGTTGAGAAGTTTCCAGGCTTTGTAGATCGTGTTGAATTCTCTGGGGACGCCGGGACAGCCCTCGATGGTGAAGGTCTCGCAGTCGCAGGGAACGAAGCGGATCGTATCGTAGAGATCGGGGACCTGCATAAAGCGGGAGAGCAGGGTGTGGTATCCGTTGCGGTGTCCGGTGATCTTGAGAAAAATGTTGACTTTGGCGGGGGCGGTGATGGTCATCGGAGGGCCCTCCGGTGGCCATCAGAGAGTAGTGGGTAGTGGGTAGTGGGTAGATTTTTAATGGAGAATGGAGAATTGAGGATTGAGAATTCAGGTATGTGTTGCTGCGCAACGCTCCCAATAACCAATAACCAATAACCAATAACGATGCCGAAGGCATCATCCCTATGACTGAAAAACATTCATCCTCCCCTATACTTCTCGATCCGATTCAATCGGTACTTTATTTCACCCTCTTTGAACTCCAGAATGGAAAAAAAGTTTTCCGTGCCGACGACGTAAAGGCCGTTCTCCTGCTTTTCGAAAAAGCGGGGCAGGAGTCTTTTGCCGAGTTCGAGCCATTCGGGATCCCCATAGTAGCGGTTTTCTGGCAAAGCGAGGTAGTCGAGGGGGTCGAGCGGTTCCTGCTTGCCGATTCGGAACTTTCCCTCCCGAAGGCGACGGAGAGAACTCAAAGTTCCGGGGAGGCCCAGAGCATCGGCGATCATCGCTCCAAGGCTTCGGATGTAGGTCCCTTCACTGACAGTGGCTTCGAAGGTGACAAAGGGGTGGCGGTAGTGGAGAAGGCGCAAGGAGTAAATTTTCGAGCGGACAGACTTCATCATGACCTCTTCCCCGTTTCGCATTCGTCGGTATGCCCGTTCCCCGTCGATCTTTTTGGCGCTGTATTTTGGGGGCAGATATTCCAGCTCCCCTTCCAAAGATGAGAGGATTTTTCGAAGACTTTCTTCGTCAGTGCGCGGCACTTCTCTGATATTTAAAATATTTTCAAGATCGAGGCTGGCCGATTCGGCTCCCAGCCAGAGAGTCGCCCGGTAGGTTTTGGGTGTTTTGTCCAGATACTGAAAAAGTTTGGTGTACTGCCCCGTCGCGACGATGAGGCAACCGGTGGCGAAAGGGTCCAGCGTCCCGGAAAAGCCGACTTTTTTGGTGCCGTATTTTCGCTTGATGACGTTCATATAGCGGTTGGAAGAGACAAAAATCGGCTTGTCGACGACAAAGAGGCGATTCACGGGGCGCTCCTATAAAGAGCAGTGGGTAGTGGGTAGCGGGTAGTGGGTAGAGTTTTGATGGAGAATTGAGAATTGAGAATTGAGAATTTCGGGGCGTCATTTTGTGATGCGATTAAATGGGGGCGGGACTTCAGTCCCGCAAAGCAGGGCTGAAGCCCTGCCCCCAATAACGGCGCCACAGGCGCCTTCCGTTCCTCACTACTCATCACTTCTCACTCCTCACTCGAAGATCATACCGGCTGCACGAAAGAGCTGAGGATCTCTTTTTTCGTGCCGCCGAAGTTGATGCGGAGTTTGTACTCTTTGCCGGATTTGCTGACGGCCTGGACGCGTCCGATGCCGAAGATCTTGTGTTTGACCAGGTCGCCCTTTTTGTATTCGGCGCTTTTGCTCACTTTGAGACTGGCATGTTGGATCAGGCCCGCTTCACCGAGGAAACGGCTTTTTTTGAGTTGTTTGCGGCGGCCTTTGTAGAAGCGGCTGTCGGAGTAGCAGAGCGTCAGGTCGCTTTTGGCGCGGGTGATGGCGACGTAGCCGAGACGGCGCTCCTCCTCCATATTGCAACCGTCGCCCAGCAGGGGAAAGAACTCCTCTTCCATCCCGATGACGAAGAGGTGCTCGAACTCCAACCCCTTGGCGGCGTGAATGCTCATAATCGTAATGGCGTTGCCGTCGACTTCGTCCTGGTCGCTCTGGAGCGAAATGTCGTTGAGAAATTCGTCGAGGGTGAGTTCGGGGTTTTTCATCACCGAATCACGGAGATAGCCGTAAAATTCGTCGATGTTGAGTACCCGGTCGAAGCCGTCGACCATTGCGCCGTAATAGTCGCGAAGGCCGATCTTCTCTTCGAAAAAGTCAACGAAGTTGTAGAGCGATTTTCGGCTCTCTTCCTGGAGTTCGTGGATCGTTTCGATCAACTCTTTGAGGGTTTTGGCGGCTTTTTTACTTACGACCGTTGCTAGCTGCTCCCGGCTGAGTTCATCGATGCTGCGGTAGAGGGATTGGCGTTTTTCGTGCGCCAGATGCTGGAGTCGTTCGATGGTGGTCTTCCCCAGGCCGCGTTTGGGTTTGTTGATGATACGCAGAAAGCTGAAATCGTCGTGGGGGTTGGAGAGGACCCGGAAATAGCTGATGATGTCCTTGATCTCCGCCCGCTCATAAAAGCGCATTCCGCCGATCAGTTTGAAGCTCAGCCCCTCGCGGCTGAATCCCTCCTCGAGGGAGCGGGAGAGAGCGTTGATCCGATAGAGGACTGCGATCTCTTCGGGGGAAGCGCCTTCGGCGAGGAGTGTCTGGATCTTTTGGGCGATGTTGCGGGCTTCGTGGCTCTCGTCGAGGGAGTGGAGCAGCTTGACTTCGGGACCTTCACCCCGGTGGCTGAGCAACGTTTTTCCCAGTCGGCGGCTGTTGTGCTCGATGAGATTGTTGGCCGCTTCAAGGATGGGAGCGGTGGAGCGATAGTTGATTTCGAGTTTGACCACCTTGGTATTGTCGAAATGTTCGTGAAACTCCAGGATGTTTCTGAGATTGGCTCCCCGCCAGCCGTAGATGCTCTGGTCGTCGTCGCCCACGACGCAGAGATTGTCGTGTTCGCTGCTGAGCAGGCGGAGAAGTTTGTATTGCAGTTCGTTGGTATCCTGATACTCGTCGACCATGATGTACTGGTAGCGTTCACTGGTCTCCCGCCGGAGATCGTCGTTCTCTTCGAGGATGCGGTAGCTGAGCATCAACAGATCATCGAAATCGACGAGATTGTTCTCTTCGATGTTGCGCTGGTAGGCCTGGTAGATCCGTGCGGCTTTCTTGTAATCGGGAAGCTCCGCCTTGGCGATGACCTCCTCAGGGCTGAGGAGGGTGTTTTTGTATTTGGAGATTTCGCCGGCCAGGAAAGAGAGGTTTAGGTCGATCTTGAGCTCTTTGGCTAGGGAACGGATCAGGCGCTTTTTGTCGTCGCTGTCGATGATGACGAAGCTGTTTTCTCGCCCCAGGCGGCCGATGTGGAACTTGAGAAAGAGCAGACCGAATTTGTGGAAAGTACACAGGAGCGGAGGATAGGCGGTCCGGTCGTCGAGGAGCTGCAAGGCCCGGTCGCGCATTTCGGCGGCGGCTTTGTTGGTGAAGGTGAGGGTCAGGGTATTGGCGGGATCGATCCCTACCTCTCCGATCAGATAGGCCAAACGGGTGGTGAGGGTTTTGGTCTTGCCGCTGCCGGCACCCGCGAGGATCAGCAAAGGGCCGTCGATGTGGGTGGCCGCTTCCCGTTGCGCTTCGTTCAATTGCTCAAGCATCGCTCCGTATACTTCCTTCTTATAATATAGAATAATTATATCGACATTGAATTAAAATCGGCGTAAGTGGCCTTTTTCATCATATAAAATCCTTGAATTAGTAAAAAAAACTGATAAGTTTCAAAAATATAAGTCAAAGTTATTCCATTCTGTGTTATCATCCTAATAATAAAGAACTATCCATTTTTAATGGATCACAATAAGGAAAAGGGAGAAGATGCTCAAGGATTTTACAAAACTGGAGACCTTTCTGACGGTGGTACGTGAGCGAAGTTTCTCCCGGGCATCGGCGAAATTGGGGATTTCCCAGCCGGCGGTGACGCAGCAGATCAAATTTCTGGAGAAATACCTCGATACGAAGATCATCGAACGGAAAAAAAACGGTATCCGGCTGACCAACGCCGGGGAAGAGCTCTACAAAGTGGCGGTAAATCTGGAGCGGTGCATCCATGAAGCCGATGCGGATATCCTGCGGATCATCAACAAGAAGATCACTTTCCGTCTGGGGACGTCGTTTACGATCGGCAACTACGTCCTGCCCGGAGAGTGCCTCAATACCCTCAGCCAGGTGATCAACAACGATGTGAAACTGACCATCGAAGTGAGCCGTAAGATCGCCGAGATGGTCCGCGAACGCAAAATCGACCTGGGGCTCATCGAAGCTCCGATTGTCGACGACGATCTCGTGGTGCGGGAGTGGCGTGAAGATGAACTGGTCGTCTTCAGCAACGTTCCTCTGCCCAAAATCCTGCGTCCTGAGGATCTCTACGAATTCAAATGGGTTTGCCGGGAAGAGGGAAGTCAGACGCGCAAAGTGGTGCAGGAAGTGTTCCAGGAGTTGGGGGTCGGCTGCAAGGACTTCAACGTCCTCAGCGAAGTCTCCAATACCACGGCGGTACTCCAGACGATCAAGCGGGCCGAAAAGGACCCCGAACATCCCACCGTCTCCATCGTTTCCCATTACGCCGTCGCCGAAGAGGTCCAAAACGGCATCTTTTACGAAGCCCGCTTCCAGGGGTACACGATGAAGCGGAAATTCTACATCATCTACCACAAGGACAACAAACACAACGCCTACGTCAACAATACGGTGGATTTCATCCTTTCAGGGAAATGTTAGGGCACCGACGGCATAGCCGCTAATTTTTCTTGACCGATTCCTCTTTCTTTTCTGGCTTGACTACGGGTTTGCCCAGCTCTTTCCATCCGTATTCGATCCCCCCTTTGAGTTCATAGACTTTTTGGTAGCCGAGTTTGTCACTGAGCCAGTGGCCGACGGCTTTGCTCCGGTTGGCGTGAGCGCAGTAGAGGATGACGGGAGCATTTTTTTGGGGGACCAGTTTCCGGAACTCCTTCATCCATTCGTCGATATGGGGACGTCCCTGGCGGTCGAAGAACATTAGCAGGTGCGCCCCTTTGATGATACCGCGCTCTTTCCATTCGGCCGGGGTGCGGATGTCGATGACAGGGATGCCTTTGGCCTGCATCTTGAGCAGTGTGTCGGCATCGATGGATCGGAAACCCGCCTGGGCACCGAGAACGGTGAAAGCAAGAAGGAAGAGAATTTTTTTCATACGCAGAGCTCCTTTTTGGGAATTGCAGAGTATAGCCGTTTCATTGTGCATTCACTGTGCACTGTCATTTTTTCCCTCTTTTTGAGATTCTTCCCCGGACTTGTCTTTCGGCTTTTTCGGGGATTTGAGGATCCATATCGTCGCGGCAAGAATCAGCAGCATCAGGCCGCCGTTGATGTATTCTCCGATCATACTTCTCTCCTATTTCGCTTTGAAGCTCTCTTTGCTTTTGCAGTATTGGGTCAGGAAGCATCGGTCGCACTCCGGTTTGACCGCTTTGCAGATATAGCGCCCAAAGAGCACCATGGCCTGGTGAAGCCGATGGAGGTCGGTTTGGAATTTGCGAACCAGGTCTTTTTCGGTCCCCTCAGGGGTGGTGGCATTGCTGAGCCCCAGGCGGTGGGCGACTCTGAAGACATGGGTGTCGACGGCCATGAGGTTGGCCCCGGTGTATTCGATCAGGACGACGTGGGCGGTTTTCTGGCCGACACCGGGGAGTTTGATCAACTCTTTTTCGTCGAGAGGGATCTCTCCTCCGTATTTTTCCATCACCATTTTCGCCATCGCGACGAGGTTTTTGGCTTTGTTATTGAAGAATGAGCAGGTTTTGATGTACTCTTTGACCTCTTCCACGTCGGCTCGGGCGAGGGTGGCGGGATCGGGGTACTTTTCAAAAAGAGCGGGGGTGATGAGGTTGACCCGCTTGTCGGTACATTGGGCGGAGAGCATCACCGAGACGAGAAGTTCGTAGAGATTACGATAGTGTAGTTCGGTGACACTGTCGGGATAATGCTCCAGCAAAAGCCGCTTGATCTCCTCGATCTCTTTACGGGTAGCCATTTTCACTTTTTTCTTACGGGTTTTCACGTTGCACTTCCGGATCCGGGATTTTGACGCAATCTTAGCATAGGCTACGCAAGAATGATTAACGCTTGATTTAATATGAGCGGTTATACTTCACATTAAAATCAAGGTTTTTCCTAAGCGTGTAGGGAAAGGCCTTAATAAAAACGAGGATGGAAAAAAATGAAGAAAAAGATATTGACTGCCGCGATGATCGGTATGATCGGCATCTGTGTTCCTGCGACGGCGTCGGATGTTCTCGCCGAAGTCAACGGCATTAAAATCACGAAAGCGGAAGCCAATGCTTTCCTCCACCAACTACAGCCCGGACAACCGATCAGTTACGATCTGCTGGATCCCAAGATGAAAAAAAAGGTTCTCGACGGGCTGATCGAGACGGAACTTCTGGCGCAGGCGGCCAAAAAAGCGGGTGCCGACAAATCGCCGGAGTACAGGCAGATGGTGGATCTGGCCGCCAAAAAACTGCTGATCAACGCCTGGGCGAAAGATCAGTTCGATAAGACCATCGTCAGTGAAAGTGAAGCCAAAGCGTTTTATCAAAAGCATCTGGATCAGTTCAAGATGCCGGAGCGGGCCCACGCCCGGCACATTCTGCTGAAAGACAAAAAGAGCGCCGAAGCGGTGATTGCCGAACTCAAAGGGCTCAAGGGTGAAGCCCTCAAGCGAAAGTTCATCGAACTCGCCAAAGAGAAATCGACGGGTCCGACCGGTCCCAAAGGGGGAGATCTGGGCTATTTCACCAAAGAGCAGATGGTGCTTCCCTTTTCCAAAGCCGCCTTCGCCCTGAAAAAGGGAACGATTACCGAAACGCCCGTCAAAACCCAGTTCGGCTGGCACGTCATCTATCTCGAAGACAAGAAACCGGCGCAGACTATTCCCTTCGATCAGGTCAAAGAGAAGGTGATTATGAAGCTCAAGCAGCAACGCTTTGCACAGAAGATGGGAGAGGAGACCAAACAGCTCAAAGAGAAAGCCAAGGTCACGTATTTTGATACGCCCGAAAATAAGCAGTGACTTTCTGATTTCGAAATTTGGCTGAGTAGCGATACAATTAGAGAATGGAAAAGAACGGTATGAAGATCAAAAGAAGGAAGAAAGACCTATGAAAAAACGTTTTGCACTATCGGTCCTGCTGATAGGGATGGGAATCTCTGTCGCTGCCGCCAAAGTGATCGCAACGGTCAACGGCTATCCCGTGACGCTGAAAGAGGCCAACGCTTTCGTCAAAAAAGCAACCCGCGGACGGGCCAACTACAGCATGCTCAAAAAGTCGGATCGGCAAAAAGTCATCAAAGCCATCGCCACCGACAAACTGATCCTGGAGAAGGCAAAGCAGAAAGTGCCTGTCAAGATTCAAAAGCAGTTGATCTTGGATTTTTATGTTCGTAAACATATGCAAGAATTGATAAAGAAGGCGGAAAAGTCCCTGAGCAACCGGGAAAAGCAGATGGCGATCGCCGATGCCTGGGTGCGTAAAGAGTCGGCGTCGATCCCGGTCAGTGACGCGGAGATCGAAGCGGTTTACAAAAAGAACAAACGTTTCTTTAAGAACAGGAAGACGGGGAAAATCGTTCCCCTTGAGAAGGTCAAACCGATCATCGCGATGCAGCTCAAACAGAAAAAGTTTGTTAAGAATCTGATGAAAGACGCGAAGATCGAGATGGGGAGCAAAGGGTTGAAGCACAGCGCCAAGAGCACGAAACGCTCCGCTACCTCCTCATCGAAAGCGGGGGTCTATGTCGTCAAAAGCGGTGACAGCCTCTCGAAAATCGCTCACCGCTACGGGATCTCCGTCAAAGAGCTTCAGCAGCTCAACGGGATGAACAACAAGAGTGTGATTCGTGTCGGTGAAAAGCTCAAAGTGCCTGGCAAATAACTATAGGGCACCTATAAAATTCAAAAGGAGCGGAAATGTCCAAGAAAATCTCACAATACGTCAAAGCCGGGGTCGCGACCGGTGATGATCTTCAAAAAATCTTCGAAATCGCCAAGGAGCAGGAGTTCGCCCTGCCGGCCGTCAATGTCGTCGGGACCGATTCGGTCAACGCCGTCATGGAAGCGGCCAGGAAAGTCAACTCTCCCGTCATCGTCCAGTTCAGTAACGGGGGAGCTTCCTTCTATGCCGGAAAAGGGCTGAGCAACGAAGGGGAGAAAGCGGCGATTCTGGGAGCGATCAGCGGTGCCAAGCATGTTCACGAATTGGCGGAAGCTTACGGTATTCCGGTCATCCTCCATACCGATCATGCCGCCCGCAAACTTCTGCCCTGGATTGACGGATTGCTTGAGGCAAGTGAAGCGCATTATGAAAAGTACGGCAAACCGCTCTTCTCTTCGCATATGCTGGATCTAAGCGAAGAGCCTCTCGAAGAAAACCTGGCCACTTGCGAAAAGTATCTTGAACGGATGAGCAAAATCGGGATGACCCTGGAGATTGAACTGGGCATTACCGGAGGAGAAGAAGACGGGGTGGACAATACCCACGTCGACAACGCCGCACTCTACACCCAGCCTGAAGAGGTCTGTGAAGCCTACGAGCGTCTCAGTGCCATTAGTGACCGTTTTACCATTGCCGCGAGTTTCGGCAATGTTCACGGCGTCTACAAACCGGGTAACGTCCATCTGGAGCCAAAGATCCTGCGCAATTCCCAAGAGTATATCCGGAAAAAGCACAATACGGGCCCCAAGCCGGTCAGCTTTGTCTTCCACGGCGGCAGCGGCTCGAGCCCCGAAGAGATCAAGGAGGCGATCAGCTACGGGGTCGTGAAAAT
Source organism: Nitratifractor sp. (assembly GCA_015486995.1). GTDB lineage: Bacteria > Campylobacterota > Campylobacteria > Campylobacterales > Sulfurovaceae > Nitratifractor. Next base: position 27,423 of record WFQO01000162.1, on the reverse strand, counting down.
GAACATCGATACCGATACCCAGTGGGCTTTCTGGGACGGTGTCCGCGGATACGAGGCGAAATATCACGACTATCTCCAGAGCCAAATCGGCAACCCAGAAGGGGAAGACAAGCCCAACAAAAAATATTACGATCCGAGAAAATGGCTGCGTGCCGGCGAAGAGTCGATGCGGGATCGGGTCGTGCTGGCGTTTGAGGAGTTGAACTGCATCGATCGGTATTGAGAGAGATTATTCTCTCATAAAGCCGAGATTGCGAGTAGGAAAGCTCCTAAGATTCGGGAGGACGAGATCGAGTTCCTCCTCCGAGAGGCCCATCCAGGACAGAAGAGTCGCCAGGTAACTCTCCATCGCAAAAGCGGGAACAAGTCGGTCGTACCAGGCATCGGGAGAGTTTCGTTCGATGCGCGGCATTTTTCCGTAAATTTCGCCTCCTTTGACAGCTCCTCCCATGACAAAAGCAAAGGTCCCCCATCCGTGATCGGTCCCCGCTCCGTTGGGTGTAAGGGAGCGACCGAAGTCCGAAAGGGTCAGTACGGTGACCTCCTCTTCCATCTCCAACGCTTCCATCGCCCGTTGAAAGGCTCCGAGAGAGTCACTGAGGTAGCCCGCCTGATGCCTATTGTCGCTGTCGTGGGTATCCCAGTTGTGATGATCGACGAAAAAAATCTGCCGTCTCGGTCTTCCCGGAAACCGATCTTTGACGGAGAGTGTCTGGGCGACAAGCTCCAGCTGGGAGCCGAGCGGTTTGCCCACTTCGTGAACACCGGTAGTAAATCCGTCAAAATCCCGCACTCCGTCAAAAAGTCCCTCGAGTTTGATTGGTAGGTTCAATTCTCGGATTCGCTGTCGTGCCATGGTTGCTTGTAGAGGATTGCGGTCGCTTTGGTGCAAAGCGTAGAGGTGTTGATAGACCTTTCCGAAAGCACCGCCCCCGGATTCCGGACCGAAACCGTAGCGCCGCATCGTATCGGGTGAAATGTTTGCCTCCGTGAAATGGAGAGGATCCTTTCTCCCGCCGGCAAAAAGAAGGGTGTTAACATCCGCTGTATCGACGGTACTGTAGGAGCGTGCCGGATCGGATGAGGCGTAGAGGCGGTCGGCGGCACGTGCTCCCCACCCGCTGTGGGTATTGCCCGTAGCATCCCCGAACATCCATTGATTTCGTTGCGTGTTGTGCGCGAAGAGTTCGAAGGGAATTCTTTTATTTCCCTCCCGGACCTCCCGGGGAGTTACCGGTTCGACAAGAGTCCCGACGTTGGCGACGACGGCAAGCTTTTTTCCCCGATAGAGTCTTTGCATCTCGCCCATATTTCCTCGAAAACCGTACTCGGTATCGATCGGAAGTAGAGTGTCACGTGCTACAGCGAGCTCTCCGCGCAACTGCTTATATTTTCTGTAGCTCTTTTTTTGACGGGGGATGAGCATATTGAAGGTATCGGCTCCGCCCTCAAGGAGTATGCAGACCAGAGCTTTGTATCCTTCATCCGATGGCGGACGGGGTGTTGTTTCGGCGGCGTTCGAGGGAAGGGAGGATACGGCGACTCCCAGGGCTCCCGTGACACTTTGTTTGAGAAAATCTCTTCGTTTTTTGTTGGGATGCATCGAAAGCTCCTATCGCTGAAATGCGTAATCGGGTGAAGTCATGATCAGACCGATGACGAGACGGGCCATCTTTTCGTGGGTCATTTGTTTGTCACGGATGTGGCGCTTGATGTAGTGCAGTGCGGCCTGTTTCGTCCGGGGATTTAGGCGGGATCCCGTGAGAATCAGATCGAGCCGGTCGATTAGACGACGGTAACGCTTGCGGGCGATGAGTGCAATTTCACGTTGAAGTTGCAGGTGTGCCGTGATATGGAAAAGCCGATAGACATAGCTGTTCTCCGTCACCAGCCCAATAATGACGTCGTCGATCCCCTGTTTGCCGTAGAGTTCGAGCTCCGGGGCCACCAGGCCTTTTTTCTTAAGGGCATAGGGGCCGTCGTCAGGTGTGAAGTAGTTGAAGACCGTCAGAGCTTCGAGAGGCCCTTCCTGGCGCATCATGCCGGTTCCGTTGAAATTGAAAGAGCGATAGCGATAGACCTTTTCTTCTCCCTGGCGAAGGGTATGGATGCCGTTTTTGGCATGAAAAGCCCGGAAAAGATGGGCCGGATAGAGCAGCGGCTCGCGAAATTTTCCGAAGATTTTCGGATCGTGTCTCTCCCGGAGAGCCTCTTCATCGAGGAGGATCGCTTCGATGACCGCTTTGAGGTCGCCCCGTACCCCTTCTCCGTTGTCGTTGAAAGCTCTGGCGACATGAGCGATATATCGGGGAGAGGGATTGCTGGTGACCAGACGTTGGATCAGGCGACGGGCAAGAAAGGGGCCGACATTGGGATGCATGAAGAGATGATGCAGTGCCGTGTTGATATCGCTGACGGTATCTCCGCCTGCAGGGATGATTTTTCGCCCGTGGAGGATCCGTTTCTCTCCCCGGTCATGATATTCTTCGAAAGAGATCATGGGAGAAGTCCGACTGTGAAAGTCGGAAAAAGCGGCTTCGGCGGGGAATTCGCCGTTGTCGTCACTCAATCCGGTGAAGACTCTGGCCATCTCCCGGATATCCTGCTGGGTATAGGTCGGGATCGGCCGGCCGTCGCGAAGCTTCTGCGTCCCGTCAGGATTCAGTTCGTAGAGTCCGATGGTAAAAAGCTGCATCACCTCCCGGGCGTAATTTTCGTCGGGGTGCCGGTCGGATCGGGGATTTGCTTTGGCGTTGCCCAGATAGCTGAGATATTTTCCCATGGCGGGGTGATAGGTCACCGCTCTCAACAGCGTTTCGAAATTGTCGAAAGCGTGTCGCACCAGGAGATCGTAATAGGAGAGTCGGGCATCGGGGAAACTGAGCAGAGGGCCGTTACGGGAGATCACGAGAATTTCACTCAGTGCGAAAGCGACGCGTTGGCGCAGCTGGTCCGAACGGTGCACGACAATGTCCCACCAGGCATCACGCTGCATGGTCCCCAGTGCGTCGCTATAGCGCTGCCAACCTTCCGGATCGTCTTTCAAATCCTCTGTCCCGTCGACTCCCTTGGCGTGATGGAGTATCCACTCGAGATGGTAGCTCGGTTTTTTTTTGAATTCCCGGCGGATCCACCGCCGGTAGTTGCCCATCCGCTTCAGTTCTCTGATCGACTCTTCCGTCGCTCCAAACGTGGCCCGGGAGAGAAAAGCCGAGGCTTCCTCCGCCGAACGAACTCTGTAGGATGGTCTCTTCTCCACTTCTCCTCTCTTCATTTTTTTTGCCCTCCTTCCCTCCATTCTAACATTGAATTCGTTGAAAGATGATTGAACAGTCGTTTTCCGTTTTTTGCGCTTCGTATTTTGAAAAAGGGTTTACCTGGAGGAAGGACTTTGGCCGACTCCGATATTATAGAGACTGATGAAATAACTTTAGGGAAGAGGGAAGAGGGAAGAGGGGAGAGGAAAGAGAGGTTTTCCCTCCGTTTTAAAAATCGTCCAGATCGAGACTGTTTTTTGCGTAGTTGCTGACGTTGCTTTCGAAAAAATTGCTGCGTACGTCGTTCATGCGTAAATGCTTTTCGACGAGTTTTTGCAGATAGGTTTCACTGCTTTGTGTGAAGATCGGATCGAGACCGATTTTGTTGAGGCGATCGTTGGCGTAGTTGTAGACGGTTTTTTCGATCAGCTCTTCGGTCAAGCCCATGATCGGATAATTCTCCAGCAGATACTTTCCATATTCCAGTTCGATGTCCACCGCTTCTTTGATCATCTCGTAGGCTTTATCAACCACGGAGGCGGGGATTTTGTTCTCTTTGTAGATCGTTTTGAAAATATTGGCGAAGAGGGGCAGGTGGGTATTGATCTCGTCTCGGGCGATGAACTTGATCATATCCCTGGCGCCGGGGACTTTGTCGCCGAGGACATAGATGTAGCTGAATCCCAGGAGGAAATAGATGCCTTCGAGATTGACGCTGGCCATGGCGCTGAGGAGCATTTCGTCGGCGGAATTGCCGTCGATGTAGCGGGCGAACTGTTCGGCGATGCGCTGATTTTTCCGGTTGAGGGCGATGTCGTGCTTGTAAAGATCGAAGACTTCATCGGAGTTGCCGGCGGCGTCGAGAAGTACGGCGTAACTCTTGGAGTGGTTGACCTCCTGCATGATTTGCAGACTCAAAGCCGCTTTGACGAGGCGGTTGTTGGCCAGGCGGCGGAAGTCGGAGAGGTACTCCTCCTGGGCGCTGTCGTTGAAGCTGAGTTGGGCGAAAGTGAGTTTGTAGATCGCCTGCTCGTTCTCGGTAAGCAGTTCGAAGTTCTTCTTCTCCCCCGCGGTATTGACCTCGGAAGGGAACCAGGTGTTGGCGTTCATCAGATCGTAGAGATTGACGCTCCATTTGTAACGGGGACGGTTGAAGTCGACGAAGCCCGTCGGATTGCCGCCGTAGATTTTTTCGTCCAGGATCGGTTCGCCGTGGGGATTGTAGTAGTGTTCGGGTTTCATCGGGTTTATTCCTCTTTTTTTGTTATATTTTCTGAAAGATGTGTATTATACACAGCTTACGAAAGATTAAGCAAAAGTTGCCATAGTATGGGGTATTTTAGGATTTGAAAGATGCAGAAACTTGCCATCCCCAGCCCGGTGGAACGGATCCGATTCGAGGGAAGGGAATATTTCCTTAAACGCGACGATCGGATCCATCCCGATTTTTCGGGCAACAAAGCGCGCAAATTCTATCATTGGCTCGAGGGAGAATTCCCCGACATACGCAAAGTCGTCTCCTACGGCTCTGTCCAATCCAATGCGATGTATTCCCTTTCGGTCCTGGCGAAAATGCGGGGGTGGGAGTTCGCGTATTTCGTCGACCATATTCCGACCTGGTTGAGGAAGAATCCCATCGGAAATTATCGGGCGGCTCTGGAAAACGGAACGGTTTTTTATGAGAAAACAGACATCAAAAAGGGAAAAGGGGGAAAGGAAGTCCTCTTTGTCGAAGAGGGAGGACGACAGCCGGAGGCGGAAGAGGGGATCCGTCTCCTGGCCCGGGAGATCGTTGAGTGGCAGGAGCGCAACGGCATCGAAGTATTGACAGTTTTTCTTCCTTCCGGCACCGGAACCACTGCCCTCTATCTCCAAAAAAACTGCTCACTGCTCACGGCTCACTCTTCATTGACGACGAAGGTCGTCACGACTCCCTGTGTCGGTGATGCCCGATACCTGCGCCGGCAGTTCGCCATGCTGGAATCCGATGAAAAACTCTGGCCTACGGTTTTGGATACCCGGAAAAAATATCATTTCGGGAAACTCTATCGGGAGTTTTACCGACTTTGGTTAGAATTGTATCGACAGACGGGGGTGGAGTTTGATCTGCTCTACGATCCGAAAGGGTGGTTGACGCTATTTGAAAAAAAGATGTGGGAGAGTGGAGGAGAAATTCTTTACCTGCATCAGGGCGGTCTCAAAGGCAACGAAAGTATGCTGCCGAGATATCGGCGAAAATACCCGGAATTGGATAATGAATTTTGAATCTTAAAAAGGTAGACAGCGATGAAAATCTATTACAGCGGTGATGAAAATTTTTCGACGGAATTCGGAGAACTTCTCAAACGGGGAGCGATGGATATCGACAAGGTGACGGAGACGGTGGGGAATCTACTCAAGGAGATTCGCCAGGAGGGCAATGCCGCTCTGCGTCGGCATATCGCCCGTTTCGATCGCTGGGAGCCCAAAAGCGACGAAGAGTTACAGGTCGATCCCGTTGAAATGGAGATGGCCTACGAGGCGATCTCTCCGGAACTCAAAGAGGCGCTGCACCTGGCCTACGACCGTATCAAAGCCTACCATGAAAAACTGATGCCGCGCTCCTGGATCGACTACGAGAAAAACGGTTCCATGCTGGGGCAGAAAGTGACGGCTGTGGATCGGGCAGGTCTCTACATCCCCGGAGGCAAAGCCGCCTATCCCAGCTCCCTGCTGATGAACGCGATTCCCGCCATTGTCGCCGGAGTCGAAGAGATCGTCGTCTGTACGCCGACACCGGACAACGAGATCAATGTTCTGCTCCTGGCGGCGTGCCACCTGTGCGGAATCGACAAAGTTTTCAAGGTAGGCGGCGCTTCGGCGATCGGAGCCATGGCCTATGGCACCGAGACGATCCCCAAAGTGGATGTCATTACCGGCCCGGGAAATATCTTTGTCGCCACCGCCAAAAAACTGGTCTACGGGGAGGTGAATATCGACATGATCGCCGGGCCCAGTGAAATCGGCATTCTGGCGGATTCCGGTGCCCGCCCCGATTGGCTGGCGATGGATCTGCTCAGTCAGGCGGAGCACGACGAGATGGCCAGCTCGATCCTCATTACCGACGACGCGGAACTGGCCAACCGGGTCAACGACGAGGTGGAGAGGGCCCTGGGAACACTGGAGCGTGAACCCATCGCCCGCAAATCGATCGAAGAGCGGGGTGCTATCATCGTCGCTTCCGATATGGCGGAGGCGGTGGATCTGATGAACCGAATCGCCCCGGAACACCTGGAGGTGATGACCGCCTCGCCCATGGAGTTGCTGGGCAGCATCCGACATGCCGGCGCTATCTTTTTGGGGCGTTACACCCCCGAACCCATCGGTGACTACATCGCAGGTCCCAATCATACACTGCCGACCGGAGGAACGGCGAAGTTCTACTCTCCGCTGAGTGTGGAACATTTTCTGAAAAAATCCTCCCTAATCATGATGAGCGAAAAAGGGATCGACGAACTGGGGGAAGCCTGTGCTCTGCTGGCGAAAACCGAAGGATTGACGGCACACGAACGAAGCGTACGGATCCGTTTGGAGAAATAATCCCAAACTATGCATTAGCCGGCGCAGCTGACGCAAATTCTACTGCAAAATTTGGGTTGAAGTGACAAGAGAGGCTTGTCGCTCACTCCTCCGGGCGGTAAGCCTGACAGCCGTCGTCAAGTCGGAGAGTGAATTTTGCAGGTTTTTCCAGACCGGCGATCTCCTCATGAGCCAGATAGAGAGGACGGTCGCTGACGATGCGGAGCGTTTTTTCGTCCCAGCTAAATTTGATTTCCGCGGCGGATGAGTTTTCATGAAGGATCAATGTCAGTGTATAGATAAAAGCTAGCCATTTGATCTTTTTTTTGGAAGGGAGCAGCTTTTTGTATCGGCGATAGAGAGGGCGGTAATAGAGGGCGTCACCCTTGGAACGCAGCAGCAAAGCGATGGTAAGCATCTCCCGGTGGGTGAAGCCGTAATTCAGCTCTTGGCTGGCGATATAGAAAGCGTGCTGGTGTTCTTTGTAAATTGTCAGCATTTTGCCGATATTCGAGAGAGAGAGGGCGTGGTGGAGCATCAAAGCGTGGTGCTTCGAGCCGCCGAACTCCTCCTTCAGGGTTTCGAAAAGTTGACGACCGAGTTTCTGTTTGTTCCCCTCGGGGAGTTTGAGCAGATCGAAACGGTCTTTGATGCTGCGCAGACTCGGGTTGATCCCCGGAGGGAAATGGAGCCGGTCGTTGCGAAGCAGATCGTGCAAAAAGACTCCCTCCCGAACACCCACGCCGCTGCTGAGTACCGTCTGTGCTCCGATCGTTTCGAGGATCTCCAGAAAAATCAACGCCCCTTCCCGGATCGTATCGTGGCGATTTTTTTTGATGAAGAGGGCGGGAAGCTCTTCTTTCTTCGCTGAAGCGACCGCTTCGAGATAGGCTCTCTCCTTTTTCACCGAATATTCGAAAGCGTGAATCTTTTCGAAGGGGTATCTGTTTTTGAGGATGATTCCTCGGGAGAGAGCTCGAGCCGTTCCTCCGATTCCGACGGCTGTGCGGTTGCGGAAGATCTCCGGCAACTTCTCCAGTTCTCTACGGATGAAAGATTTGGCCGCTTCCGGATCGAGATGTCGGTCGCTGAAGAGTTCTTTGAGCCGGACCGTTCCAAGTTTGAGAGAGTGGGTCGCGATGATTCGACCGTTTTGCAGGAGGGCCATATCGGCCGATCCTCCGCCGATGTCGACGGTGATTCCGCTTTCCGTCGGAAGAAGGTTGACCACGGCGACCGCACCGAAAAAAGCCTCTTTTTCGCCGTCGATAACCTTGATATGCAGATCCAGTTTCTGTCGGACCTTCGTGATGAAATCACTTCGGTTGGGTGCGTCACGCAATGCGGAAGTCGCGACGCAGTGGACTTTGCGGACCTTGTACTCTTCAATCGTATGGCGGAAAGATTGTAGAGCGCCGAAAGCCCGGCGTAGACCGATCTCCTGGAGTTCTCCGTCACGCTCGTAGGCCCCCTCTCCGATACGGACCCGGCTCTTCTGCTGGACAATCAGATGAAAACCGTAGCGGCTGGTTCGCTGGTAAATCACCAGACGGGCGGAATTGGAGCCGATGTCGATGACGGCGATACGTTTGGGCATCGGAGGCCTACTGCTCCTCCTGGAGCTGCTCGAATTTGAACTTCAGCTCCTCGACACTCTCAACGTTGTCGGGGTCGGGGACGATGCAGTCGACCGGGCAGACGGCGATGCACTGCGGCTCATCGTAAAAGCCGACACATTCGGTGCATCGGTCGGGATCGATGATGTAGATCGGATCGTTCTCTTCGATCGCTTCGTTGGGGCACTCTTCACGGCATGCGTCGCAAGCGATGCAGTCGTCGGTGATCATCAGGGCCATACTTACCTCGTTGAAAAAAGATTTTCGAGTTTATAGCTTATCAAAGCTTAGGTGGACGTTAAAAGGGTAGTTCACTCTTCCTCTTCGACGGGGAGCCGCAGAAGTGCGACGGCTCCCCGTCCGTCGGGACGGTTGCTCAGGGTGATGGAGCCTCCCAGCGAGTCGACGGCGTTGCGGACGAGAAAAAGGCCGAGACCCGCTCCCGGTGAATCTTTGGAACGGCGAAAAGGAGCGAAAAGATCGAGGCCTTTTTCGACACCGGGGCCTTCATCTTCCACGCTAAGAAAGAATTCGTTTTCCTCCCGACGGCAGGCGATACGCAAAACACCCCCTTCCGGAGTGTAGCGCAGAGCGTTTTGGACGAGATTTCGGAGGATCTGATCGACGAGATGCGGTTGGAAGCGCATCGTCAAATGTGCAGGAGTGCAGCGGATGGAAATTTCTTTGTTCTGTGCATGAGCGAGCAGTTGCAATTCGTCGATCTTTTTTTGAATGAAAGAGACGATATCCTTTTCAACCGCCGCATCAAACTGTGCCCCTTCGTCTCTCCCGAATTGCAGAATCTGGCCGATCAATGCATCCATCGCATCGATGGTTTCGATGTTTTCACGTAAAACTTTCTCCAAGTCCTCCAACGATTTTTGTCGCTTAATCAGAGCGACCTGACTGCGGGTCTTCATGACGGCGAGAGGGGTTTTCAGTTCGTGGGCGGTCCCTACGAAAAGCTCTTTTCTGTACAGATAATGATTCTTGATCCGTGTGACGAGGTGGTTGATCGAGCGTGCCAAAGGACGAAATTCGATCGGAAACTCTTCGGGGTGGAGGGTTTCAAGAAGATTTTCGTTCATGCGGATCAATCGCTGACTGAAATCGGTGACGGGAAAAATCAACATTCGAGAGAGAATGTAGGCGTAGAGGATGATCAATCCCATGGAGAGAAGATTGAGCAGGACGATGGCCCGGAAGACCTCTTTGAGCATATGCATCGGCTGACTGATGTCCATCTCGAGTCGAAGAAAATGCCTCGTTTGTCTTTTGATGGGGAAATAGCCGAGCAGGTATTCGCCATCTTTGCGATGGACGATTCTGAAGTAGGAATTCGAACGTTTCAGCCGAGGATTTTGGACGATGGAGGCCTGAATACCGAGTGTCTTTTTAAGCAACTCTTTCTGTCGGGAGACAATGTGTTCGAGGTTTTTGTCTTTGGCGAGAAGATATTCAGCCTGTTTGGTCAAAGACGCGTACAGTTCCGCCTCCATGTTGTAACGGATATAATGAAAAAGCACGAAAGAGAAAATGAGTAGGAGCACCGCCATCGCGGCGATGAGTTTGATGAGATAACTGCTTCTTAAGCTTTCTTTTGGGGAAAACAAAACCGGTATCCTCTCCGTCGGACGGTCTCGATGGTGATGATCCCCAGGGGTTTGTCCATCTTCTGGCGGATCTGGTTGATGGCGACTTCGATGACGTTGGGGGTGACCAGTTCGGGCTCTTCCCAGATGGCGTCGAGCAACTGCTCTTTGGAGACGATCTGATCTTTGTGCATCGCCAGGTGGGTCAGGACTTCAAAGGGTTTGCCCTTGAGTTCGATGCTTTCGCCCTTGTAGATGATTTTTTCCTCTTCGGGGTTGATGACCAGGTCGTCGATCTCGATAATGTTACTGCCGCCGAAGCGGAGCTTGGCTTCGATGCGCATGAGCAGGATATCGAAATCGAAAGGCTTTTTGATGTAGTCGTCGGCCCCGGCGCGTAGCGCCTCGATCTCGCTCTCCTTATCGTCTCGGGCGGAGAGAACGATGACGGCGGTCTTGGGGCGTTTCTCCTTGATCTCCGGGATCAGTTCGATCCCGTCCCCGTCGGGGAGCATCCAGTCCAACAGTACCAGATCGTAGTTGCGGATGTCGAGGAAGTAGCGTCCGTCGGCCAGACTCTCGGCCACGTCGTTCTGATACCCGTACTCTTTGAGGCCTTCGGCAAGAGTTTTGTTGAGGGTCACTTCATCTTCGATAATGAGGATTCGCATCGTTTAAGCCTTCGTTCAGTTTAAGATTTTTTTAATTATAGCACAAAAAGTTTCCCCGGGAAGGGGGATTTCATTTTTATTTCATCTCCGGCCTCTATTCTTCTCCCGAAATCCAGGCTTTATGGCCTGAAGAGAAGGGAGAACCTCGATGTTCACACAGGCGCTCAAGGCCCTGCAGGCCAATCGGATGCGGAGCCTGCTCATTTTTCTCAGTCTGACGGTTTCGGTGACGGCGGTCTTTCTGATCAGCGCCGTCGCCCACGGGATCGTCAGCTCCTACAGCACGATCCTGCGTAGCGACGGCGACCTCATCGTCACCCAGGCCAAAATTTCGGATACCTTTTTCAGCGACGTCGATACGGCGTTGATACCCCGCATCGCGCGGATCCCCGGGGTCCGGCGGGTGACGGCGATGATCGTGGGCGCCAGCCCCGCCGGGAAGCTCCCCATCGTCGCCGTCTACGGGCTCTCTGGGGAGCGGATGAAAAACTACCGGCTTCTTTCGGGCCACTATCCGAAACGGGGAGAGGTACTTGTGGGCCGGGGGATCGCCGGACGTTTCGGCAGCGAAAATCGTCTGCAGATCGGAGATCGGAAATTCAGGATCTCCGGTGTTTTCGGCTCGGAGACCGGATTCGAAAGCGGCGGGGTGATCCTGACCCTCTCGGATGCCGGAAAGCTTTTCCATAAAAAGGCGTCGATGCTCTTCGTCGACCTGGACAAAACAGTGCCGGCCCAGAAGGTGATGGAAGCCATCCGCAAACTCTCCGACCGGATCGAGGTCAAAAGCACCGACGCCTTCGTCAAAAACTATCACCAGTTTCGCATCATCGAAACCTCCGCGGATGTCATCAGCCTCATCGCGCTGCTGATGGGGCTGATCTCCATCGCGTCGATCATGAGTGTGACGATGCTCGAGCGCAAATACGAGTTTGGCATCCTCCGGGCCCTGGGCTACGGCCGTGGAAGCATCGTGGGGCGTATCCTCACCGAGACGCTGATTCTGGGAATCTTCTCCTATCTGAGTGCACTGGCGGCGGCGCTGGGGATCCTCTGGGTCCTGCGGCATTTGCCGGCCCTGCAGGGCTACGTGGATGGGGTGATCACCCCGGCGTTGGCCGCGGAGGTGGGCATCGCCGCCCTGACGATGACCGTGTTGGGGGCGATCCTGCCCGCCTGGCGGGCGTCGGGGATCGATCCGATGGAACTGATCACACGAGGGAGCCGGGCATGATTCACGCAAACAATCTGATTCATTTCTACGGGAAGGAGCGGGCGATCGACGGCATCTCCCTGCGGGTCGCTCCCGGAGAATTCGTCGCCCTCACCGGCGAGAGCGGCAGCGGCAAATCGACCCTGCTGGCGATCCTCTCGACTCTGCTGCGTCCCGACTCGGGGGAGCTGCGTATCGATGGAAAGCCCGCCAAAGAGTGGGGCGACCTGAACCGATTCCGACGGGAATACATCGGATTCGTCTTTCAGTTCCACTACCTGATCCCCTACCTGAGTGTCGCCGAAAACGTGGCCCTGGCCGCCGGCCGGGAGCGCCGGGAGGCGATCCCGGAGCTGCTCGATCGCCTGGGCGTCGCCGAAATCGCCCCAAAAAAAGCCGACGAAATTTCCGGCGGGCAGCGGCAGCGGGCCGCCATCGCCCGGGCGGTGGCCAACGCCCCGAAGATCCTCTTCGCCGACGAACCCACGGGCAATCTCGACTCGAAAAACTCCCGCAAGGTCTTCGACCTCTTCCGCCGGATCGCCGCGGAGGGGACGACCCTCGTCGTAGCGACCCACGACCGGACCCTGGCCCGGGAAGCCGACCGGGTTTTGGAGATCAAGGATGGCCGCCTTGTCTAAGTTCCTCGATTTCCATTTCCCGCTGTCCATCGCAATTCTGGCGTTGAGTGTCGCCGTGGGCTTCGTCGCCTCCCTCGAACTGCTGGGCTATCAGCCCGATTCGGCGATTCTCTCGCTGACGCGCCTTCGCGCCGTACACATCTCCCTGATGCTCTACGGGGCGATTCCCCTGCTGCTCTCCTACCTCCCCTTTCTTCTGATCGAGAAAGAGACGGGAGAGTTGCCACCGAAGATTCTGCACTCCCTGGGCCTCTACGCCCTGAGCTGGTATCTCTTTTTGATTCTGATGGTCCTGACGCTTCTGCTGGGGGACCGGCGGGGCCTGCCCTTCTACGATTTCGACTATCGACTCAATTTTCTCCTGGCCCTGGCGGGAGTCTTCTACATCGCAGCACTCTTCAAGGCGGTACGGCGTTACGAGCGGCTACCCCTCTGGGTGCGGGTCTCCCTGGCGGTGACCCTCCTGGCGCCGGCGGCGCTGCTCTTGCTGATGAACCCGGTCAACGGCCCCGTGACCCAGACTCTCCAAGGCCCTCACGGCGACAACACCCTGGGGATGAGCTTCGCCCTGCTGCCGATCTACTATCTGGCCTTCAAGCTTCTCTCCCGCACCCCCTTTCGGGCGCGCTGGGCGATCTTTTGGATCGTGCCTCTGGCGGGCTATCTGCTGACCCTGCTTTGGCGCTTTTTCGTCGGGCCCCTGAGTTACGGCGGAGAGTGGGCGGCCCAGTGGCTGACGCTGCTCTACATTCCGCTGCTCTGGCGCTGGTGGAGAGACGCCGAACTCTCCCGGGCTGCACGGTGGATCTTGGGCATTTCGGTGGTCGCCTTTCTCTTCGTGGATCTGGAGGGGAACATTCTCTTCATTCCAGAGCTGCGCTGGGCCTTCCACCGCAACGATCTGGTGGTCGGCCACGCCCACCTGGCGATGGGGCTGGGGGTCGGCTTTCTGGCGCTTTCTCTCTATGCCGAGCGGATCCGCCGCGGGGCCGGGATGCTCTTTGTCCGGCTCTTCGCCGGCAGCCTGACCGCGATGGCGCTGGTGCTAAGCCTGGCGGGAATCACGGAAGCGGGCCTGAATCTGGGCGACCCCTATCTCTATTGGCAGTTGCGCAGCCTCTTCGGCGCCCTGGCCTTGTCGGCTTTTTTGCTCTGGCTTCCCCGTCGCCTGCCCCGGGATCTCTCCGCTTCGCTGCTCTACAACCTGGCCGGCTTCCTGGGCGACGGACTCGGGGCACTCGGGCTGATCTTCGCCGGGCAGTGGATCTACGGGCGGTTGGGTTGGCCCTTCGACCTCTCGGCGCACTGGGTGATCTTCGCCTTTATGGCCGGGACCGCCTCGGTGCATTTTCTGGCCCTGCGTTTCGGGGGCTCCCGTGACGTGTTGACCCGGGCGACGGCGTCGATCCGCCTCTTCGTAGGAGCCGCCTTCCTCGCCCTGGCTCTGGCGGGAGTGCTCGGCATCGAGGGATGGATCCTCGGCCTCTACGACCTGGGATTCGCCTATCTCTATTTTCTTTTTCTCCGGAATGACAAATCGGTCCTTCCGGAAAGTCATCCCGTAGAAACAAAGGTCTTTCAGGAGGCCGAAGCTATAAAAACCGAAAGGAGGCCCCGATGAAAACTCTGGCTTTGACCCTGCTGGTCGCCGTGCAGTTTCTCTATTATCTTCTGATCGCCCAGACGGGGATCGTGGAGATGTTCCACTCGGATCTCTCCCGGATCTTCTGGCTGCCGATGGGGGGCGTGCTCGGCACGTTGCTGAGCGGACGGCTCCCCGGAACTCTCCGCCGAAAACTGGCGGTTTTGTTGATCCTGCAAGGGTGGGTGACCCTCTCCTACGCTTCTCTCTCCCCGGCTTCGCTCCTGATTCTGGGCCTCGCGATGGGAGCCAGCGCCCCGCTGATGATCCGCCTGCTGCGTGAAGGCGGTCCCCTGGTGCTCGGCGGAGCCCTGGGGCTCTCCTACGTGGCCGGTACACTGCTCTTTACCACCCCTCTTCTCTGGCGGGGGCCCCTGGGCCTGGGGCTGACGCTCGCGGCGCTGCTTCTGCTTCCCTGGGCCGAGGGGCGCCGCCGTCCGCGGGCGCTGCCGAGCCTGGGAGCCGGAGGGATCGCTGTGATGGCGCTCTGGGCCTTTCTCGATTCGGCCCTCTTCGAAACCCTCTCGAGGGATCCCTCCCTCTCGATCTGGCGCGATGGCCACGGCCTTCAGATCGCTCTCTTTCATCTGCTGGGTATCGTTTTGGCCCTTCGGGCGCCGCTGAATTGGCGCCGTTCCCGCCAGGCCGTGGCCCTGCTCTTCGCCCTGAGCTACACTGCCTATTTCGCCGCGCTTCCCGATCTGCTCGCGGCCGTCTATCCCGTGGCGATCTCCTACTACAATGTGGTGATCCTGCGCCGGCTGAGCCGGGAGGCGGACCTGAGGCGGGTAGCGGCGGCGATGCTGGCCATCGGCTGGGGCGCCTCCGGAGCCGGGCTGGGCGTAGCGTTGACGGGAACCCTTCTGCTCGTTCCCATCGCGATGGCGCTTTACGGCACGCTTCGTCATTTCCGTTCACCTTCGTTTCATCTTCAGGAGGCACAATCCTCCCGTAATACGTAGCGATACGTATCCAAGACTCACCCAAGGAGTTCTCCGATGAAAAAGTTTCTCACCCTGCTGGCCCTCGTCGCCGCTTCGTTGCTTTCGGCGGCGTCGCTGCATCTCGACAAAGGATACATCCGCGCCCACACCGAAGTCTTCGGGGATTCGAGCATCGATCCGGCCACTTCCCGGGTTCACGCCTCTCTGAGCGTCGCTTCGGACCCTGCGAGCCTCCACGGCACAGTCTGGATCCGGGCCAAAGATCTCCGCTCCGACAATCACAAGCGCGACGAGCATATGTACGAAGCGATGGCGGTAAAGAAATACCCCAAGATCCGCTTCACTATCGCAAAGGTCCGACGGCAGGGCTCCGCTTATCTGATCGAGGGAACGTTGACCCTCCACGGAACGAGCCGCCGCCTGAAGATCCCTGCCAAAATCGTTCGGAAAGGAAAAACTCTGGAGCTGCGCAGCCGCTTTCGGATCCTGATGAGTGATTATGGAATCCAGCCGCCCAAACTGATGTTCCTGACGGTGCGCGACGCCGTGGACATCACCGTCTATCTGCGTCTGCATCGCTGAACCCCGATGGAAGAGCTCACCATCGAACGGATCGAAATCCCGGTGGGCGATCCCGGGGCCAAAGGTCTGCGGATCCTCCACCTGAGCGATCCCCATCTCTCCCGGCGCCATCGCCGAAGGGAGCTCGACGGGCTCATCGACCGGATCAACGCCGCCGTCCCAGATTTCGTGGCGCTCACCGGGGATCTGGTGGATACGCCCGTGGGGAAGATCCTTCCCCTGCTTTTGCGTCTTCGCCGTCTGCGGATGCCGGTTTTTTTCGTCAGCGGTAACCACGATCAGGTCTACGGATATCCTGCGCTACTGCGGGTTCTGAACCGTTGCGGCATTATCGTGCTGGAGGGGGAAACGACGATCCGCACCTTCCGGGGCCGGACAATTCTTCTCGCCGGCCTGGCGGACCGCTTCGCCCCCTTTTGGGGCCGCCGGCGCGACCCCGACACTCTCGTGACGGAATGTAGGGAAAAAAATCTGCCCTGCATCTTTCTGGCCCATCAACCCAAAGATTACCGCTACGCCCAAAGGGCCGAAGCCGCTCTCTTTCTCTGCGGCCACACCCACGGCGGACAGATCTGGCCTTTTCACTGGCTGGTACGCTTGGAACAACCTTTTATCGAGGGGCTCCATCGTGTCGGCAAAACCGCCGTTTTCGTCAGCCGGGGCGTCGGAACCTGGGGGATTCATCGGCGTTACCGGGCCCCGGCCCAGTTACCTCTGCTCGTTTTGGTATGATCGAAAAATATAGTGTTAAGTGTGGAGAAGATGCAATGAAGATATTGATCGTAGAGGATGATCCGGCGATCGCTTCGCTGCTGGAGCGGACCCTGGCCGAAGAGGGGTGGCGGAGCGTAACGGCTCCGGACGGGGAAGAGGGGCTCTACCGGGCGGAGATGGAGTGTTTCGACCTGATGATTCTGGATTGGATGCTGCCGGGAATCAGCGGGCCGGAACTCCTCGAGCGCCTTCGGCGAAAGGGCGTCGATCTTCCGGTGCTGATGCTCACCGCCCGGGGCGAAGTTGACGATCGGATCGAGGGGTTGCGCAAAGGGGCCGACGACTACCTGCCCAAGCCCTTCAGCCTCGACGAACTGATCGAGCGGATCCGGGCACTCTACCGCCGTAGCCTGGGCAGCGCGGGCAACCGGCTCGAGGCAGGGCCGTTGAGCCTCGATCTCGCCTCCCGCCGGGTATGGCTCGAGGGAGAGGAGATCGAACTCAAGCGCAAAGAGTACGATCTGCTGCTCTTTCTCTTCAAACACCGGGGGGCGCCGGTCTCCCGGGAGATGATCGAAACCCAGCTCTGGGAGAGTGAAACTTTTCTGCAAAGCAACGTCATCCAGGTGACCGTCTACAACCTGCGCAAAAAGATCGGCAAAGAGCGGATCCGCACCAGCCGGGGGATGGGGTACATCCTCGATGTCTGACAAAAACAGAAGTCTGCGCACTCGACTGATGCTCCGTTTTTCTCTACTGCTCCTGCTGCTGATGGGGAGCTTTTCCTGGCTCTTTTACAGCCTCTCCCGACAGAATCTGCGCCACAAGGTCTTGGCGGAGCTACGGGAGACGGCCCTGGAGGCCGAGGGGCGACTGCTGGGCAAGGAGACTGCGGTCCGTGACGGCGTGATCGTTTTGCACTTTCCCCTCCATACCGAGGCGGCGCTGATCCGCGACGGCCGGATCGCCGCCCGCACCCCCGGCTACCGCCCCGAAATCTGCCGCCCGTTGGAGCACAGCGGCAAAGAGTTTCTTCTGCAGGGCGGTGAGCGCCTCGACGCCTGTTACTGGGAGCGTTTCAGCCGCCCCTTTTCCGGCGCGGTGGTCCTGCAGAAGCGGGACATTCCCAACGAAAGCCTGGAGACGATGGAGATCTTCGCGGCGAGCCTGATCCCCCTGACGCTGATCCTCCTGGGGATGGCGTGGCGGCTCATCGGGCGGATCCTCACACCGATCCGAACGCTCACCGACTCCATCCGCCAGGTGAGCGTGGACAACTTTTCCCGTACGGTCCCCGCCCCCGACCGGGACGACGAGATCCAGGCGCTGACCGACGCTTACAACGCGATGATTCTGCGCCTGCGGGAGGGGGTGGAGACCCTGGAGCGCTTCAACAGCGACCTGGCCCACGAACTGCGCACCCCCCTGACGGTGATACGCGGAGAGATCGAGCTGGCTCTCCGCCGGGATCGCAGCCCCGAGGAGTGCCGTGACGTTCTGGAACGTCTGGCCCGGGAGACCCGCTCCATCGAACGGATGAGCGAAGGCCTGCTGCTGTTGAGCCGCTACTCCCCGGAAAACGTGTCCGAAAGTTTCGAAACGCTGCGTCTGGATCGGCTACTGGAAGAGGCGCTGAAGAAACTGCGTCCCCTTGCCGAATCCCACGCCATCGAGCTGCACACCGCGATCGAATCCCCGTTGGAATACCGGGGCAATCCCACGTTGATGACCGCACTCTTCGGCAACCTCGTCGAGAACGCCATCAAATACAGCCCCGAGGAAACGGTCATCGATATGACTCTCGAAAGAGACGAGGGAAAGATCCGCTTCCGCGTCCGGGACCGCGGTCCCGGCATTCCGAAAGCGAAACTGCGGCACCTTACCCAACGTTTCTACCGCGCCGACGAAGCCCGCAGCCGCCGTATCCCCGGCTTCGGCCTGGGCCTCTCCATCGCCGAACGGGCCGTGACCCTCCACGACGGAAAGATGGAGATTCACTCCACCGAAGGCGAAGGGACGACGGTCGAAGTTCTCCTTTGAGCATTTCATTCCTGTTTCATCTCACTCCTTTAGAATGTGCCTATCACAAGAATAAAGGATCCCTCCGATGAAAAAACTCACGAAAATCACCCTGGCGGCCGTCGGGCTCGCCGTAGTCATTCAAATCGTTCCCTACGGCCGGGACCATTACAATCCTGCCGTCGTCAATGAGCCCCGGTGGGACTCTCCGCGGACCAAAGCGCTCTTCGAGCGGGCCTGCGCCGACTGCCACAGCAACCGGACCCGCTGGCCCGCCTATGCCAATATCGCTCCCGTCTCCTGGCTGGTGACCCACGATGTTAACGAAGGACGGGAGCACTTCAACGTCTCCCTCTGGGGAGTGAAGGAGAAGAACGAAGGGAAGAAAGCCGCCAAGGAGCTGAAAGAGGGAGAGATGCCCCCGGCGATCTATACGCTGATGCATCCGAAGGCCCGGCTCAGTGATGTCGAAAGAAAGGCATTGATCGAGGGGCTTCAGAAAACTTTTGGTGAGTGAATGTTTCAAAAATCGATACGGCTCCAGCGCTCACTGACGGCGACGCGGCAATGCTCGAGGATCTCCGGTTTTTCGAGGCGGAGTTCGAGTCTTTCGATGAGAGGATACTCGTCGAAGATACGCTCTTTCAGAGAAAGGAGCGCCTCTTCGAGGAGGCCGAATTTTTCCTTGACGAGGTGGTGGCGGATCGTTTCGGCCACGGCGGCGTAGTCGAGGTAGTCGCCCGCTTCGTAGCGGTACTCGGCCCACAGGTCGGCGACGATGCGCTGAGGAGCTTCCCGCTCCTCGGGAAGGATTCCGATAACCGCGTCGATCTGCAGGGAACGGATCTCGATCCTCATGCGACGGGAGCTTCCTCTTTGCGGAACAGGCGGACGAGATTGGGGATATGCTTATAGAAAACCGTCACGGCGATGATCCAGATCGGCGCGTGGGTACCGATGCCGGGGATCCCCTCGGGATAAATAATATAACTGGCGATCAGAAGTGTCGCCAGGGCGATCAGGGAAGCAAGAGAAGAGATCTTGATCGTCTTGGCGGCGATCGCCCAGGCAGCCAGGGCGATCAGCGTGGGGATCGGCAGCAGAAAGAGCAGGACCCCGAAGCCCGTGGCTATCCCTTTGCCCCCTTCGAAGTTGAGGAAAATGCTGAAGCAGTGCCCCCAGACTGCCAGGACGGCGACGGTCCAGAGGGTCTGAGGCTCGGCGCCCGCCATTTTGGCGATGAGGAGGACGACGATCCCCTTGATCGCGTCGAGGAAGAGCGTCGCCGCCCCCAGCTTTTTGGCCAGAGAAGGGTTTTTTTGCTTGAGGACCCGCAGGACGTTGGTGGCCCCGATGTTGCCGCTGCCCTCCTGCTTGATGTCCACTCCGGCAAAGATCTTGGCCAAAAGATATCCGAAGGGGATGCCGGCGATGAGGTAGGCGGCCAGATAGAGTTGAATGTTCAGATTTCCGAGTAATTCCATAGGTAAATTGCCTTTTTACTTTAATAAATGGCCTGTATTTTATCGAAATGTATACCGTGCTACCCAGGTGCGGCATCTTTGTCGACTTGCCGCTTCGAAGCTGAAGACTCCGATTTCATCGTTATAGCGGAGCTTATTTTCCCATCCTCATTGTCTAAATTCCAGGGGGGAGTCATCACAGCCCAAAGACCTTCCCACCTCTCCCAATAGTGTATAATTCAGAAATTTTCCGGAAGGATCCAAGCAATGAGTATCGATTATCGCGCCGAGATCGAGCGCCTCAAAAAGGAATTGGACGTCACCGTCGTCGGGCACTACTATCAGCGGGACGAAGTCTTCGAAATGGCCGACATCACCGGCGACAGCCTGGAGTTGGCCCGCAAATGCAAAGCCGACGCAAACCCCTGGGTGGTCTTTTGCGGCGTAGGCTTCATGGGGCAGAGCGTCAAAGTGATCGCCCCCGAAAAGCGGGTCCTGATGCCCAAGATCGCCTGCTGCGCCATGGCGCGGATGATCGACGGCAGCTACTACGACGACACGGTTGAAGCGATCGAAAAGGGCGGGGTGAGCCGGGAGGATCTCCTGCCGATCACCTACATCAACTCCGACGCCACCGTCAAAGCCAAAGTCGGGAAGATGGGAGGAATGGTCTGCACCAGCTCCAACGCCGTCAAGATCATCGAAAAAGGATTGGAGAGCGGCAAAAAGATCCTCTTCGTCCCCGATCGCTGCCTGGGGCAGAACGTGGCCAACATGATGGGGCTCAAATCCTGCGTTGTCGGTGAAGAGGGCTGCAATCCCAAAGAGGCCGACGTCCTCTGCTTCAACGGCTTTTGCTCCGTGCATCAGCTCTTTACCGTGGATGACGTGGAGTTCTACCGCCGCCGCTATCCCGACATCAAGATCGCCGTGCATCCCGAGTGCGACCCCAAGGTGGTGGCGGTGGCCGATTTCGTAGGCTCCACCTCCCAGCTGATCAAGTATGTGAATGAACTTGATCCGGAACAGAAAGTGGCGGTAGGTACCGAATACAACCTGGTCCACCGGATGCGGAAAAAGAACACCTATGTCCTCTCCTCCACCAAGCCCGAGTGCCCCACGATGAACGAGACGACCCTGGAAGATCTCTACCTCACCCTCAAATCGATCGAAGAGGGCAAGCCCATCAACGAAATTTTCGTCGACGACGAGACGGTGCACTATGCCCGCCTGGCCCTCGAGCGGATGCTGGAGGTCAAATGAGAGTCGCCCAGCGTCTGATCGAAGCCTTCGTCCGTAACGCCGTCGAAGAGGATCTGGGGCGCGGAGATCTCTTCGCCAGGATCGCCGACTCCCGCCCTGTGCAGGCGGTCATCGTCGCCAAAAGCCACGGGGTTTTTGCCGGACGGGAGTACATCGACGCCGTGGAAGCTCTCTACGACATCGAACTGGTGTGGACAATCGACGACGGCGAAACCTTCGCCCCCGGCGACCGGCTTCTGGAGGTCCGGGGCGCGTCGAGAGATTTGCTCTCTTTGGAGCGTTCGATCCTCGATTTCGCTCTGCACGCCAGCGGGATCGCTACGTTGACAGCCCGTTACGTCGAGAAACTCACCCCCTACGACTGCGTGCTCCTCGATACCCGCAAAACCCGCCCGGGTCTGCGGGCTTTCGAGAAATACGCCGTACGCTGCGGCGGAGGGCAGAACCACCGGATGGGGCTCGACGACTGCCTGATGCTTAAAGATACCCACCTGCGGACCCTCGACGATTTGGAACGCTTTATGAAAGAGGTCCGGCGCAAAATCCCCTTCACCGCCAAGATCGAGATCGAGTGCGAAGACCTGGCAATGGTGGAACGGGCGATGGCCGTGGGCGCCGACATCGTGATGTGCGACAATATGCCTCCCGAGACGATTCGCAAAGCGGTGGAGTTTCGCAACGCCCGCTATCCCCACATCCTGATGGAAGCCAGCGGCAACGTCACCCTGGAGACCATCGAAGCGATCGCCGCCACGGGGATCGATGCGATCAGCTCCGGCAGCGTGATTCATCAGGCGACTTGGCCCGACCTCTCTATGCGGGTGGAGGGATGAGTTCCCTTTCCCACGTCGATTGGGAGGAGGCACGGCGGAAATTTCGGCAGCTTCTGGAGCACTTCCCCTCGGTCACCGTCCTTTCCCACATTCGTCCTGATCCCGATGCCGTCGGAAGCTCTCTCGGTGTCTACCATCTGCTCAAAAGCCTGGGCAAGCGAGTCGAAATCGCCAACGCCAGCCGGGAAATCCCCCGAACCCTCGATTTTCTCGAAGGGTATAAAAAGATCAAGTGGAAGATGGATTACGAAGATTCCCTGATCGTCAGCTGCGACTGCGGCAGTCTCGATCGACTGGGCTTCGAGGGGCTGGAAGAGCGAACGATCGTCAATCTGGATCATCACGTCAGCAACAGCCGTTTCGGAACCCTCAACGTCGTCGACCCCACTGCCGTGAGTACTTCGGAAGTGGCGTATCGACTCTTCGAGGGGTGGCTTCCCGTCAGAAAAGAGAGCGCCGAAGCCTTCTACGCCGCGCTGATCTCCGACACCCGCCACTTCACCACTTCCAACGTCACGGCGGAGACCTTCGTCCTCGCCCGATCGTTGATCGAACGGGGAGCCGATCCGGCCACTATCGCGCAGATGATGCTTCAGAGGCGTTCTCTGGCTTCACTGCGTATCCTGGGCAAAGCGCTGGAATCTTTGCGGCTCTATGCGGATGCCCGGGTGGCGATCATGCGAATCAGCCGGGAGGATCTCGCCGCAACGGGGGCGACAGTCAGCGACCTGGATGGAGTGGTCGACTATGCCCGTTCTCTGGTGACGGTGGAAGTGGCGGCCTTGGTGGTCGAAATGAAAAACGAGATCAAAGTCTCTCTACGCTCCAAAGGAATCAATCTGCTTCCCGTGGCCGAGGCTTTCGGCGGAGGCGGTCATCGGGAAGCCGTGGGCTTCGAGGTTCCGGACTCTGACAGCGATGCCTTGATCAAAGCCCTTTTGCACCGTATCGAAAAGGAAGGAGTATTGACAAAACAATGAGACGAAGAAAAAACTACTACGGTTCCCGGCGCCGACGCCGGGGAGGCGGTGGATGGATCCTCCTGTTGCTCTTTTTGCTGATCGCCGGAGGGGCCGCCGGATACGTCTGGTTCTCTCCCAAATTCGAACGCATCGCCCCCACCGTGGAGCTCCCCGCCACCCGCTACTGGAATCCCAAAAAACCGATCGGTATCCGGGTCGCGGACAACCAGGGGCTGGGAAGTTACCGGGTCTTCCTCACCGACGGGGTCAAACGCATTCTCCTCGCCTCGGGCACGTTCGTCGAGGGGTTGAAAGAGGCCAAAATCCCCGTTACCATTTCCGAAAAGATCGAACTCGACCCCAAACGCGCCCCCTGGATCCTGCAGGTGGATGTGGCGGACCGAAGCCTCTGGAATTTCGGCAAAGGCAACCGGGCCCACGCCGAATCCAAGATTCTCGTCGACCGGACCCCTCCGGCCCTCGGTGTCCTGGCCCAGAGCCCGAGCATCGTCCGAGGAGGCAGTGCCCTGGTCATTTTCCAAGCCCGGGATTCTCACCTCAAAAGCGTCGTACTGCGCGCCGGGGGGCGGGAGTGGAAAGCGATCCCCTACACCGCAAAGGGGACCTACGCCACTCTCCTCGCCTGGCCCTTCCGCCAGCCTGGATTTCAGGCGGAAATCATCGCCGAAGACCTGGCGGGTAACCGCAGCGTCCTACGGGTCCCCTTCGAGACGATCAACCGCAAATACCGTCAATCCTGGATCCAACTCAGCGACCGCTTCCTCAACGGGAAAATCGCCGAGATTGCTTCGCAATTTCCCGAAATCGCCAAGATCCACGATCCTCTCAAGCGTTTCAAAGCAGTCAACGAAGATCTGCGTAAAAGGAACGAAGCACTGATCCATCGCTACAGTTCCAAAGTCACTCCGGTCGATTTCTCCCATTGGAAGCTGCGGGCCTTTTATCCGCTCAAGCACGCCAAACGTGTCGCTGACTTCGGTACCGAACGGCACTATTACTACAAAGATCGCAATGTGGAGGTCTCCCGATCCTACCATATGGGCTACGACCTCGCCAGTACCCGAAACGCCCCCATTTTCAGCTCCAATCCCGGGACCGTCGTCTTCGCCTCCTACAACGGAATCTACGGCAATATGCCGATCATCGACCACGGCTTCGGCCTCTACACCCTCTACGGGCACTGCTCGTCGCTGCTCGTCGCCAAAGGCGACAAGGTCCGCGCCGGCGAAGTGATCGCCAAGACCGGCAAAACCGGTCTGGCCCTGGGGGATCATCTCCATTTCGGGATGCTTGTCCAGGGGACGGAAGTGCTTCCGATGGATTGGATGAAAGCCAACTGGATCAAAAGCCATATCGATCAAGTTTTCAAACGGGCCGACCGGATCATCGCCAGCCAGAAGAGCTCACGATGAAACAATCGATTGTCCTTGAGCCTTGTTGGCTTTTTGTTTAGAATTCGTTATAATAAGTCAAGTACGCTCAAAAGGCATTACAATGTATCAACGCACCATCGCGCGCCCGGTTGAGGTCGTGGGTATCGGCCTACACAAAGGGGAATCGGTCCGCCTGCGAATCGAACCCCTCGACGACGACAGCGGCATCATCTTCTACCGCAGCGATCTGGGTCGAAGCATTCCCTTGAGCGTCGACGCGGTCATCGACACACGTATGGCGACCGTCATCGGAGATCCCGATGGCTACATCTCTACCATCGAACATTTTCTTTCCGCCCTCTATGCCTACGGGATTGACAACCTTCGCGTCATCCTCGAAGGCAACGAAATGCCGATCATGGACGGCAGCGCCGTCTCTTTTTGCCTCCTGCTTGAGGAGGCCGGGATCCAAAAGCTGCGTCAACCTAAGCGGCTTCTGCGCATCAAACGGCCCGTGGAAGTTCGTGACGGAGAGAAATTTGTCCGCCTCGAACCTTTCGAGGGGGCGATGTTCGATTTCACCATCGATTTCGACCATCCCGCCATCGGGCGTCAGCACTACCGCTTCGATTTTACCCGCCGCCGTTATACCGAGGAGATCGCTCGCGCCCGTACTTTCGGTTTCGCCCGGGACATTCAGTATCTCCAAAGCCGGAATCTCGCGATGGGTGCCAGCCTCGACAACGCCATCGGCCTCGACGATCAGCGAGTCCTCAACCCCGAAGGGCTGCGCTATCCCGACGAGTTTGTCCGCCATAAGATCCTCGACGCGATGGGAGATATGAAGGTCGCCGGATATAATCTGGTCGGCCGGTACCGCTCCTTTGCCGGAAGCCACGACCTCAACCATCAACTGACGCAGGCTCTCTTCGCCGAATCGGCCAATTACGAGATTCTCAGTCTCGGTGCGGCCCGACTTTCCTACTATGAGCGCTGCTTTGCCTGAAAACAGCCCCCTCATACTTCTTCTCAACCCCATCGCTTCTCCCTGGCAAATCGGGATCTACTCGGTGGAGGGCACTCTTCTGAAGAGCAGAAAAATCGAAGGATATGTCTCCGAAAACCTCGTCGAAACACTTAATCATACTCTGGAGCATAGTCCGGTAAAACAGGTCCTCTACGTCAACGGACCGGGCAGTTATATGGGGATCAAACTCACTTACATCACATTGCGGACGCTTGAAGCGGTGAGAAAAATCCCGTTTGCCGCCGTCAGTGCCTTCGCTCTCAATGGCGGAAAGCCTTTGAAAGCGATGGGCAAGCTCTATTTTGTCAAAGAAAAAGAGACTATAATAACACGAAAATTTGACGAGAAGATTCCGCAGGAGTTTCAAATGCCCGAGAGCTTGAAGCATCTCGAGATCCTGTCGGATCGGGAACCGGATTACCGCCTTCCCTCCGTCTGAACCCAAAGGTCCCCCGTGCAGATCAGCGTACCCGCCACCAGTGCCAATCTCGGTCCCGGATTTGACACCCTCGGTCTGGCCATTGACCTGCGCAACGAGATCGTCATCAAACCCTCCCGTTTTCTGAGCCTTTCGACCAAAGGAGAGGGTGCCCAGAATCCCCGGATCAAAAAGAATTCCCTCTTCCTCCATATCTTCAATGAACAGTTTCGCCGGCTCAGCAACGGCTCGAAGCAGAGTTTTCGTTTCGAATTCACCAACCGCATTCCCATCTCCCGGGGACTGGGCAGCTCCTCGGCGGTCATCGTCTCGGCCATCACCGCCGCGCATCTCGCCGCCGGACTCAAGTACAACAAACGCAAGATTCTCAATCTCGCCCTGCGCTACGAGCACCATCCCGACAACATTACCCCCGCGGTGATGGGAGGCTTCAATGTCGCCTGCATCGAAGGGGATCGGGTCTACAGCAAAAAACGCCGCCTTCCCTCCTATCTGCGGGCCGTGCTTGTCGTCCCCAACCGTACCATCTCTACCAACCGTTCCCGCCACGTCCTTCCCAAAATGTACAGCAAGGAGGAGATGGTTTATTCACTCTCCCGGGCCGCCTATATGACGGCACTTTTTATGAGCGAATCTTGGGACCAGCTCCGCATCGCTTCCAAGGACAAGATCCACCAGGAGCGCCGAATGCGGATGATGCCCGAGCTCTTCGAGGTTCAGAAACTCGCCTTGGAAAACGGGGCGTTGATGAGTACACTCTCCGGCAGCGGGTCGACTTTTTTCAATCTTGCCTATGCCGACGACGCCCTGAAACTCCACAAGGTGCTGGAAGAACATTTCCCGCAGTTTCGCGTCATGACCCACACTCTGGACAATGTAGGCGTCATTGGAAAGCCCTGAGGAATTCTGCTATAATCCCTATGAAAAAGTATCCTATACGAATGTGTATTGCCTGCAGAAACAGAGAATCCCAACATTCACTCATCCGAATACAGTTCGTCGAAAACCGAGCGATCGCCTATACAGGCAGCGGACGAAGTTGCTACGTCTGTCGAGAGTGCGGAAGAAACCCGAAGAGGATCAGGCAGATCACAAAACGATTTAAACTAGAAGAAGAGGATTTCCTCAAGCTGATAAAGGAGTTAGACACCGATGGATAAAGTGAAAATCCAGGAGATCGCGGCCGAAGCCGGGATGTCGAACAATGAGGTCCTGGCCAAAGCCAAGGAACTCGGATACAACGTAAAGGTCGCGGGAAGTTCCGTCACTCTCGACCAGGCCGCGATGCTTATGGATTACGTAATGACGGGCCGGTGGCCCGCGGACCTTCCCAAACCCGGTGCCGAGAAGCCTAGACGCATCAAAGTCGTCAAGAAAAAATCTACGGAAACGGTCGAAAGCACGACGGAGAATGAAACGGCTCCCGCTGCTGAAGCACCCGTCGAAACCGAAAGCCCCGCCGAAGCTGTCGCAGCGGAAACACCCGCCCCGGCAAGCGAAGCACCCGCTCCCGAAAAGACGCCGGAGGAAGCTCCTGCCGAGACGAAAGAAACCCCAGAGGCGGAAGCAGTCTCCGGCGCCGAAGCCGTGAAC
>WFQO01000161.1 GCA_015486995.1 Nitratifractor sp. | reverse complement strand
CCATGAGCGAAGAGAGCCCCATCATCTTCGCCTGCGCCAACCCCAACCCCGAGATCAAGCCCCCTCTGGCCAAGGAAGCACGCCCCGACATCATCATCGGTACCGGCCGCAGCGACTACCCCAACCAGGTCAACAACGTCCTGGGCTTCCCTCAGATCTTCCGCGGCGCCCTGGATGTGCGCGCCACCAAGATCACCGAAAATATGAAAATGGCCGCTTCCCGCGCTCTGGCCGCCCTGGCCAAAGAGCCCGTCCCCGAGCATGTTATGAAGGCGCACGGACGTGAGTGCATGGAGTTCGGCCCCGACTACATCATCCCCTCGCCTTTCGACCGCCGCGTCCTGGTCTATGTCGCTTCCGCCGTCGCCCAGGCTGCCGTCGAAGACGGAGTCGCCCGGGTCAAAGAGTTCGACCTCGACGCCTACAAAGCCAAGCTCCAGCGCCTCGCCGACCACCTCGACGGCAAGCTCTGATTTTCTTCAGCTGAAAGCATCGAGCCTTTGGACTCCCGCACCCGTAGGAGCCCAAAAGCTCTCTTAATTACACACAACAGCAATCCTACCCTACTTCAACATTACCGATCTAAACAGTTTCGATTATCGAATTTACTTGCTGCAGCAATAAGATTTGTTCCGCTACTTACAAACAAAGTATAGAGTTTACAAACCCTCTATAAGAGACACTAAATCCCGAAGAGTCTTCGAGTATTTTCCCGACAGATCCCGGTCAACTCCTCAAAAGAGATCTCCGAGAGCTCGGCCATCTTTTCGGCAATGAGTTTGCAGTAGGCGGGTTCGTTACGCTGGCCCCGATAGGGGTGCGGAGTCAGATAGGGGCCGTCGGTCTCGATGAGAAGCCGATCCCGGGGGATGCGGGGATAGACTTCGACGAGTTTGCGGGCGTTTTTGAAGGTCAGAACCCCGCCGATCCCGTAGTAGAAGTTCCGCTCGGCCAACGCCAGGAGCTGGTGATCGGCGTTGAAGCAGTGCAGGACCCCTCCCCGCCCGGAGGCATACCGCTCCAGCAGCTCTTGCGAATCGCGGCTCGCTTCCCGGATATGAACGATGAGCGGCTTGTCGTATTTCGCGGCCAGGTCGATCTGGTCGATGAAGACTTCCTTTTGGATCCGCTTCTCTTCGGCGATCGCCTCGTCGCCCTCGGGCAGGCGATAATAGTCCAGCCCGCACTCCCCGACTCCGACGCACTTCTCGTGGCCGATGTAGCGCTCCAGATAGGCTCGGTCGTAGCGGCGGGCATCGTAGGGGTGCACGCCCACGGCGAAGAATATATCCGCATGGGTCTGCGCCAACTCCACGGCTCTGGGCAAAGTATCGGGATCGGCCCCGGGAATGATCCAACGCGTCACTCCCGCTTCCCTGGAGCGCTCCAGTACCTCCTCCAGATCTTCGGCATAACGGGGATCGTCCAGATGGACATGGGTATCGACGATCATTCTTCGACTCCCTTTTTTGGTAGGTATTATATCGAATATCTCGTCAAAAACTTGACAAATAAAATATTATTTCAGTATGCTTTCTATACCATACAAAAGGCTTTCAGTGGAGTTTGAATACGATAAGAACAAGAGCAAAATCAATAAGGAGAAGCACGGAATTGATTTTGCAGAAGCTCAAAATCTTTGGCAGGATGAAAACGCACTGATCGTTCCAGCCAACATAATCGATGAAGAAATCCGATATGCGCTTATTGCACTATTCAAGAAGAAATGCTTTGTAGCGATTTATACAATGAGAGGCGATGTTTACAGGATCATCAGTGTCAGAAGATGCAGAAAAAACGAGGAGAAATGTTATGAAAACGATCACGGCGAAAGAGTTTGATGAAAACTTTGACAAGGGTCAAGATATTACGGAGTATTTGGATTTTTCAAAAGCCAAAAGATTGAAAAATCTTGGAAAGCTAAAAACAGAAACTAGAAAAGTGAATGTGGATTTTCCTGAATGGATCATAGAGGCTCTGGACAATGAAGCGAAAAAAATCGGTGTCACGAGACAATCCATTATAAAAGTTTGGATTGCCGAACGATTGAAAGAAGAAACGAGAGATCTACAGGTAAGTTAGCAGACTGTCTTCTCATTTCCGCAACGTAGCGATCAATCGCTTCGGATAGAGCAAAAGCTCCAAGGCGCGTGCGATGGAGGGAAGGAGGAGATCGGACGCCAGGACGGTCGCGGTCGCGGCACCCTCTTCTCCCAGAATGACGATCCCCAGTGCCGCGCTTTCGAGCATCGCACGGTCGTTGTTGCCGTTGCCGACGGCAACGCAGTTTTGCGCTCCCAGTTCGTGAACGAAAGCGGCCTTTTCCGCGGTGTGGTCACCGCTGCGCAGGATGCGGAGCTCCACAGGCAAGCCGCTGAGCTCCGCCGCCACCGTCCCGAACGTGTCGGCGGTGACGACGTGGAGGCGGAAATCTTTCGCCAGTTTCGGGAGCAGCCTCGCCGCATCGGGATCGAGACGGCCGTCACGGGCCAGGGTACCGT
>WFQO01000160.1 GCA_015486995.1 Nitratifractor sp. | reverse complement strand
CACCTATATATAAGATTGATTTTTATCATATTATTTGATTTAATTATATTTTATTAAATATAGGATATCATTGAATGAATACAACGTTGTCCCTCAACGTGTACATTAGAAGGAAATAACTTGAAACGATTCATTGTCAGATTTATACATGTATGGGGATTGCTGTGGGGATTCCTTTCTTTTGCTCATGCCGCCAATGGTGCCCAAATGCACAAGATCTACGCATTTCTCTATACCGGGGGAGAGATGAGGACCCGTTCGATGCATATTATTCAAGAGTATGCGATGGTGGGAACAAAAGACCATTTTAAAAATCCCATGAAATCGCTTAATCTGGATATGCGTACATTGCGTCAAGAATTCGGAGAAATTCTACAATATTGCAACAACAAGGATTCGCAGGGGGTGTTCAGTTGTTCCGAACTTCGAAAAGCTGAACTCTCCCTGAAAAATGCACACAAGCTTCTAAAAAGCAAACCTAATAAAGAAGAGGCGCTCGCTTTCTGGAAAGAGATGGACAATGTCCGTAACGGGATCAATCGCTCTCTCATACACCTCACTCAAGAGCTCTATCCGGACAACGATACCGTCCAAGGAATCATGTATGCCAGCCGTCTCGCCACCATTGCCCAGCGTTACGGAGCACTCTATCTTTACAAAATGTGGGGATTTGACAGAGAACTCCATGCAGGACAACAGCTTCACTATCTCAATAGGTTTTTCCCGGATGCCATCAATCAGCTGGCCGAGAGTACCGAGGAGCTTCCCGAAGCATTACAGAAGAATATAGCCAAAAGTTTACAAACGATACAGAACAATTTGAAATTTTTTATAATAATGGAGCATTCCAAGCATTATATTCCTACACTCATCTATTCCAAATCACAATCCATTGCCGATCGGGCAAATCATATTGCAAAAGATTTTGTAGATAATCCTATTGAATAATTTTTTGATCTACCTGGAAGAAAGAGAGAAAAAACATAATGGTAGTCAGCCTCTGATTATCGAGATACCGTCGATGATCGATGCAAATGGTATGCCGACCAATGCGAAGGCCCTATTATTGACCGAGATTTTTGCTCAAGTCGACATTGACCGTACTGTTTTTTACAACATCAATTTCCTTGGCGACGCGAATCGTCTGTGGAGTATCGTAGCCACACTGCTGGGCACATCGTACCACACCGATCAGATAGTAACGTCCTGCCGGAACCCCGTAAAAAGCGAAATGTCCGGAAGCATCTGAGGTCGTGAAACGTAAATAGTTGAAAAGACGGGGATCCGCTTTGGCCATTTTTTTGCCGCCAAGATAACTCTCCTGATACCATTGACGAGAATAGCTTGTAACCGGATTGAGATAGAGGCGGGTCTGTTTGCCGTAGACTTTCTCTCCATTGGGTCCGATCACATAGATGCTTCCCTTTACCGTGGCGTTTCCGCTACGTGGAAGACGGCTGTATTCGGAGACGGGAAATGGCAAACGAGTCACAACCTGCTCTTCTTGCACATTCACGTTCAGATCAGAAACATCAACCGTTGCATTCTGCTCAACGGGAGCCGAATAGGAGCCACTCCCTGTTCCGGGTAGAAGCAACTCCTGATGCACACAGCCGCTCATCACCAAAAGCATAAAAACAATCCATATCGTTCCCAAGATTCTTTTCAAAAGAGACTCCTCGATCTATTTTTTCAAACGTAAAAGTAAAACTCTGATCTCGTGAGGCGAAGGGAGAAGCTACGTCCAACGGGATCAAACTTTTTCTTCAATTCCTGGAAATACGATTATTGTTTTACTACTGAATCCCACAAATCTTTTGAGGGTACAATACTTTAAAATCAGACAAAAACGTTTTCCATTATACCTGACAAACTTTAGTCAACTCTTTTTCATTTTCCAAGACAGAACTCTCCGAACATCCGATCCAGAATCTCTTCACTCTCATAGGGTCGAGTGATCTGCCCAAGAGCCCGCACCGCTTCCTGAAGATGATAACTGAAGAGCTCCAGTTCTCCCGATTCGAGCGGAGCTAACGCCGCCAAGATTTCTCTTTGGGCACGGCGCACCGCTTCGATCTGTCGATTACCGGAGAGGAGTAACTCTTCATCGAGGCTGTAGCGGTCAAGCATCTTTTGAAGATGTTGAGGCAGTTGAGAAAAATTCTCGAGGGTGTCAATCTCTACAGGAGCGTAGGGCGCGAGTTTCTCCATCTCTATTCTCCTCGGGAGATCGCATTTGTTAAGGACGGCGATCCACTCTTTATCCGATGCGACTAAACGGTCAAGGATTGCCTCATCTTCCTCTTCCCAGGGGCGACTACGATCGAAAAGTGCCAGCACGATATCCGCCTCGTCGATGGAGCGAAGCGAACGTTCCACACCGATCGCCTCGATCCGGTCAGAGGCTTCACGAATCCCTGCCGTATCGACAATCCGGAGGATGTGCGTGCCGATGCGGATCTCCTCCTCGATAGTATCCCTGGTCGTACCTGCAATCTCACTGACGATGGCACGCTCATAACTCAACAACGCATTAAGCAGGGAACTTTTCCCAACGTTCGGTTTACCGACGATCGCGACACGAAATCCTTCGATGAGCCCTCTGCGTCGTTCGCTGCTCTCCACAATCCGATCGAGGCGATCCGAGAGTGTTCGAAGCTGCGCCTTTAAGCCTTTCAAAAGATCTTCGGGAATATCCTCCTCGGCGTAATCGATCGATACCTCACTGTGTGCCAATGCCCGGAGCAGAGCATCTCGGACTTCGTCGACGAAGCGTCCCAGCTCACCTTGCAATTGTCGTGTCAGGATGCGAGCCGCGTCAACACTTTTGGCTTCGATGAGTTTCGCAATCGCCTCCGCCTCGCTCAGATCGATCTTGCCGTTAAGAAACGCCCGTTTGCTGAATTCACCCGGTTGAGCAAGACGGGCACCGTAAGCGACCGTTGCTTCGAGAATCTCCTGCGCAATAACCTGTCCCCCGTGGCACTGAAACTCGATGATCTCTTCCCCGGTAAAAGAACGAGGAGCCTGAAAATAGAGCACAATACCTCGGTCGATGGCTTCATTCTCCTGATCGTAGAGAGTACGGAGTTCTGCGAGCCGTGGAGTAAGCGTCGCTGCCGGAGCGATACGACGAGCAATTTTTGGAGCATCTGGTCCGCTTATACGTACGATGGAGAGAGAAGCCGTACCGTGTGCCGTCGCAATAGCCGCGATCGTATCGTTCATTTCCGGGAATTGAATTCGTTGACGAGGACGTAGCGTTTCCCATCCCGCTGTCGCTTGACCGCTACGTATTTGTCCGGAAAAATATTTCGCAGATGTTCCAACGCCAATTGAACAAGAATACCGTCCAGTGTACGTGTACGCCCCCATCCTTCCGTGCGGATATGGTCAATCACAGGTTCAAGATTTTTTCGAATCATCTCCTCCTGACTAGAGAGAAAATGTGCTATTTCCAGTTTGGTATGCAGTCCATAACGTGCATTAAGCCAATTGTAGAGAAGGTAAGAGAGCGCATTGTAGCGGTATCCTTCTTTGCCGATCAGCAAGGCGGCATCTTCCCCATCAATAAAGATATAGGCTATCCCGTCCGCCACATCGACTTCCACAATGTCGATCTCGAAACAGGAGTCCGCTATCAGTGTGCTGAGTGTACTTTCGATTTCTGAAGCCAAAACGGTTTCATCCATAGAACTTGTCTCTTCTCTTTCGAAGCGTGTCTCGCTTTTGGATGACTCTGTACGTTCTGTCTCGCCAAAAAATCCATCTAGGATCTCTTTCTCTACTCCTTGTTCGTGCGAGATTTCCTGCTTTTCTTCTCCAAACGTCTTTTCACTCTTGGAGCTGGGCTCCGGCGCCTCTTTTTCTTGCATTTTCACCCGATCTCCGGGATCGGTTACACACTCATTTGATGAGGAGTTCTCTTCTTGGGAAAATTCTCTCTCGACTTTTTTCAAAGCTGTTTTTCGTTTTTCCCAATCGATATCAGCAACGATAATGGCCGGTTTCGAAAAGAAACCGAACAGTCCTTTTTCGGGATACTGAACAATTTCATATTTTAATTCACTCATCGAGCACTCCAACTCCCTGCAGGCGAGGCTGTAGGCTTCTTCCAGTGTAGCGGCTTCGATTTTTTTCATCCCGATATCCTCACGATTCTCCACCGTGATTCGCCTTGAAACGCTTTTTATGCTTCTCATAGGCACGATTGATGTAATACTGCTGGGCAATAGAGAGGGTGTTGTTGGTCAACCAGTAAAGAACCAGCCCCGAGGGGAAGGTCAGGAAGAAGAAGGTCATCAATACGGGAAACCATTTGAAGATCTTCTGCTGCATCGGGTCGGTCATAGTGTTGGGCGTGATGTGCTGCTGCAGAAACATCGTGGCCCCCATCAGGATCGGAAGGATGAAGTAGGGATCCTGGCGGGAGAGGTCGTGGATCCAGAGGATCCAGGGCGCCCCCTGGAGTTCGTCGGCGTTGAGCAGGACCCGATAGAGCGCGAAGAAGACGGGGATCTGCAAAATCATCGGCAGACAGCCCCCCATCGGGTTGGCTCCATGTTTTTTGTAGAGTGCCATCATCTGCTGGT
>WFQO01000159.1 GCA_015486995.1 Nitratifractor sp. | reverse complement strand
CGAGGGGATTTTGCATATCCGGGACGGGCAGAGCAGCCGGACGATGGTCAGCGACGTGATGATGCTGAGCGTCGCACTGAAGGATCACGACAAGATCGCCGAATATGAACGGCCCCTCTACCTCTCGTCGATGACGAAAAACCGCATCCACGATACCCTGGAGCTCAACGGTAAAAAGGTGGAGATCGATCTGCTCGACTATCTCCCCGCCGCCGAAGAGGTTGCCGTCCCCGACGACAAAAACGGTACGGAGATCCTCCAGCTCAAAGTCGCCGCCGGCGGACGGGGGGAGGATATCTATCTCCCCAAAGGGAGCGCCAGGGATATGGGAAGCTTCCTGCTCTCCTTCGACGGGCGTCGATCGAGCGCCAAACCGACCCTCTACATCGATGACCGCAACGGCACGCTGACGTTGGAGAGCCCCGTCGCCCTGCAGACACTGAATATGGCCGACCGCCAGGCCGGAAAACTTGCCCCCGGAACCCATCCTTTCCAGACCCGAAAACTCTACACTTTCGCCGGCAATTCGATCGTCCTGCGCAAGGTGCTGCCCAAAGCGCGCCTGGAGTGGAAAAGCGCCGCCCTCAAACCCGGAGGCAAATATCCGCAGATGCTCCTGCTCAAAGTCAGCCACGCCGGCCAAAGCCGCCTCGTGCGTCTGACGGGACGCCGGGCCCAGCCCGGGACGCCGGCCATCGTCAACTTCAAAGACATCGGCGTCAAACTCAGATACGGGGCGAAGATCATCCCGTTGCCCTTCGCCCTCAAACTGGACAGGTTCGAGCTGGAGCGTTACCCCGGATCGATGAGCCCCGCCTCCTACTCCAGCTATGTCACCGTGATCGACAAGGAGCGCAACGTCACGATGCCCTATCACATCTATATGAACCACGTTCTCGATTACCGCGGATACCGCTTTTTCCAATCCTCTTACGATATGGACGAGAAGGGGACGGTCCTTTCGGTCAACCACGACCCCGGCACGCTCATCACCTATCTGGGCTACCTGATGCTCGCCGTCGGTTTCCTCTGGAGTTACCTCTCCCCCAAAGGGCGCTTCCAGGCCCTGCGGCGCAAACTCAAAAAGCTTGAAAGGCCCGCCGCAGCGCTCCTGGCGGCCGCGCTTCTCTACAGCGGAGGGACCCCCGCACAGGCCGCCTCCATCGAGGCGGGCACTCTCTCGGCTCAGGAACTCAAAAGCATCCGGGCCGTCTCCCCGGCGCATGCGAAAAAGTTCGGGACCCTCGTCGTCCAGACCAACGGCGGAAGGATGGAGCCCATCGACAGCCTGGCGCATCAGGTCCTCTCCAAAGTCTCGCGCAAAAGCGCTCTGCTGGGGATGAACGCCGATCAGGTCCTGCTGGGAATGCTCGTCGAACCCGAGATTTATCAGAAACTCAAAATGATCAAAATCTCCCACCCCCGCATCGCCAAAAAGCTGGGACTTCCCGAATCGACCCGCTACGTCGCCTACGACGATTTCTTCGACAAAAAAACCGGTGCCTATCTCCTGCGCAACGACGTGGTGACCGCTTCGCGCAAGCGGGCCGCGGAGCGCAACCAGTACGACAAGGATCTTCTCAAAGCCGACGAGCGGCTCAACGTCGCCTATATGGTCTTCCAGGGGACCCTGCTCAAAATCTTCCCGATGCCCCACGATCCGCGCAATCGCTGGTTCTCTCCTCTCGGCGCGATCAAAAACTTCCCGCCCAAGGAGGGGCAGCTCGTCCGCTACCTCACCGCCGACTACTTCCGGGGTGTGGAAAAGGGCATCCAAAAAGGCGACTGGAAAAAAGCCGACGATACTCTGGGCCTGATCAAAAAGTATCAATACCTCTACGGGGCGAAAGTGATCCCCTCCCAGAAGCGGATCGAAATGGAGATCGCCTACAACAAGTTCAGCATCTTCGACCGCCTGGTTCCGGTCTATATCCTTGCGGGCCTGCTGCTGCTGATTCTCTCCTTTGTCCACATCATCAAACCCTCCTTCCCGCTCAAATGGCCCGTACGCATCACGCTGGCGGTGCTGATCCTCGCTTTCGCCGCCCACACGGTCGGGCTGGGGCTGCGCTGGTACATCGCCCAGCACGCCCCCTGGTCCAACGCCTACGAATCGATCCTCTACATCGCCTGGGCCACGGTCCTGGCCGGCTTCGTCTTCGCGAAGCGTTCGCCCCTGACGATGGCCGCGACCTCGATCCTGGCGGGGATCTTCCTCTTCGTCGCCCACCTCAACTGGCTCGATCCCCAGATCACCAACCTCGTCCCCGTCCTCAAATCCTACTGGCTGATGATCCACGTGGCGGTCATCACCGCCAGCTACGGCTTCCTCGGGCTGGGAGCCCTGCTGGGGATGCTGGTGCTGGTACTCTTCATTCTCCGGGGCAAACAGGGGCATCCCAATATGGACCGGGCGATCGAAGAGCTGACGATCATCAACGAAATGACCCTCCTCATCGGCTTGGCACTCATCACCATCGGGAACTTCCTCGGCGGGGTCTGGGCCAATGAATCCTGGGGCCGCTACTGGGGCTGGGATCCCAAGGAGACCTGGGCTGCGGTGACGATCCTCGTCTACGCCGCTGTGGTGCATATGCGCTTCATCCCGCGTCTGCGCGGCGCTTATGCCTTCAACGTTGCGGCGGTGCTGGCCTATAGCTCCGTCATTATGACCTACTTCGGGGTCAACTATTACCTCAGCGGTATGCACTCCTACGCCGCCGGGGACCCTGTACCCATCCCCGGCTGGGTCTGGCCCGCCGTCGCCTCGGTCTTTCTCCTGATTCTCCTGGCGGCCCGCAATCGCAAACTCGGCAAAACCGCGTAAGCCCGATCTCCTCTCCCCTTTTTTGCCGGGCATCTCTTCGCTCTGCGGGGATTCGCTAGAATTACCTATGCATCTTTTTGACGATAAAAGCCGCCGATACGGCCGAACGAAACTCCTCCGGTCGGAAGCGTTGAGGGAATGTTTCAGGGATCCGGAGTTGGAGGGAGTGAAATACGCCGTGCTTTTCGGCTCCCGCGCCGCCGGTTCGGCGACGGCCCGGAGCGATTACGATCTTGCCGTCTATGGGACGGGAGAGTATCCCTGGGGGCTCCAGAGTGCGGTCTGGGATACGCTCACACGCCGCTGCGGAGTGGAAGACTGCGATCTGGATGTGGTGGATCTGCGGCGGGCGGGAGCTGCGCTGCTGGGCAGTGTGGCTGAAGCCTACGTGATGCTCAAAGGAGAGAAAGATGAATTTTCACGATTACTTGCACAGTTGCGAGCAAACCGCACGTCTGGAGGGGAAACTTCTCGAAGAGTTGGCCCGAAAGGGTGAGTTTTCTCTGCTTGAACGGCGGGCGGCCCGCAGTTCGATGCAGATTCTCATCGAAAACGCCGTCGGAAAGTCGCGTAGGGTTCTCAAACACTACAACTCTCCCGTCGTTCCCCGAAGCGGGCGGGATGCTGTGACTTTCCTTTACGAATGCGGCGTTGTCGATGGAACTCTCTATCGGGAGTTGAACGCCGCCATCGGTTTCCGCAATGCGATGATACACGACTATATGAATTTCTCCGAAGAGATCCTCGAAGAGATGGTCAAGACTTTTCGTTGGCGCTTTCTCGTCGATTACCTTCTTTGGGAACCGAAACTCAATGCTACACAGATCCATCGAATCGAAAACTTTTTTCTCTGATCATCCAAAAATACCATGTCGAGAAGGTAGGCCAATGAAAGAATCGTCCGACACTCCCCGAGACCGGGTCTTCAGCGAAGCGCCCGAGAAACAGTTTGAATTCGACGCGACGGTGGCGGCGGTCTTCGACGATATGCTCGACCGCTCCATCCCCTACTACCGTGAATCCCTGGATCTGATCGTCCGGCTGATCCTCTCGCGGAAGCGGGAGGAGCTGCGCCTGCTGGATCTGGGATGCTCGACCGCCCGCCTCCTGCTGGAGATCGCCCGCCGCTGTGAGGGGCCCGCCCGGCTGCGGGGGATCGACAACTCCCCGGCGATGATCGAACGGGCCCGCCACAAATGCGCGGCCTTCGGTGCGGAGTCGATCGAACTGATCGAAGCGGATCTGCTGGAGTATCCCATCCGGGGCGAGGACGTGGTCGTGGCCAACTACACGCTGCAGTTCATCCGTCCTCTGGAGCGCCCCACGCTGGTGCGCCGCATCTACGAGGGGCTTGATGAAGGCGGAGAGTTCTACTTCTCCGAAAAGGTCGTCTTCGAAGATCGGCGCCTCGACAAAGCGATGATCGACATCTACTACGACTACAAACGGCGCCAGGGCTACAGCGACTACGAGATCGCCGCCAAGCGCGAAGCGCTGGAAAATGTCCTCATCCCTTTCACGATCACCGAAAATATCCGCCTCTGCCGTGAAGCGGGATTTTCCCGTGTCGATACCCTCTTTCAGTGGGCCAATTTCGTCATCTTTCGGGCCGAAAAAGTTCAGCGTCCATAAAATGGAATATATTTTTTAATAGGAGTTTTTCACAACTTATTCACTATGTGAAAAAACTTTTCGCTCTCCGAAAAGAAAGTTTTTCCGTTGTGCTCTTCCTGAGAATAATTCGGTGAATAAGCTGTGAAAAATCTCTCAAAACCGTTCCGACAGGCTCTTTCGCTATAATCCTTTCCAAAATTTCGAACGAAGGATTTGGTATG
This sequence comes from Nitratifractor sp., assembly GCA_015486995.1. Taxonomy (GTDB): domain Bacteria; phylum Campylobacterota; class Campylobacteria; order Campylobacterales; family Sulfurovaceae; genus Nitratifractor. The sequence continues at coordinate 8,933 of WFQO01000159.1, read as the reverse complement.
AGTTGGAGCCCGTCAAGCTGGAGAGATTTTCCCATCAAGCAGCAGCCGACGTACGAGGATGCGGCCCTTCTGAAATCGGTGGAGGAGGAGTTGCGCACGTATCCTCCGCTGATCTTCGCCGGAGAAGCGCGCAACCTCCAAAAGGATCTGGCCAAAGTGGGACGCGGAGAAGCCTTCATCGTCCAGGGCGGCGACTGCGCAGAGAGTTTCGCCGCGTTCAACGCCGATACGATCAAAAACCTCTTCAAACTGATTCTGCAAATGTCGGTGGTGATGACCTACTCCAGCGGCAAGCCGGTGGTCAAGATCGGCCGGGTCGCCGGACAGTTCGCCAAGCCCCGCTCCAGCGACTTCGAAGAGCGTGACGGCGTCAAGCTCCCCAGCTACCGCGGTGACATCATCAACGACATCGCCTTCAGCGAAGAGGCACGTCGCCCCGATCCCCGCCGGATGTTGCGGGCCTACTACCAGTCCGCGGCGACGATGAACCTGCTTCGGGCCTTCTCCCGAGGCGGCCTCGCCGATCTCAACCAGGTCCACAAATGGAACCTGGACTTCATCAAGGACCACCCCCTGGGCAAGCGCTACGAGGAGCTGAGCAATCAGATCGACAAAGCGATGAAATTCCTCGCCGCGGCGGGGATCAACAGCCAGACTGCGCCCCAGCTGCGCCAGACCGTCGTCTACACCTCCCACGAAGCGCTGCTGCTCAACTACGAAGAGGCTCTGACGCGCATCGACAGCCTCACCGACGAGTGGTACAACACCAGCGCGCATATGCTCTGGATCGGTGACCGGACCCGGGATCTGGACGGCGCCCACATCGAATACTTCCGCGGGATCAAAAACCCCATCGGCTGCAAAGTCGGCCCCACGATGCAGCCCGATGAACTGATCGAATTGATCGATGCGCTCAACCCCGAAAACGTCGAGGGGCGCCTCAACCTCATCGTCCGCATGGGCGCTTCCAAAATCGCCGAACTCTACCCGCCGCTGCTGCGGGCCGTCAAAGAGGCGAAGCGCAACGTCGTCTGGACCATCGATCCGATGCACGGCAACGTCGAGAAGACCGCCACGGGATTTAAAACCCGGGATTTCGACAACATCCTTTCCGAAGTGCGCCAATTCTTCGAGATCCATCAACAAGAGGGGACCGTCGCCGGCGGCATCCATCTGGAGATGACAGGCGAAGATGTCACCGAATGCACCGGCAGCATCGCCAGCCCCATCACCGCCGAAGCTCTCGGCGACCGCTACCGCACCCAGTGCGACCCCCGTCTCAACGCCAAGCAGGCGCTGGAACTCGCCTTTATGATCGGGGAAAACTTCTAACGTTCAAAAAATCCGGGATTGCTATCCCGCGAAATTAGCTTTTCTCCGTAAAGAGGATCGTAAAATAATTCACTCCGTTCTCGTAGCGATACTCCAGTTTCATCGTGTGAATGTCCAGAATGCTTTTGATGATGTAGAGCCCCAGCCCCAGGCCGCCGGTAGAGCGGTGGAAGGGTTTGAAGTACTCTTCGAAGTCGCCGGGCAGCTTTTTGCCGCGGTTGGAAAGGACAAGTCGGCGACCGTCTATGAGCACGTCGGCGCGGTGGTCGGGGCTGTATTTGATGGCGTTGTCGAGGAGGTTTTTGATCGCCAGCGTCAGGAGTTCGAAATCCGCTAGGACGGTGCGATCCTCTTTGGTGACGACGTGCAGATGTTTTTGGCTGTTTTCGAGCATCAGCAGGTCGATGCTCGCTTCGACCAGATCGCTGACTTTGTAAGGGCGCAGGTCGGCGCGGAAGTTTTTGGAGCTGATCTGCTCCACTTTGGCGAATTCGTCGATCAGAAGATTGAGCCGGGCGAAGATGGCGTTGAAGCGCGCTTTCTTCTTGGGATCATCGACCATCTCCGAGAGGAACCGCCCTTTGGCGATGGGGGTTTTGAGCTCGTGCATAATCGCGCGCAGCAGGAGTTGGCGCGACTGGATCAAATCGCGGATGGTCCGCACGGCACGGTCGAAAGCGTTGGCCACCTCGGCGATCTCGTCGTGCCGGTTGCTGTGGCAGTGAATCTCCAGATCCCCCTGGGAGAAGCGCAGGATCTTCTCCTTGAGCTCGCTCAGGGGACGGATGGAGCGGATGATCCAAAAATAGAGGATCACCAGCAACGCGAAGGCTCCCGCGAAAGCGACGAAGAGTTCGACGGGAAAGCGGGGGCGGTTGAGGTTTTCGAGGATGAGCCTGAAGCGGTCGTTGTTGATGAGAATGTAGCGGTGAAAGTTGACGTTGACCACGTCGAATTTCTTTTTACGGTTCGCCGCCTCCCGAAGTCGCTGCATCTGGAAGTTTTTGCTGCCGGCATCGACGATACGGATGTTCTGGGAGGCGAGATAATCTTTGTCGATTTTGCCGTATTTGAGGTAATAGAGGTAGAGATAGTGGATGTTCGCGCGCTCCTGCATCTGCAGCTCCTGCATCGCCCGACCCGTCGTACTCTGCAACAGCGCCGAAAAGAGCAGCAGGAGCAAGAGGATCGCGATCGAAAAGATCAGTCGGATTTTGGAACGCAGAGAATCCAGACGCAGACGCGGACGGGGGAGGCGCATCGGATCAGAGAAGTTTGTAGCCGACGCCCCGCACCGCCTGGATCGCTTTGGGGTTTCCGAGCTTCGAGCGGATTTTGCTGATGATGACGTCGAGGCTCTTCTGGGAGCTGTCGCTCATCACTTTGGATTCGTTGATGAGCTGCTCCCTGGAGAGGGTGATCCCCTGTTTGCGGATCAGCTGGGAGAGGATGTCGAACTCCGCGGGGGTCAAATGCATCGGCTCGCCCCGGTGATAGACCGTATCGCCCCGGATTTCGTATTCGCTGGGGGGTGCCTGCCGGCCGCCGCTCTTGCTGTAGCGGCGCAGCAGGGAGACGATCCGCGCATGCAGCTCCTGCGGGTCGTAGGGCTTGGGGAGGTAGTCGTCGGCGCCGAGTTGGAGGCTTTTGACCTTATCCTCCACATCGCTTCGGGCCGAGGAGATGATGACAGGAATGTCGTATTTGCGCACCACCTCTTCGCAGACCTCCAGTCCGTCCATTCCCGGCAGGGTCAGATCCAGCAGGAGCAGATCGTAATTTTGCACCCCGGCGCTGACCCCGAGAAAGGGATCCTCGTAATTGGTCACCTCCATTCCGTGCTTCGCCAGAAATTCGCTCACGAGTTCGGCAAATTCGGGATCGTCCTCGATCATCAAAATTTTGACGGGTTTGTTTTCATCGCTCTTTTTTTGCATGCTTCGATTCTATCACTCTTGTGTAAACGGGATCGTCGATCACGACAATCTTGTAGGAGAATCACTTCCCGAGCAGTTCGCGGTGTTCGACCATCGCGCAGAGGTTCTGGACGACGTCGATGCCGTGCTCTTTGGCTTTTTCGGCCGCTGCGTTGTTGACGATCCCTTTCTGGGTCCAGAGCACTTTGACGTCGCCCCGCTCGATGCAGGCGTCGGCGATGGGGCCGACGGCTTCGGGTTTGCGGAAAACGACGACCATATCGACCGGCTCGGGGATCTCTTTGAGGCTGCGGTAATATTTGTGTCCGAGAAAATCCTCTCCCTTGGGATAGATCGGAAAGACGTTGTACCCGTGTTCGATTAGATACTTTGTTACTCGATGGCTGTCTTTTTGGGGATTGGGGGAGGCGCCGACGACGGCGATGTTCTTCGACGTTTCGAGAAAACGTTTGACCTCCTCCTCGTTGCTGTTGATTCGGGGAAATTCACACTCCATAAAGCATCCTTTTCGTATAATCTGCTTATTACCGCACCAAGTAAATACCTCAAACTTTGATGCTTCGATTTCGTTCATAGGCAAGGCGGATTTTTGCAGGACTCGCCAAAGCGAATTCAAAAAAATCCAACGCAGCATATGGGCGAAAGCGGAGCACCCTTCGGGGAGGACGATACGCAGCAACCTGCGCGCAAAAAAACCTTCGAATTACCTCCGGGTAGTCCTTCAGTTTTTTTCACGCACATCTTACTGCGTCTCGTCCTCTCAACGTTTGAGGTATTTACTTGGTGCGGTAATAATTTTACTTAGGAATGTGTAATGGTGGACTTAAAACGAATCGGTCGGGCGCGTAAGCGAATCTCGGAGGTGGTACTACGGACCCCCTTTGCCTACGCGCCGATTCTCAGCGAAGTGAGCGGCTACGAAATCTATCTGAAAAAAGAGAATCTCCAGCGGACGGGATCCTTCAAGCTGCGCGGGGCTTTCAATAAAATCGCCGTCTTGATCGAAGAGGGGCGTAAAAACGGGGTCGTCGCCGCCAGCGCCGGTAATCACGCCCAGGGGGTCGCCTTCGCCGCGCGGCATTTCGGCATCGACGCCACCATCGTCATGCCCGAATCGACGCCTCTGACCAAAGTGATGGGGGTCCGGGATCTCGGGGCGGAGGTGATTCTCAAAGGGGGGAACTACGACGAGGCCTACGCCTACGCCGTCGAGTACGCCGAAGAGAAGAACAAAGATTTCGTCCACCCTTTCGCCGACGAAGAGGTGATGGCGGGGCAGGGGACGATCATGCTCGAGATGCTCGAGGAACAGCCGGATCTCGATGCGGTGGTGATCCCCGTCGGCGGCGGCGGCCTGATCTCCGGATGCTCCGTCGCGGCCAAATCGATCTCGCCCGAGATGCGGGTCATCGGTGTCGCCGCGGCGGGAGCGCCGGCGATGAAACAATCCTTCGACGCCGGGCGCCCCATCGACAGTACGTCGGTGCGGACCATCGCCGACGGGATTGCGGTGCGGGACACGTCGCCGGTGACCCTGGAGTACATCCTCCAGTATGTCGATGAAATGAAATTGGCGGGTGAAGATGAGATCGCCAGCGCCATTCTCTTTCTGTTGGAGCGGCAGAAGCTGACGGTGGAGGGAGCCGGCTCCGTCGGTGTCGCCGCCGTGCTGCACGGGCATCTCGATCTGCCCAAAGGGAGCCGCATCGGGATCCTGCTCAGCGGGGGAAACATCGACGTCACGATGCTCTCCCTGATCATCGAGAAGGGTCTCGTCAAATCCCACCGCAAAATGAAACTGGTCGTTACCCTCATCGACAAACCCGGAGCCTTGGAGCGCTTCGCCGGGCTGATGCGCGAGGTCCAGGCCAACATCGTCCAGATCGGTTACGATCGTACCTCCACCGACCTCGATTTCGGCGACGCGCATGTGAGCGTTTCCCTGGAGACCAAAGGGGCGGAACATCAGGAGCAGATTCGCAACGCCCTGCGGGAAAACGGCTTCCCTTTCCGGGAAGAGCACTGACGTGTCGCTCCAAAATCATCCAAAATCCAAAATCCAAAATCCTAAATTCACGATAGGCATCGATCTGGGCTCCAACACCCTGCGGGGCGTGAAGCTCGATTGCGAAAGCGGAGTTTTCGTCGCGGAGTATGAAAAAATCGTTCGTACCGCCGACGGGCTGGTAGAGAGCGGGCGCATTTCGGAGACGGCGGTAGAGCGGATCGTCTCGGGGATGAAAGAGATGCGCGAGAGTCTCGGCTTCGACGGGGCGGCCGTGCGGGCGGTGACGACCGAAGCGATGCGGCGGGCGGCCAACCGCAAGAAAGTGCTTCGACGGATCGAGGAGGAGAGCGGGATACGTTTCGAAATCATCGACGGGGAAGAGGAGGCACGTCTGACACTCCTGGCCGTGCAGCGGAGGCTGGAGCGTCTGGGAGAGCCTGCCGACTCTTTCGTCTTGGCGGACATCGGGGGCGGATCGACGGAGCTGATCTTCCGCTTTCCCCACGCGACGTTCAGCCGGAGTTTCGAGCTGGGGATCGTGACGCTGAGCCAAGAGGCGGGAAGCTGGGAGAGCGTCCCCGAAGTTCTGGAGCGCAAAATCCCTCCGCTACGGGAGTATGTCAGCGATCTCTACGCAAGGGCGGGGCGTCCCGCGCGCTTCGTCGCGACGGCGGGGACTCCGACCACCGTGGCGGCGATGAAACTGGGGATGAATTATGCAAGCTACGACGGCCGTCGGATCAACGGGACGGTCCTGCGCAAAGAGGAACTGCGCGGTGCGCTGGAACGCCTGCTGGCGATGAGCCCGGATGAGCGTCGTGTGGCCGTCGGAGTGGGGCGTGACGACCTGATCGCCGCGGGGATTTTGATCTTTGAAGCGCTCTACGATCTGTTGGGTTTCGACGAGTGTACCGTCATCGACGACGGGTTACGGGAAGGGGTGGCACTCGCTCTTTGTGAAAGGTGATGCGGGGAAAGTTCCTGATTTACTCTTTCTTCTCTTTTCCGGTCGATTGGGAGGAGGATAACTCCTGAGTCTCCTGCGAAACGGGAGGCCGGAGGGGGAGTGTGATGGTGAAGAGCGCACCGGTAAAAACTTTTCCCCGATAAGAAAAGGAAGTATTGGCGGCGGCGATTTGACCGCCCATTCCCTCCGTGATCAGCTTGTGGGTCATATAGAGGCCCAGACCCGTTCCCTGAGCCTGATGCTTGGTGGTAAAGTAGGGATCAAAGATCTTGGGAAGGATCTCCTCGGGGATGCCCCCCGCGTTGTCCAGAAAACGGATCCGGAGGGTCTCTTTATCGATTTCGGCGGAGATTCGGATCAGTTTGGGCTCGGGTCGACGGATTTCGAGGGCATCTTTGGCGTTGGTGTAGAGATTGAGCAGGCACTGGATCAGTTCGTTTTTGTAGCCGTGGATGACGAGAGTGTCCGGGATCTCCACCTCGACGGTGATGTCGTGGGTGTGAATGCTCTCCTTGACCAGTTTGAGCATTTCGTCGATCTCTTCTTTGAGGGAAAACATTTCATCTTCCCGTGTCCCTTTGATGAAGTTTCGGAAATCATCGATGGTCTGGGAGAGGTACTGGACCTGATGGTTGACGTCGTCGCAGCTGCGGTAAAACTCTTCGTCCTCCAGAAGACCGTAACGCTTTTTCATCTTGACGCCTGTGGCGATGGAGGAGATGACGCTGAGAGGTTGGCGCCACTGATGGGCGATGTTGCCGATCATCTCCCCCAGAGCGGCCAACTTGGACTGCTGGGAGATGATCCTCTCTTGCTCCTTGAGCTGGGTGATGTCTACGGCGCTGACAAGTCGCAGGGTTCCTTTGCGGATGAATTTACCGTGGATCAACGCGTAGAAGCGGCTGCCGTCTTGGCGCAACAGTTCCACTTCGTAGGGGGTTTTGTAGTCGCTTTTGGCCTTGACGCGTGTTGTGGCGCGATACTCGGGAGCGACCCAGTCGAAGACGTTTGCGTCGATGGCCGATTGGCGGTCGGGAAAGCCCAGCATTTTGATCATACTTTCATTGAGATCGACGCAGCGTCCGTTGCGGTGCAGGACGATTCCCTCCATCGCGCTGTCCAGGAGTTCTCGCGACTCCCGGATGGAGCGCCGCATATGCCAGTAGCGCATTAGCGCGAGGAGGATCAAAAATCCCACCCCCAGTCCGACGCTCCAGAGGATCCGAGGATCGATTTTGAAGCCCATCTCTTCCAGATGTACATTGGTCCAGCGGTCAAAAATCGCGCGTTTCTCCTGCGGGGTGATTTCGCTGAGGGCTTTGTTGAGAATGGGGACCAGGGGAGACATCCCTTTGCGTACGGCGATGGAGAGAGGGTATTTCATTTCGGTGTAGCCGGCGACGGAGAGATCGTTGAGTTGGTAGCGATTGATAAAGTAAGCGGCCACCGGCAGGGTGGCGAGGGTGTAGTAGGCTTTGCCGGAGCTGACGGCTCGAAAAGAGTCCAGATAGGTAGGAGTTTCCAAAATTTTGATTCCGGGGAAACGGCGGCGCATTTTGCTGATGAGTCCGGAACCCTTTTTGCGGGCAAAGACTTTACCTTGTAGGTCTTCCAACCCTCGGATGAAAGGGCGATCTTTGCGGGTGATAATGGCGAGTCGGTAGGTGAGATAAGGCTGGGTGAAACGGGCGTAGGCTTCCCGTTTTTTCGTTCGGACGGCGGCGGGGAGGATGTCGCATTTTCCCTCCTTCAAATAGCGCTGGGATTCGCTCCAGCTTTTTGTGGGAACATTTTTGAACTGCAGATGCAGTCTGCGGCCGATGTCGTGTAGGATGTCGATGGCAATGCCCGCCATTTTGCTCATATTGCCCTCTTGGGCGAATTCGATGGGAACCCAGTTGGGATTGTTGCACATACGGATCGTCGGATGTGCACGCAAGTAGGCCGATTGATTTGCATCCAAAAGCGGGGGGAGTGTCTTTGGGGGATCGATTCTTTTGCTTTCGAGCCATCGGCGTTTGAGTCGGTGCATCTCCCGGGGGGTGACGGCGCGCATCGCTTTGCTCAAAATTTCACGCAGTATCGGTTCGTTCGGAGAGACTCCTATGTGCATCTGTCCCTCCAGACGCGGATCGTCTACCATCGCGGCGTAGCGGAGTTTCACCCCTTTGTTCTGCATCAATTCACTGACGGCGTTGTAGTCTCCCACGACGGCATCGGCTTTTTTGTCGGCGACGGCGATGATTGACTGCACCAATGTGGGTTGCAGGTAGAGTCGGATCCCGGGATAGTAGCTTCGCAGAAACTCTTCAAGGTAGTACCCCCTGGGAATGGCCACGGTTTTTCCGATGAGGTCGGAGAGATTGTAAATCCCCGGTAGGTTGGTGAAGATTGATTTGCCGGCACTGATATACGGGGGGGTAAAGAGGATATAGCGTTCACGCTCTTTGGTCTTTCGGATATTGAGGAGGAGATCGAGTTTTCCCTGACGAAAGAGTTGCAGATACTTGTACCAAGGTTTGCCGGTACGGTAGCGGATTTTCAGGTGCAGCTTCGAAGCCAGTAGCTGAAGATAATCGATGGAGAAGCCCGCCGGTTTACCGTTGTAGCTGAAATTGTACGGGGGCCAATCCATTTCGTTTTGGGCGGTGAGGATGGGATGGGTCCGGATCCAGCTTTGTTCGGAGGG
>WFQO01000158.1 GCA_015486995.1 Nitratifractor sp. | reverse complement strand
GCCAGGAAGGTGTCGGCCGTCTCGCCGGAGCGATGGGAGAGGAAGGCCCGCCAGCCGTGCTCGATGCACAGTCGCACCGCATCCACCGTCTCGGTGACGGAGCCGATCTGATTGAGCTTGATCAGCGAGGCGTTGGCGGTGTGTTGTTCGATGCCGCGCCGGATGAATTTGGTGTTGGTGACGAAGATATCGTCACCCACCACTTCGATCCTGTCCCCCAGCTCGGCGGTGAATTTGGCGAAGCCTTCCCAATCCTCCTCGGCCAGAGGGTCTTCCCAGAGGATGATGGGGTATTTGGCCACCCACTCCTTGGCCAGGGCGATCAGATCGTCGCTGGTCATTTTGCCGGCGCCCGACCATCGCAGGTCGTAGTGCCCCTTTTTATCGGTGGAGAAGGAGGTGGCGGCGCTGTCGATGGCGATGGAGATATCGAGGCCGGGCTTGTAGCCGCTCTTTTCGATCGCTTCAACGATGAGCTCGATGGCCTCCTCGTTGCTTTTCAGATTGGGTGCGAAGCCCCCTTCGTCCCCGACGGCGGTGGAGTAGCCTTTGGCCTCCAGGATCTTTTTGAGGGTATGAAAGGTCTCGGCCACATAGCGAAGCCCTTCGCCGAAGGTGGGCGCCCCGTGGGGCACCGCCATAAACTCCTGGAAATCGACGCTGTTGTCGGCATGTTCTCCGCCGTTGAGGATGTTCATGCACGGCACCGGCAGACGACGGGCCTCGCTGCCGCCCAGGTAGCGGTAGAGCTCTTCGCCCTCCGCCGCGGCGGCCGCTTTGGCTACGGCCATGGAGACCCCCAAAATCGCGTTGGCCCCCAGATGCCCCTTGTTCTCGGTGCCGTCGAGGTCGATCATGGTCCGGTCGATGAGCAGCTGTTCCCTCGCATCCATCCCTTTGAGTGCCGGAGCGATCACCTCGTTGACGTTATTACAGGCTTTGAGCACCCCCTTTCCGCCGTAGCGGGCCGGGTCGCCGTCACGCAGTTCCACGGCTTCGTACTCGCCGGTACTGGCCCCCGAGGGGACCGACGCGCTCACCCGCGTCCCATCCTCCAGCGTCACGAAGACACGGACAGTGGGATTGCCGCGGGAATCCAGTATCTCAATCGCCCCGATATCGGCGATGGATGTAGCGGCCATGATCAATCCTTTCTAACAATGCGTAAAGAAGAACCGGGAAGAGGATTCCCGGAGAATCAAACGGTGGGAGCTCATTTACCCTGAGAGAGCTTTTTGAAGCTGCTCCCCATAAAGAGCAGAGCGAATCCGTCAAAAAGCAGACTGATTCCCACGAAAATACCGATCAGCCAGGCTGTTTCCGCCACATTGATCCAGGAAGTCAAAAAGATAATAGCCAGGATCAGCGACAGCACCCCGTTGAGGGTCCAGAGCCACCACCCTTTGGCGGGGCGCATCATCGACCCCATGGCGAAACCGGCAAAGGTATCGAGCAGAAAGTAGATCGCCAGGATCAACCCGACCGCCTGAATGCCGACGCCGGGTTTGAAGATCATCAAAGCACCCGTCAGGACCAGGATAAAAGCTTTGAACCATCCGAGCCAGTCTTTGGGGTTGGTCTTGGCCGTAGCGAAGCCCGCCATAAAGCCACCGAAAATCATCAGCCAGGCGATAAACGCCACGGTAAAGAGCGATCCCGCAAAGGGATAGATAATCGCCAGGGTTCCCAGAATGATCATAACGATCCCGGCGATCGTCGCGTGTTTGGAGAATTTACCGAGCAGCTGCGAATCGTCGGGCAGCATTCCATAGTTCCACATTGTGCACCTCCATGCAGTTTTTTATTTGTTTACACTCTCTAAGTCTAACCGATTTTCATTACGTTGAATGCAACTTGTGTTACAAACAGTGAAAAATCATAACGGTTCTTGTTATTGGTGTATTTGTGTATTGGGAAAAGTGTAAAACTATTGCGGAATCATACTCCCAATACACCAATAACCAATATACCAGTTACCCTTCTTTAGCGCTTAGCGCTAAAGAAGCTCCTCCGCCACCTCGTCAATATGATCCTTTTTCCCACTCTTCACATGCACATAGCCCACTCCCAGCGCAAGGACGGCGGACAGAGCGAGAAGCCAGAGGAAATTGAAGGCCATCAAGGCATAGTAGTCGATCAGTGAGGCAATCATCACAAAGACGACGAAATAGACGAAGGAGACTTTCCAGTAGCGAGACCAGTTGAAAGGTTTCGGTTTGGCGGTTTTGTGTGCCATCAGCGCCCCCGTTTCATCATCGATTGGAAAAAGATCTTCTGCGCCAGCTTACCGAAGCCTTCGGTCAGAGTCGGGTGGGGATGGATCGTCCCCATCACCTGCATCGGCGTCATCCCGGCTGCGACAATCAATGAGGCTTCTCCACTGAGACTGGAGGCGTCGTAGCTGAGCACCTGGACCCCTCTGATGACGCCGCTTTGTTTGTCGATAACGAACTTGATGAATCCTTCGGCATCTTTGTCGATCTGAGCCCGGGCGTCGATGCTGTAGTCATATTTCTCCACCGTCACTTCGATTCCCGCTTTGGCGGCACCGGCCTCCGTGAGCCCTACCGAAGCGATCTGCGGATCGCTGAAAAGCACCCAGCTCAGTTTGCCCATCTCTACCTTGTGTTTCATCGGGGCGAAAAGATTGTGGATGGCGATTCCGGCCATATAACTGGCCCAGTGGGCGAATTTGGGTCCCACGGCACAGTCGCCCACGGCGTAGATGTGCACTTGCGAGGTCTGGAGTGTCTCGTCGACCTTGATGCCGTGACGATCGAACTCGACGCCCGCTTTTTCGAGACCGATCCCTTCCACATTTGCGGCTCGTCCCGTAGCGATGAGCAGATGGGGGACTTTGAGGTTCTTTTGTTCACCGTTTTGTTCGTAATGGATCGTGAAATCCCCCTCTTTACCTTCAATTTCGCCGAAGCTGACATTCAGGATCACGTCGATCCCCTGCTCGATCATCCGCTTTTGTACCGCCAGGGCCGCCTCTTCGTCGATCCGCTTGAGGATACGGGGTCCTCGCTCGAGGATATGGCACTTGACCCCCAGCTTGGCGAACATCTGCACCAGCTCACAGCTGATCGCCCCGGCGCCGATGAAGGCGATCTCCTCAGGGAGCTTCGTCTGCTTGAAAATATCGGCATTGGTCCAGGCGTGCGCCACCCCCTCGCCTTGGAGCGGCGGAATATGTGCACGTGCCCCCGTGGCGACGATCGCCTTGTCGAAGGCATAACGCTCGCCGTTTACCTCGATGGTACGCTCGTCGACAAAGGCCGCCTCGCCGCCCAGAAAATCGAGGGTCGGCATCGCCTCGATCTGCTTCAATGCCGCCTGGGAGCGTTTTTGCAGTAGCGCCTCTTTGTCGGCGATCACCTGCTCCCAGTGGATCTGCGGTGCCCCTTTCAGATCGATATGAAACTCTGCTGCGTTTTGGAGCATCGCGTAGCGATTGGCGGCGTTTTCGAGAATCTTGGAGGGGATGCACCCTTCAAAAAGGCACTCTCCTCCCGGCTCACCACGCTTGTCGACGAGGAGCACCTTTTTGCCGAACTGCGCCGCCGCCGTCGCGGCAGGCGTACCGCCGGGACCGGCACCGATAACGATGAGATCGTAATGTTTCATTGTAATTCCTTGTTATTTGATTTTGTCATTGGTCATTAGTCATTGGTCATTGGGAAAGAGCTGAAAGTTGTCTTTCTTACCCTCTCACCAGGTGCGAAGCGCCGATCCAACCTTCTCACCTTTTTGGACAAAAGCGTTGCATAGCAACGCCAACCAAAATTCTCCATTCTCAATCCTCAATCCTCAATTCCGGAGGATTTCCAACGCCTCTTTCACACTCTTGTTCTCACACGTTATCGCATAGATCGCATCGGCCATCTTCACCCCCTCTTCCAAAGTGCGCTGGTGGATGTTGCGTCCGGTGCCGTTGCCACGGCTGCCGCCGATGTGGATCTGCTCGTGCAGTTCGCGCAGGAAGGCCTCTTCGTCCGTCTTGCTTCCCCCTTCGCAGAGCACTCCGGTGCGGCCCGCGGCGGTAGTGGCTTCCCGGAGCAGTTCGGGGACAAAGGCTCCTTCTTTGTCATAGGGGACCTTCACCTTGGCGAAGTCGGCCCCCAGGCAGGCAGCCACCCCCGCGGCGCCAGCGATCAAGTGGGGATCGTGCTGGTTCTTGACGAAGGGGCCCTTGGGGTACATCCAGAGCACCGCCAGCATCCCGTGCAGGTGCGCTTCGTGAACGATCCGGGCAGCCTCGCGCAGCATCGAATGCTCGTGCTCACCCCCTAGATAGACGGTGTAGCCTACCCCCCGGATATCCAGGCCGCTGCTGTCGCGGAAACGGACCACATCCCCGACGTCGAACCACTGCTGGCTGTAGGGGTCCTTGGCGTCGTAGGGGACCAGATTGGTCTTGGAGTTGAGCTTGACCAGGTAGGGAACCTCCTTGTAGTCTCTGCCGTAGCGGCTGATCAACCCGAACTGGGTAGCGAAGACCCCGATTTTCGCCAGTTTGGCGATACGGAAGAGATGCTCGGGGTCGTTGTCCTCTTCGGGGATATCGGGGCCGTAGAAGTCGTTGTTGAGATGCTCCACTTTCTGATCCCCGGCGAAGAGCATCAGCCGGCCGGTTCCGTTGGTGGTCTTCTCGAAATTTTCGAGAAAGGTTTTTTCCATCTCTTGGGGTACATCAGCGGGAAGGAAATCCCGAAGGTCTTCTTGAATCATTGTTTCTCCTTTGTCACTTTTGAACTACTCTCAGCCTCATTCTTCTTTTCCCCGCTATGACTGAACAGGCCAAATTCAGCAAAAACCTCTTCAGCATCGCGGGTTTTCATCTCTCCGTTTCTGATTTTCAAAGAGATAGCTTCGGCAATAAGACTATCCGCATCGATTTGCTCTTTCATCGTTTACTTCCGTCCCAATTTCTCTTCCAGTTTCACTACATCCTGGATTGTGCGTAGCACGCTGTCGGGGTTGAGGCTCATACTGTCGATCCCCAGCTTGACCAGAAATTCCGCCACCTCCGGATAGTCCGAGGGGGCCTGGCCGCAGATACCGCTGTGGCGCCGGTTGCGCTGGCACCCTTCAACCGCCATCTCGATCATCTTGAGCACGCCCGGATCCCGCTCGTCGTAGTCGAAGGCGACGATCTCGCTGTCGCGGTCGACGCCGAGAGTCAACTGGGTCAGGTCGTTGCTTCCGATACTGAAGCCGTCGAAGATTTCGCTGAAGCGGTCGATCTGGATGACGTTGTTGGGGATTTCGCACATCACATAAATCTTCAGGCCTTTTTCGCCCTTTTTGAGGCCGTGTTTGGCCATCGTATCGACCACTTTTTGCCCCTCTTCGACCCGGCGGCAGAAGGGGATCATCAGGATAATATTCTCCATCCCGATCACTTCCCGCGCCCGCTTCATCGCCGCACACTCCAGGGCGAATCCCTCTTCGTAGGCCGGGTGGGTATAGCGGGCCGCGCCGCGGAAGCCGATCATCGGGTTGTCTTCGACAGGCTCGAAGAATTTGCCCCCCAGCAGGGTGGCGTATTCGTTGGTCTTGAAGTCGCTCATCCGCACGACGCAGGGCTTGGGATAGACCGCCGCGGCGATGGTGGCGACCCCCTCAGAGAGGGTCTTGACAAAGAAGTCCACCATATCGTCGTAAGCCCGGGAGAGGACTTCCAGCTGCTTACGGGTTTCTTCATCCACCTTTTCAGGGTGTTTGAGGGCCATCGGGTGGGCTTTGATGTATTCATTGATGATAAACTCCATCCGCGCCAGACCGATGCCGTCAACGGGCAGGTCGGCCAGGCTGAAGGCCTTATCGGGGTTGCCCAGGTTCATCATGATTTCGGTCTTGGGTTTGGGGAGACCGCTGAGATCGACCTTCTGGATCTCGAAGGGCAGCTTACCCTCGTAGACGTAGCCCGTTTCTCCCTCGGCGCAGCTGACGGTCACCTCCTGACCGTTTTTCAGGGTCTCGGTGGCCCCTTCGGCGCCGACGACGGCGGGGATGCCCAGCTCTCGGCTGACGATCGCGGCGTGGCAGGTGCGGCCCCCTTTGTTGGTGACGATCGCCGCGGCGGTCTTCATCACCGGCTCCCAGTCGGGCGTGGTCGTATCGGCCACCAGGACTTCACCGGGTTTGAACTCGCTCAGATGTTTGACATCGGGAATGTAGTGGACTTTTCCCTGGCCGATCTTGGTCCCCACGGCCCGGCCGGTGACCAGGACCTTGCCCCGCTCTTTGAGCCGGTAGATCTCCAGAATCGTTCCCTTTTTCTGCGACTGCACCGTCTCGGGACGCGCCTGAACCATATAGAGGTGACCGTCTTCGCCATCCTTGGCCCACTCCATATCCATCGGCTTGTCATGCCCCGCTTTTTGGGAGTAGTGTTTTTCGACCTTGATGGCGT
>WFQO01000157.1 GCA_015486995.1 Nitratifractor sp. | reverse complement strand
TCATCTCCTCCGTTACCTCGATTTTCACTCCCCGAAACTCCTTGGTCGCCAGAAAATAGAGGATTTTTTGGTGCAGGGTCTTTTTCAGGGAATCGTCAAGCAGGCGGTACTGGGGTATCCGTTGCAAATACGACAGAAGCTCTGGCGGGAACGGGCGTGCCTCTATCCGTTTTTTCAGGCGCAAACGCCGAAAATAGAGCCACGCCTGCCAGGCGAGAAAAAGCAGAAGCAGAAGAAAAAGAAACTCCATCAACCCCAGATAGTAGAACATAGTTCTCTCCTTTCACGGCCCCATGATCCGCGTCGGTATGGATTATTCCCAACTCCGACTTAAGCGGCGGCGCCTTTTCAGCCCCTGTGCGCTATAATCGCGCCAAAATTCAAGCATCAGGAAGAGCAGTGAGAACACATTATTGCGCTGAAATCAGCGAAGAGTACATCGGCGAAGAGGTCACCGTCGCCGGCTGGGTCGCCAGTCGCCGCGACCACGGAGGCGTCATCTTCATCGACCTGCGGGACAAAGATGAAGTCGTCCAGCTCGTCTGCGACCCCGCCGACAGCGAAGAGGCCCACCGCATCGCCGAGGAGGTTCGTGACCAGTATGTCCTCGTCGCCACCGGCAAAGTCCGCCCCCGGGGCGAAGGACTCGAAAACCCCAACCTCAAGACCGGTAAAGTCGAGATCGTCGTCCACACCTTGACGATCGAAAACCGCTCCAAACCGATGCCTTTCGATCTGGGTGATGAAAAGGTCAACGAAGAGATCCGTCTCAAATACCGCTACCTCGACCTACGCACTCCCCGAATGCATCAGATCTTCCAACTGCGCTCCACCGCCGCCATCGCCGCGCGCAACTCTCTCGCGGAGATGGGCTTCCTCGAAGTCGAGACCCCCGTCCTGACCAAGTCGACACCCGAAGGGGCGCGGGACTACCTCGTCCCCAGCCGTGTCTGGCCCGGGGAGTTCTACGCCCTGCCCCAGTCCCCCCAACTCTTCAAGCAGCTGCTGATGGTCAGCGGTTTCGACCGCTACTTCCAGCTCGCCAAATGCTTCCGGGACGAAGACCTCCGAGCCGATCGGCAGCCGGAGTTCACCCAGATCGACGTCGAGATGAGCTTTATGGACCAGGACAAGATCATGGAGGTCGCCGAGCGGCTGATCCGTGACATCTGGGCCGCCTGCGGCTTCTGGGAAAAGCTCCCCTCGATGTTTCCCCGGATGACCTACAAAGAGGCGATGGAGACTTACGGCTCCGACAAGCCCGACCTGCGCTTCGACCTCAAGATGGTGGATGTCATCGACATCTTCGAGCGCTGCAGCAACGAGATTTTCAGCACCATCGCCAAATCGCCGAAGAAAAACCGCATCAAAGCCCTCAAGGTACCCAACGGCGACAACATCTTCTCCAAGCGCCAGATGAAAGGCTTCGAGGATTACGTCCGCAAATTCGGCGCCCAGGGGTTGGGGTACTTCCAGATGAAAGAGGAGGGGCTCAAAGGGCCTCTGACCAAATTCTTCAGCGAAGAGGACCTGCAGGCGATCATCGACCGCTGCGGCCTCGAAGTGGGCGACGTCGTCTTCTTCGGCGCCGGGGAGAAAAAAGTGGTCCTCGACTATATGGGCCGCTTCCGCCTCTACCTCGCCGAGCTGATGGAGATCGTTCCCAAAGACGTGCACAAGTTCGTCTGGATCGTGGATTTCCCGATGTTCGAGCTCGAAGAGGGCAAGCTCAAAGCCTTGCACCACCCTTTCACGATGCCCAAGCTCAGCGACAAAGGTACACTCGACTACGACGACATCGAAGAGCTCGAATCGGCTGCCTACGACCTCGTCCTCAACGGCACCGAACTGGGCGGAGGCTCTCTGCGTATCCACAAGCAGGAGATCCAAAAAGAGGTCTTCGAACTGATGGGGATCTCCGACGAAGAGGCACAGGAGAAATTCGGCTTTCTCCTCGACGCTTTGGAGTTCGGCGCACCCCCGCACGGAGGCTTCGCGATGGGCTTCGACCGGATCATCATGCTCCTGGCCGGCACCGACAGTATCCGTGACGTTATCGCCTTCCCCAAGACCCAAAAGGCCCAGTGCCTGCTCACCCACGCCCCCAGCCCCGTGGATCCCGAGCAGCTCAAAGAGCTCCACATCCGCCTGCGGCAGCGCCCCACGGCGGAGTGATCGCACGAAAGAGCAATGCTCTTTCGGTCATTTGTCATTGGTCATTTGTCATTGGGATGTGAGTCATTCTCCGATGATCCATGACCAATGACCAGTGACCAATCTATAATAAGGAAAACAAGATGGCAAAAAAACTCTTCCTCATCATCGGAGCCCCCGGCTCCGGCAAGACCACCGACGCCGAGATCATCGCCAAGCGCAACCCCGACACGATCGTCCACTACTCCACCGGTGAAATGCTCCGCCAGGAGGTCGCCAGCGGCAGCGAACTGGGCAAAGAGATCGACAGCTACATTTCCAAAGGAGCCCTCGTTCCCCTCGAGATCGTCATCAACACCATCGTGGGCGCCGTCAAAAACGCCCCCAGGGACATCGTCCTCATCGACGGCTTTCCCCGCAGTACCGAGCAGATGAAAGCTCTCGACGAAATTCTGAAAGAAGAGAAGGATGTAAAGCTCGCCGCCGTCATCGAAGTCCGCGTCAGCGAAGAGGTCGCCAGAGAGCGGATCCTCGGCCGTGCCGAAGAGGCCGAAGTCAAGCGCAGCGACGACAACGTCGAAGTCTTCAAGCACCGGATGAAAATCTACCTCGACCCCTTGCCCGAGATCGAAAAGTTCTACGAGAGCAAAGGCCTGCTCAAAGTCATCGACGGCGAGCGCCCCATCGAACCCATCGTCGACGAGATGGAGGCGTTCATCAAAGCCAAAGCCGCCGAAGCCTGAAACGCAGCGGAAACGAATCGATGACAGGGAAGCGGATATGAAAATCCGTTCCCTTTTCACCAACAGCGGCGGCATTCTCCTCTCCCGAATCTTCGGCTTCGTGCGGGATCTGATGATGGCGTCGATTCTGGGGGCCAACGTCTACAGTGACATTTTCTTCGTCGCTTTCAAGCTCCCCAACCTCTTCCGCCGGATCTTCGGAGAGGGGGCCTTCGCCCAGAGTTTTCTGCCCTCCTTCATCGCCAGCCGCTACAAGACGATCTTCGCCGCCCGGATTCTGCTGACCTTTCTGGGGATCATCGTCGTGTTGGCGTTGCTGGTGGACCTTTTCGCCGTCCCGGTCACCCGGCTCATCGCTCCGGGTTTCGATCCCGCTGCTACGCTCCTGGCTGCCAAATATGTGGCGATTCAGTTCTGGTATCTGCCGCTGATCTTTGTCGTCACCTTCTTCGGAGCGCTCCTGCAATGGAAAGAACACTTCGCCACCACCGCCTTCGCCACGGTGCTCCTCAACATCGCCATCATCGGCGGGCTGCTGCTGAGCCGGGGGATGGAGAAGGAGCGGATCCTGCTGGTGCTCAGCTACAGCGTCCTGGTCGGCGGGGCGCTTCAGGTCCTCGTGCATCTGATCATGGCCCGCCGCTTTCGCTTGCTGCGGATGCTGGGGATCGGCTTCGCCGCCCCGGGGACACACAGCCGCAAAGTGGCCGAAGACACCCGACGCTTCTACAAAAACTTCTTCCCCGCCATCTGGGGCAACTCCACGGCCCAGGTGATGGCCTTTCTCGATACCTGGCTCGCCTCCTTCCTCGTCAGCGGCTCCATCAGCTACCTCTACTACGCCAACCGGATTTTTCAGCTGCCGCTGGCTCTCTTCGCCATCGCGCTCAGCACTGCCCTCTTCCCCTCCGTCGCCAAGCGTATCCGCCACAAAGACGAAAGCGGCGCCCTTCGGGAGATGAAGCGGGGATTCTGGATCCTGCTCTTTCTCCTTTCCCTGGCGACCCTGGGCGGGATGATCTTCAGCACCGAGATCATCTGGCTGCTCTTCGAGCGGGGAGCTTTCAGCCGCGCCGACACCCTGGCCACCGCCTCGGTGCTGCAGATGTATCTGCTGGGGCTGCTGCCCTTCGGTCTGGGCAAGCTCTTCAGCCTCTGGCTCTACTCGCGTCACGAGCAGATGAAGGCTGCCAAAATCGCCACCTGGTCTCTGGCCGGTTATGCCGCGGCGGCTTTCGCCCTCTTTCAGCCCCTGGGGGCTACGGGGCTGGCTCTGGCCAGTACGTTTTCGGGATTTGTGAGCTTCAGTCTGCTGCTGTGGACTTTCGGTATGAATAAACTTCGGGACTTTTGGGAGCGAAAATATGTGATAATTCTGTTCGCAAGCCTCCTAACCGCCGGAGTGCTTATGTGGGGGATCCACCTCCTCGCCATCCGATATCTGGGAGTCTGAGATGAACGACTACAACACCGCCGCCCGCTGGATCGCCGAAAGCCGAAACGCCGCCGCCTTCACCGGAGCCGGAATCTCCGTGGAGAGCGGGATCCCCACCTTCCGAGGCCCCGAGGGGCTCTGGAGCCGCTACGATCCCAAGGTCCTGGATCTGGGCTACTTCTACGAACATCCCGCAGAGTGTTGGAAAGTGATCAAAGAGATCTTTTACGACTACATGGGGGCCAAAGCCCGACCCAACGCAGCCCACAAGCTCCTGGCCGAGCTGGAGAAACAGGGGAAACTGCGAGGTGTCATCACCCAGAACATCGACAATCTCCATCAAGAGGCGGGCAGCCGTAATGTCGTGGAGTTCCACGGTACCGCCCAGACCCTGCTCTGCACCGAGTGTGGCGATCGAACACCCTTCACGGAGCACGATCTCTCTCAGCTGCCGCCGCGTTGCAAAAAGTGCGGCGGCCTGCTCAAACCCGATTTCATCTTCTTCGGCGAAGGGATCCCGCCCCAGGCCTACCGGGACGCCATGGCCCTGGCCGAAGAGGCCGATCTGCTCCTGGTCATCGGCACCACCGGCGAAGTGATGCCCGCCTCCATGATTCCCTACGAAGCCAAGCAAGCCAAGATCATCGAGATCAACGTCGAACCCTCCGCCTACACGGAAAATCTCACCGACCTCTTTCTACGCTCACCCGCGACAGAGGCCGCACGGGAACTGGCCGAGAGACTCTCGATCTCTCTCAATTAACTTCGTGTTTCGCGTTCCGCGTTCCGTGTACTACACTCCAAACAAAAAAGACATCAACCCAACACCCAAAACCCAAAATCAAATCACGAACGACGAAAAGTGATCTGCCTATTGATCCTGGAATAGTACGGGTAATGGTGCTCTGAATCTATATCCTTTTACGCCGCATACTCAGCGGCGAAGCTTCAGCGTTACCGGAGCGTGATCACTGCCGGTAATCTTGTCGAGAATGTCCGCATCGACGATCCGATCGGCCAAATCTTCTGAGACGAAAAAATAGTCGATCCTCCAGCCGACGTTCCGCTCCCGGGCCCGAGTCCGCATCGACCACCAGCTGTAGCGCCCGGGCTCGTCTCCGTGAACGTGTCGAAAGGTATCGACGTATCCCGCGGAGATCAGCTTGTCGATCCAGGCCCGTTCGATGGGAAGAAAACCGGAAATCTCTTCGTTCTCTTTGGGACGGGCCAGGTCGATCTCCCGGTGTGCGGTATTGACGTCGCCGCAAAAAACGATCGATTTTCCCTCTTTGCGTAGCGCTTCGATTCGCTGAAAGAAGCGGTCGTAAAACTCCATTTTATAAATCAGGCGCTCTTCGCTGCGTTTGCCGTTGGGAAAATAGACGTTGAAAAATGCGATATCGTCAAAATGAATCTCGTTGATCCGTCCCTCTTTGAGAATGTCCACTTCGTAGCAGGGAGAGTAGTAGTCCGGCTCCAGATCGGTATAGAGAGCGACACCCGATTGTCCCTTTTTGTGGGAAGAACTGACGTAAAGATGCCGAAAGCGGTGTGCAAAAAGATCGTCGGGCATCTGATCCGCTTCGGCCTTGATCTCCTGAAGACCCAAAATATCCGGTACTTCCTCATCGATCCATTTCAAGGCCTTCTTTTTCGCCACGGCCCGGATGCCGTTGACGTTCCAGGAGATGAAATAGTAGTGATCTTCTTTCATTGTTTTCCTTCCGTTTTTTTGGTGTGACTTTCGGCCTCTTTTTCTCTCTTCATCGCTTTGCGTTTTGCCGGACTGATGTATCTGTCGTGCCCCAGCGATAGAACTTCGATCATCACTTCGGCCACCCCCGGACGGTCGAGACCGATCCGACGTGCGGCTTCGTCGCTCAGATCGATCTCCCGTCCCTTGACATAGGGACCCCGATCGTTGATCGTGACGACGACACTCTTTTGGGTCGAGAGCAGCGTCACACGGACTTTCGATCCGAAAGGAAGCGACTTATGAGCAGCGGTGAGTTCTTTGTTGTGAAAGGTGGCTCCCGTCGCCGTCAAACGTCCCTCCCACTCCGGGCCGTAATGCGATGCCAAACCGAAATAACGTTTTTTGACTTTCCAGGTCGGTTGCTGTTGCGCACATCCCGACAGCCCCAGAAGCAACGCTCCCGCTATTCCCAGAAGCACTCTTCTCCTTTTTCGCACCGTTTTCCTTTTTTTCGATATTCTAACCATATATTTTATCCCAAATCCATCACGGAAAGGAGAGTATCATGGCGGAAAGAGACCGGGAAAAATGGGATAGGAAATATCGGGAAAATCCCGTCTTGAGCGACGAACGCCCTCCCTGCCGATGGTTGGAGGAGTACATCCCGGAGGAACACGAAAATTCCATAGCGCTGGATGTCGCCTGCGGAACGGGTCGCAATACGCTCTGGCTGGCCCGACACGGGTGGTACGTCGATGCCGTGGATATCTCCTCCGTCGCCTTGGATATTTTAAAGGAGCGTGCCGAACAGGAAGATTTGAACGAACGCATCGCAAGCCGTCTCGCCGATCTCGACCGTTTCGAAGCTCCCCGATCCGACTACGACCTTATCGTCAAAACCAACTATCTCGATCGTCCGCTGATCGCCGATCTGCAAACGCGGGTGCGTCCCGGCGGATATTTCATCGTCGATACCTATCTCGATCATCCCGAGAATGAACGCGAAACTTTTCAGTCGGATTTTCTTCTCCAGGCGGCGGAGCTTCCTCTGCTCTTCGCCGATTGGGAGATCCTCGCCTACGAAGAGTATCCCAATGAGGAGGAAACGCACCGAATGATGAAAGCCGGAATCGTTGCACGAAAACTGTCGACTCTTTCCATAGAGGAGTGAAACCGCCTCTTCATCAACTAAAATCCCCGACAATTCTCTCCAAAGCGTCGAAGGTCCGTTTGACCGAATCGATCTTCACCCGTTCGCGGACCGAGTGGGGATTTTCGATGGTCGGACCGATGGAAGCCATCTGCAGGCTCGGATATTTCTGTGCGAAGACTCCGCACTCCAGACCGGCGTGAATCGCCCGGACGCTGACACGGGGAAACTCTTTTTCCAGCAGGGCAACAATCTTCTCGACAAAGGGGCCCCGCCGGGGTTTCCAGGCCGGATACCCCTCCTCGCGCCGGACCGTGAAGCCGTATCGCCCCAACAGAGTTTCCATCCGCTCGGCTAGCCCTTCGAGCTCAGGGTCGCTCATCGCCCGAAGGCTGTACTCGATGCGGCACCCCTGCGCACCCCACTCCACCCGAGCCAGATTGAGGCTGGTTTCGGGAATGGCCAACTCGGTGTTTTCCTCCACCACTCCGTGGGGAGCCGTCGCCAGGAAGCGGAGCAGGTGTTCAGATTCGGCCAACACCGCTTTCGGCGTCTCGACCCCCTCCTCCACCTGCTTGACACGGACCTCCGCCTCATCTTCCAGGGCCTCCGAACTGCGCACGAGGGCTTCGGCGTGAACGGGGATCGAATTGCGCCGCTCTCCTCCCTCGAGGCGCACGAGCGCCACTTCGCGTTCCGCCAGATACTGTCCCAATATTTTGAGAGCGTTGGGAATTCCTTTGTCGATATCGACTCCCGAGTGTCCTCCCGGAAGCCCGGAGACCGAGACCCTCCAAAGCGGACGTTCGTCGGAGACAAGACCACAGGGGCGCTCCGCAATCAGATCCACCCCGCCGGCGCAGCCGATCATCACGACCCCCTCCTCTTCGTTGTCGAGATTGAGCATCGCTCCGCTTTGCAGCGCCATCTCCAGAGCCTTCGCTCCCAGCAATCCCACCTCTTCGTCGGCCGTCCAGAGAAATTCCAGCTCTTTTCCTTCATCCATCAATGCCATCATCATCGCCACGGCGATGCCGTTGTCCGCCCCCAGGGACGAATCGATCGCCTCCAGCCACCCCTCATCTTCCACAATCTCGATCTCGGGCGCTTTACCGACACAGACCATATCGTAATGCGCCTGGAGGCAAAGCTTCGGGCTACCGCGTCGGACCAGGATATTGCCCGCGGCATCCACACTCACCTCGTACCCCCGCTCCCGGGCGAAATTGACAAGATAGTCTCTGAGCCCCTTGGCCTGTCGGCTACAGTGGGGAATAGCGCTGATCGCTTCGAAATGTTCGAAGACTCTGGAGATACCATTTTGCATTTTTGTTCCTTTACGATTTCGAGAAATGGACCATCTTGAATCGGTCTCCCATCATCGTCGGGGCGATGAGGGTTTTGATCCGGTCGGCGTGGCGGAGGTAGTCCGAGTGGCTCGCCGTTTGGGCGTAACGCTCCAGAAGGTCGATGAGGCCGAAACGCACCAAGGCCCGTGCCTGGGTTTCGTAACTCTCCAGCCGCATCCCCGCCCCTTTGAAAGCTTCGATGACGTGGCCGAAATTGACGTCGTAGGTCAGGTCCGTTTCGCCGAAAGCTTTCCGTAGATCCAACTCTGCGTCGAAAAAAGGATAGGTTTCGTGCCCCGCATAGACGCGGATCGAAAAGTCGTTGCGCACGGTGCGCTCTCCGTAGTCGAAAGAGACAAACTGCGAACGCTCGGCCGCCCCGACGACCCGGTCGGCAAAAGCTTCGTAGCCCACAGCAATCTCTCCTCTTTGCAGACGGTGGCGGCGGGCGAAGTCCCGAAGCTCCTCCTCCGCAGGCACCCAGGCAAGAAAAGGATGCCTCACCTCCGCCCGTTCCCCCTCCCGGTAAAGTTCACAGGGGAAGGCGTCGAAGATTTCGTTGGAGACGAAAAGGGCGTAGGGGACGTGTAGCTCTTCCAGAGAACCAAACTGCTCCAGCCGCACTCCGCTGCCGAACCGTTCGGCGAAATACTCCCTCTGGACTTTGCGCACCGGCTCCTGTCGCTCCACGATGGCAAACCGCATCGTCTCTACGAGCGACGGATCGCAACTGTAGAGCCACTGGATCATATCCGCCAGCAGATACCCTTTGTGCGCGCCGATCTCCACCAGCCAGGCATCTCGGGGGATCTCCCCCTCCCGGATCCCTCGCCAGAAAAACTCGGCGATCGACGCCCCGAAAAAGGGGCTGGTACTCACCGCTGTATAGAAATCCCCTCCCTTTCCGATGTCCCGAAAGGTCCGATAATATCCCTTCGGCCCGTAGAGCCAGTCGTTCATATAGTTACTGAAGCGCACGATATGCCTTGTTATTTGTGTATTGGTATATTAGTGTATTGGTTATTGTGGACGGAGCGTAAGCCTCGTTAGAAAAATCATAGCAAAGTGAAGCACAATCCACAATCAATGTTTTCAGTCTTTGGCACCGTTGAACAGACGTCAGTCCTTCGCGTTTTCTTTTGTCTTTGTCGCGAAACAAAGACAAAAGAAATGAAGAGGAAAAGAATGAAAAGGAAAATAAAATTCACTCGTGAATTTTCCCATAAAGCTTCAGAAGTTGGATCTGCTTCTCCACTTCGTAAACTTTCGCATCGAGCTTCGCCATCTCCATCGCGTTACGCATCGTCTCGACATCCAACTGTGTCTTCTGCCCCGCCTGGGCCTGTTCCCGGGTACTGCGCAGCAGGCTGCGGTAGAGCTTCTCGTCGGAGCGGGCCAGGGCGATCTTTTTGTCGATAATGGCAAGCGTATCGAGAACGAGTCTGTATTCGCTGGCGACACTTTTGCGCTTATCCTGCAGCTGCACCGCCTGCTGGAGATAATGCACCCTCCCCGCTTCGATATCCTGGGGCGCGTTGACGCTCAGCGGTATCGAGATCCGAAAGCCGTAGCGGTAATAGTCGTCGTGCATCCCGATCAGCGGACGGTTGCTGTCGGTATCGTAGTAGTCGGCATTGACGGAAAGCGTCGGCAGATACTTCGACCACGTCATCTTGCTGTTGTAGTCGCTGCCGACCACTTGGAGACGTTGGGCTTCAAGCTCCAGGTTTTTCTCCCGGTACTCCTTGGCTCCGATCAATCGCAGGTGCGGTAGGCGCAGTCCGTCGGGGTTTTTGTCGCTCAGCAGCGAAAAAGCGTTGCGCAGGTTCTTTTCGGCCAGTTGAAGGACCAACAGGCTGGTTTGATCCTGGTTGCGTTGCAAAATCGCCTGATTCAGAAAGCTGCTGTCGATCACCCCCGCGTCGTACTGCTCCCGCTTGCGTCGGATATCGATCTCATCGTTACGGATCTTGAGACGGAGTTGTCGTTGCTGGAGGCGGTTTTTGCGCAGGTCAAAGAGGACTTCGATCGCCCGGGCGATCATTTGACGCCGTTGGAGGCGAATCTGTGCGGCGGTAGCCCCCTCCTGCGCGTTCGCGAATTTGACGGCGTAGTAGATCCCCCCGCTTTTGAAGATCGGCTGATCGATCCCGACGCTGAAGGTCCGATCCCGTGCTTGCTCTCCCCAGGGCTGGTCACTGCGACTCTCTCCGTAGCTCAGCATCAGGGGGCTGATCCAGCTTTTGCGCAGCACGGCGCTCTCCAGCCGGTTCGCCTCCTCCTGGTAGTCGAAAATCTGATTTTTTTCCCGGGAGAGGTAATTGGCCAGATCGTTCCCGGCCGCCAGGGGCAGGAGAAGAAGATTAGAGAGTAGCCAGAGCTTTTTCAAAACGTTTGAACCCTTCATCGATCTCGTCGTCGCCGATGATCAGCGGCGGCAGGAAGCGAACGGTATTGCGCCCGGCCTTGAGCAGGATGAGCCCCTCGGCGAAAGCCGCCTCCAGGATCGCCCCCTGGGTCGCGGCGTCGCGGCAGCGCAACCCCCGCATCAGCCCCAGCCCCACCGCTTCACTAAAGCGCTCGGGCATCCCCCCGGCCAGGCGCTCCAGATAGCGGCTGAAACGATCGATCCGATGCTGCAGGGCTCCACCCTTTCGCTCTTCCTCCAGGACCTCCAAGACCGTCAACCCCGCCCGGGTACTCAGATAATTCCCGCCGAAGGTGCTGCCATGGTCTCCGGGCTTGAAAATCTCCTTGAGCCGGGTCATCGCCACGCCGATAGGCACACCGCCGCCGAGCCCTTTGGCCAGGGTGACGACATCGGGCTCGATCCCGTAGAGTTGCGAAGCGAGGAACTCTCCCGTACGGTAGACTCCCGTCTGCACCTCGTCGACGATCAGCAGCAGCTCCCGGCTGCGCAGGAACTTCGCCAGATCCCGGACCTCCTCCCGTTCGAAGGGCTGTACGCCGCCCTCACCCTGGACCAGCTCGATCATCACCGCTACGGTTTCATCGTCGATCGCTTCGTAGACGGCGTCGATGGAGTCCACGTAGGCGAAGCCCGCCGGATAGGGGGAGAAGTCCGGTTTGTGCATCTCCTTCTGCCCCGTCGCTTTGACGGTGGTGATGGTGCGCCCGTGAAAGGAGTGTTTGAGGGTAATCACTTTGTATCGTTTGGTTTCGAAGCGGGTCTCTCCGTATTTGCGGGCAATCTTGATCGCCGCTTCGTTGGCCTCGGCTCCGGAGTTTCCGAAAAAACAGCGCATATCGTAACCGCTGAGTTCCACGAGACGCTGCGCGAGCTTCGCCTGGGGTTCGATCACCTGGAGGTTGGAGACGTGAATGAGCTTCGACGCCTGATCACAGATCGCCGCGCTGAGCTTCGGATGGGCGTGGCCGAGACTGGAGACACCGATCCCGCTGGCGAAATCGATAAACTCCCGCCCGCTCTCATCGTAGAGCTTCGCTCCCTCTCCGCGAACGAAATTGGTGTAATTCCGGGCGTAAGAAGCCAGCACATATTCTTTGTCGAGTCGTTCCAGATCGTTCATCGCATCCCCCTGGGAAATTTGCCGAATTATAACACTTTCCAAACAGATTTCCCGATGTCTGTGTGCTATAATCGACAGAGCGATACGTCCTCTTTTTCCCAAAGGTTAGGTCATAAAATGAAATTTGCCGTCGAACACTCTTCCATCCTTCTCAGCGTTACCAAATGGACCTTTTTCTCCAGTGTTGTGGGAATTATTATCGGTTCCATCGTCACCCTCTTTCTCAACATTCTGGCCTGGGGGGAGGCGGGGCGGACCTTCCTCCCTTTTCCCTATTACTATCTGCTTCCTTTCGGCCTGATGCTCAGCGTCTGGCTGACGAAACGTTTCGCTCCGGAAGCCAAGGGACACGGGACAGAAAAAGTCATCGAAGCGGTGCACAAACGCAACGGAAAGATCGACGTGGCCGTCATTCCCGTCAAACTGCTCACCACCGTCATCACCCTGGTCACGGGAGGCTCCGCCGGTAAAGAGGGCCCCGGAGCGCAGATCGGTGCCGGGACCGCCTCCGCCATCGCCGATCTACTCCGCTTTTCGCCCAAGGACCGTAAAAAGCTGGTCATCTGCGGGATCAGCGCCGGTTTTGCCACCGTCTTCGGGACTCCGATCGCCGGAGCGATTTTCGGCATCGAAGTCCTCGTCGTCGGCGCCGTGATGTACGAAGTGTTGCTCCCCTCTTTCGTGGCGGGATTCAGTGCCTTTTTCACCGCGCAATATTTCGGCGTCAAATACACTTATTATGACATCAGCTACTTCCAGCACTATTTCATCGATCCGGTGCTCATCGCCAAAGTGATGCTCGGGGGAGTCTTCTTCGGTCTGGTGGCCTATCTCATCATCGCCACGCTGCAGCAGACAGAAAAGGCGGTCGAGCGGATCCCGATGAACCCCTACCTCAAGGCTCTGGGAGCCGGAGTGCTGCTCATTCTTCTCTCCTTCGTTCTCGGGACCAGTTATTTCGGTCTGGGCCTCGATACGATTTCCCAAAGTATGAACATCCAGAACGAAATCGTCGGCGGGACCCCCTGGTACGCCTTCCTCGCCAAAATCTTCTATACCGCCGTCACTCTCGGATCGGGAGGTAGCGGAGGAATCGTCACACCGATTTTCTACATCGGAGCCACCAGCGGACACTGGTTCGGAGGGCTCTTCGGCAGTGAGCATCAGCTGGCGCTTTTCGCGGCATTGGGCTTCGTCAGCGTCCTCGCCGGCGCCACCAACGCTCCCATCGCGGCGACGGTGATGGCGATGGAGCTTTTCGGGATGGACGTCGCCCACTACGCCGCGGTAAGCATCGTCATCAGTTTTCTCGTCTCCGGCCACCGTAGCGTCTTCCCCTCCCAAAAGATCGTCATCAGCAAGTCCGATCTCCTGCACATCGACTACGGAGAAGACATCGAACACGCCCGCGTCGATCTCGAGGAGGAACCGCAGAAAAAGATTCGTAGCATTTACCGCAACATCCAGCTCAAGCGTGAACGCTACCGCAAAAGAACCCAGCGGCGAATGAAAGAGGAACGGGAAGACCGGGAATTGCGAAAAACCGAAAAAGCGATCGAAGAGGAGCTAATAGAGTGATCGAGTAAGGAGAGCGAAACGCTCAGAGCCCAAGCCGCTTCGACGCTGCAGCGATGTCGATGTCGATCTGCCGGCGCAACGCTTCGAGAGAATCGAAACGGCGGTTGGGGCGCAGATAGTCGAGAAATTCGATAAAAACTCTTCCTTGGACTTCATCGACCTTCCGGCCGATGAGATGCGTCTCCACCGCGAAACCTCCTTGCGTCGTTACCCGATTCCCGAGAAAGACAACGCTGGGGTACCAGGTTCCGTCGAGGCGTGTCCGCCCCGCGTAAACTCCCTCGGTCGGGAGCTGATAACCCCGAACATCCAGGTTGATCGTCGGGACCAGCTCGCGCCCGCCGATTCCTTGCCCTCTGATCGCTTCGCCGTCGATGCGGTAAGCGCGCCCCAGCATCCGATTGGCTGCCGCCAGCTCTCCCCGGCGCAAAAACTCCCGGATCGTACGCGCGTGGACCGAGACACCTCCCACGGTCACTTCTCCCACGACGACTACCTCCCCGTCAAAAAGGCGCTCCAGAAGCTCCGGTGTCCCCTCCTTGTTCCGACCGAAACGAAAATCGTAACCGACGACGATCTTTTCGAGATGGGGATAATCCCGACGCAGACGATCGGTGAAGACTTGAGGACTCCATCCCCTGATCCGTTCGAGAAGGAGGAAAGCGCAGGGGCGATCGGTGTACCAGCTACGCTTGAATCCCGGCGTCAGCGTCCCGCGTCCGTGCTCGATCACTAGGACGAGCTCCGCCAGAGCGATCAACTCCCGATGGGCGACGTGCATCCCGTCGAAGGATCCGATCGCCAGACTTCTGATATCGTTTTCGATTCTGCTCACTCACACTCCTGCTCTGAAATCCGGGACTATTACCGCACCAAATAAATA